>DATMIH010000181.1:0-1723 GCA_035554595.1 Solirubrobacterales bacterium
AGCCGGTGGGGCGGGTCGAGTCGCCGCTCACCGAGCGTGCATCCGCGCCGAAGCAGGGCAACGAGGGGGCGCCGGAGGCCTGGATCGTCTTCGAGCCCGATCTGGTCGAGGCCATACGCGGGATCGCGCCCGGCGACGAGGTACTCGTCCTCACTTGGCTCGATCGTGGCGATCGCGAGGTGCTGCAGACGCGTCCCCGCGACGATCCGGCCAACCCGCTTCAGGGCGTCTTCAACACCCGCTCCCCCGACCGGCCCAACCCGATCGGGCTGCACCCGGTCACGGTGGTGGCGATCGAGGGGTCCCGCATGCTGGTCAGCGAGCTCGAGGCGCTCGATGGGACGCCGGTGATCGACGTCAAGCCGGTGATCTAGAGCCGTCCCAACAGCAAGAGGACCAGCAGCACGATCGCGATCAAGCCGATGACGCCGCCGGCGACGGCAACCTTGAGTAGGACGAGCACGATCGCGATCAGGATCAGCAGTCCGATTACCGCACCAACCATTTGATCTCCCCTCCAGAGGTCTCCAAAAATAGGTCGCGGTTGGAACGCCGGCGCGGTCCGCTTGTCAGTCCTCACCCGGCTTGGCGCTGACAAGTCACGCGGAGAGCCGTTTCAGCAGGCGAGCAAAGGCCCCTACCCTTGAGGAGATGGCACTCAATGCGCGCAGTGCGAGATGAGCAGCCTGCTTTCCGACGAGCGCCTGGTGCGGCGGGCAGCCGAGGGGGAGGAGCGTGCCTTCGCGGCGATCTTCGACCGCTACCACCAGCCGCTCTACCGCTACTGCGCGGCCATCGTCGGCGACCCCCAGGACGCCCAAGACGCGCTGCAGAACACGATGCTCAAGGTGCTGCGGGCGCTGCCGGGCGAGGGGCGGGAGATCAGGCTGAAGCCGTGGCTCTATCGGATCGCTCACAACGAGTCGATCGACCTGCTGCGCCGCCGCCGCGACACCCGCGAGCTCGGCGCCGAGCTGGCCGCGCCGGGGCCGCCGCTTGCCGAGGAGCTGAGCGCGCGGGAGCGCCTGCGCCATCTGCTCTCCGATCTCGACGAGCTGCCCGAGCGCCAGCGCGGCGCGCTGGTGATGCGCGAGCTCGCCGGCCTCGATTTCGACGGGATCGCGACTGCGCTCGGCACCTCCCCCGCGGTTGCGCGCCAGACCCTCTACGAGGCTCGCCTCAGCCTGCACCAGATGGATGAGGGACGGGACATGGACTGCGCGGTCGTGACCAAGGCGCTCTCCGACGGCGACGGTCGCGTCACCCGTCGTCGCGACGTCCGCGCTCACCTGCGCGACTGCGCCGAGTGCCGCCGCTTCCGCGCCGAGATCGAGGGTCGGGAGCAGGACTTCGCCTCGCTGGCGCCGCTGCCGGCCGCCGCCGCGGCGGGGTTGCTGCAGGGTCTGCTCGGCGGTGGGGCCGCCGGGGGCGGGAGCGGTGCCGCCGCCGGCGCCGCGGTTGCGGGAGGCGCGGCCAAGACGCTTGGCTCCTCGGCGGCGTTGAAAAGTATCGCCGCCGTCCTTGCCATCGCCGCGATCGGCACCGGCGCGGCCGAGCGCGGCGGCTTGATTGACCTCGGCCTCCCTGGCTACGGCAGCTCGCAACCCCGGCACTCATCGGCGCCGCGGTCACCCGCCACCACTGCGCCGGCAGACGCTGGAGCTGCCCACGAGCCTGCCTCCCAACCGCCGAACTCCGCACGCACCGCGCCGGCCGTGGAGGG
>DATMIH010000182.1:0-3715 GCA_035554595.1 Solirubrobacterales bacterium
CTCGCCTCGAAGGTTTTTTCGAAGGCCGGCCAGCCGCGCCAGGCCAGCCGCACCGAGGCGAGGGCGACGCCGAGGGCGAGGAAGATGAAGCCGATCAGGATCGCCCCCTCGTGCAGGGGGCTGGCGGTGGAGAGGACGAGAGTGACGAGCAGGATCGGGCCGAACTCGCCGGCTCCGCCGGCCGCCATCAGGAAGGTGCCGAAGCGCGTTTTCAAGCTGCCGTTGTCCTTGAGGATCGGGATCAGCGTGCCGATCGCGGTCGTCGCCAGGGCGGAGCCGGTGTAGAGGAAGGAGACGACGATGCCGGCTGCGGCGAGGGCGCCGCCGATGCCGTAGGCAAGGGCCACCGACATCGCCCAGCCAAGGGCGCCGAGCTTCATCGGCGTGCCCTTGATCCGTTCGAAGTCGATCTCATAGCCGGCGAAGTAGAAGAGCATCCCTAGTCCGAGGTTGGAGAAGAATTCGATGAAGCTGGACGGGTGGGCGAGGCCGAGGACTTCCGGTCCGATCACGATCCCGAGCATCAGCTCCAGCACCACCACCGGAGGGGCCAGGCCTTTGGGCACGATCGCGACCGTGGTCGCGGCGATCGCCGCGACCAGGACGATGAAGAAGAAGGAAGAGCTGTCGACGTCGATCACGTGGCGCCGATCCTACGTTTGTCCACGGGCGGAGGAGCGTCGATTTCGATGGGTACCCAAAACTTGGTAATCGCCCGCTGAGGGCGAATCAAGTCGATAAGGAGGACCCATGCATTCGTCAATGTCCCGCCGCATCACTCTTGTGATCGCGGCAACCTTCGCCGTCACGGCAATGGCGTTTGCTGCCGCGGCCGACGCGGCGGTCAGCAAGTACCCGCCTGCCGCCGCGTCTCGTGGGTTCAGCGGCAGCGCCACCGGCTGGACTGCGTCCTCCAGCAGCGACGGGCTCTGCCTGCCGCCCCTCCTCTGCGCCACCGTCGCCAACAGCTTCCAAGAAACCGGTGGCGCCGATGGCGGTGGCTACATCCGCAGCGCCTACACCGGTGTCGCCGGCGCAAGCGCCGTGGGCGGTACGACGAGGGGAGTCTGGGAAAGCCCGGGCTTCACCTACGCCGGAGCGGCCGGTGGCGAAGCAACCGCGATCAACCTCAGCCTCGACCGCCGCGCCAGCGTCGACCAGCTGCTTGCCGTGGCCGGCAACTCGGCCGAGTACACCGTGCGGTTGATCGACCTAAGCGAAGAAGGAGAAGCGTTGACCCTGATCGCGCCGACGACCCTTGCCGGCGCCAACTCCTGGACCAACGTCTCGCGCGGTTCGATCGACCCGGAAAGCCTCACGCCCGGCGACGAATACCGGATCCAGATCACCAGCAGCTACACGACCGGCACCAGCGTCTTGGTCACCGGCAACGCCGACTACGACAACGTCGTGCTGAGTGCCTCTGACGGCAGCGGGCGTGGTGGCAAAAAAGGCAATGGCAAAGGGCGAGGCAACGGTGGCGGCAACGGCGGGGGCGCGTTCGACTCCCAACGGCTTGAAGAACTGCTGCGCCAATCGACTCCGGGAACGGCAGTTCTCAGCAGCAAAGGCAAGAAGCTCTTCGTCCGGGTCAAGTGCCCGCGCAAGATCGGCCACGCCTGCCGGACCACGGCCCAGGGTCTGCTGAGCAAGAAGCGCCCGGCGACCCTGAAGCGCACCGTGCGCCTGCACAGCGGCAAGTCGAAGCTGCTCGTCCTGCGGGTCAAGCCGAAGGTGCGCAAGCAGGTCGCCAAGCGTAAGCGCCTGCTGGTCCGCCAGAAAGTCCGCGCCGGCAAAGCGACGGCCACGATCCTCAAGAGCCGCCGCCTGATCCGCCGTTGAGATGACTGAGTTCGCCCTTAGTGATCCGCATGCACCACTAAGGGCGAACTCATCGAGGGTCTTGGCCGGATACGATGGTCATGGACCGTGCTAGGCGGGGAATCAGCGGTGCCCTGTCACCCGAAATCCGCTTTAGCGGGGCCGAATCCCGTTCCGAGGGGCTGACCGTCGGGGTCAGTGCGTCGCGGAAGGTGTTGACGGCCGGGTCCTGCGCGACGTGGGCACGCGAACCAGGTCAGGTCCGGAAGGAAGCAGCCTTAAGCGGAAGCCGCGGGTGCCGCAGGAGAGCCCGGCTCGAGCCAACCACGACGGACACGCCCGGTGGCCTTGTCTCGGAGGACGGGGCGCACGGTCCGTTTTCTTCAAGCGAGAGTTGACCACACTCCAGGTGGGTCAACTCTCGCTTCGTTCAGTCGATCAGCCGGTTTTGCATCCGGTTGATCGCGATGCGCCAGGTCAGCAGGGCGAAGCCGACGAGGAAGGCGAAGCGGGCGATGTCGACCGCCTCGAAGCCGAAGGCGCCGCCGCGGACCAGTTCGACCAGTTGGTGCAGGGGGTTGAGCTGGGCGATGATCTGGAAGCCCTCGGGCAGGCCTTCGATCGGGAAGAAGGTGCCGGCGACGAGGAAGAGCGGGGTGATGCAGAGCGCGGTGACGTAGTTGAACTGGTCGATCTTGGCCACGGTCGCCGCCATGGCGATGCCGAAGCCGGCGAAGCCGAGCGCGGTGGCGAAGCAGAAGAACGGCACCAGCAGCATGCCCCAGGCCGGGTCGAGGCCGAAGCCGATCGTGACCAGCAGCGGCACGCAGCCGTAGGTGCCGGAGCGCAGGGCGATCCAGAGCATCTCGGCGGTGACCAGCTCCTCAACGTCGACCGGCGCGGCGAGGATCGCGTCGTAGGTGTTCTGGAAGCGGTGCTTGACGAAGGTGCCGAACATCGCCGGCAGGGCGCTGGAGAAGATCACCGCCGTCGCAACCATGCCGGTGCCGACGAATTGGATGTAGGGGACGCCGTTGACTTCGTCGACCAGAGTTGCGCTGAGGCCGAGGCCGAAGGCGAGCAGGTAGACGATCGGTTCGAGGATGCTGGAGAAGGTCGTCCCCTTCCAGTAGGTGCGGAAGTTGGCGACCTCGCGGCTCATGATCCCGGCGATCGCCGCCGGTTCGAGCCGCCGCAGCTTGGCCGTGCTCCCGTCGCTCATTCCGCCTCCGCTCCGGTCAGCAGCACGAAGACGTCCTCGAGCGAGGCGGCGCGGACGACGGCGTCCTCGGGCACGGCTCCGTCGGCCGCGCGCTCGGAGCCGACGATCGCGATCGCCGGCCCGGCGGGCCGCACCGGCAGGCCCTGCTGCTCGGCGATCGCCCTCACTTCGGTCAGTCGTTCCGGCGGCCCGTAGACCTCGGCAGTGTGGGTGCCCGCGTGCATCTCGATCAGCTCGGCCGGTGTCGCGCGGGCGATCACCTTCCCCTTGTTGACCACGGCGACCTCGTCGGCGAGGCGCTCTGCCTCCTCTATGTAGTGGGTCGACATCAGGATCGTCGTGCCCTGCGAGCGCAGGTTGTCGATCAGGGTCCAGAGCTCGGTACGGATCTGCGGGTCGAGGCCGACCGTCGGCTCGTCGAGCAGGATTAGCCTCGGCTCATGGACGAGGCCGCGGGCGAGCAGCAGCCGGCGACGCATGCCGCCGGAGAGCTCGTCGACAGCGTCGCCGCGTCGCTCGCGCAGGCGCGCCAGGTC
Organism: Solirubrobacterales bacterium; assembly: GCA_035554595.1. Lineage (GTDB taxonomy): Bacteria > Actinomycetota > Thermoleophilia > Solirubrobacterales > 70-9 > VRUE01. The sequence goes on from DATMIH010000182.1 coordinate 3,580, forward strand.
GAGCGCTTTGTCGACCGCGGCGCCGACGTCGGGCACGCGGTAGAGGCGGGCGAAGACGGCGAGGTTGTCTTCGACGGTGACGTCGACGTCGAGGTTGTCGAGCTGCGGCACCACGCCCATCTCGGCCCGCGCCGCC
>DATMIH010000183.1:0-4327 GCA_035554595.1 Solirubrobacterales bacterium
CTGACGACCGACATCCACATCAGCCCGTCCCTGCGCAGCGATGGCGACTACGGAGTGACAGCGACCCTCGACAATGTCTCGAACGCGATCCCGCTATTGGGATCCTCCCTGACCATGTGGGGCGTTCCGGCCGACCCTCGGCACAACACCGAACGAGGCAACTGCCTGAACTCTCCCGACCCGGAAGACGAATGCGGTACCGACGCTGCTCCCGCTGCCTTCTGGACCCTGCCGACTGCCTGCACCCCACCTGAAGTCGGCTTGGAGTCGCGACTGCGGGCCGAATCCTGGCTCGGCAGCTCCGATTACGCCTCCTCCTTCTCTCACCTGCCTCCGATTGGTCCTGATCCGGGTTCGCAGCAGGGTCCGACCGGCTGTGATCTGGTTTCCTTCGACCCCACCTTTCAGGTGCGCACGACGACCTCCTCCGCTGACTCGCCCAGCGGACTCGAAGTTGACCTGAAGGTTCCGCAGCCCGGCGTGTCGAGTCCGACGGGGCTTGCCACTTCCGCCCTGCGCGCCGCGACCGTGACCCTGCCGGCGGAGATAAGCGTCAACGCCTCCTCCTCCGGCGGCCTCTCGGCTTGCAGCCCGGCTCAGATCGGCCTGCTCGGGAACGCCTTCCCGCAGCCGAATCCGATTCGCTTCAGCCGGCAACCGGCGGCTTGCCCGGACGGCTCCAAGCTCGGCAGCGTTCGCGTCGACACGCCGGTCCTCAAGGATCCACTCCTGGGCTCGGTCTACCTCGCCCAGCAGGGCAGCAACCCGTTCGGCTCGCTGCTGGCGATCTACCTCGTCGCCGAAGGACACGGAGTTGTCGTCAAGCTGCCCGGCCGGATCTCGACTGATCCGCAAAGTGGCGAGGTGACGGCGACGTTTGAAAACAATCCGCAGCTGCCGTTCGAACATCTCCAGGTGCAATTCTTCTCCGGCGCCCGCGCCGCCCTGACCACTCCTGAACGCTGTGGCACCTACGCGGTCACGGCCGCATTCACCCCCTGGTCGGGACGCCCCCCAGTCGAACGGATCAGCAAATTCCCAATCGACCGCGGGCCCGGCGGCGGAGCTTGCCCCTCCGGCAGCTTTGATCCGCGCCTTGACGCCGGGACCAGCAACCCGCTCGCCGGACAGTTCAGCCCGTTCCTCCTCGCCGTCCGCCGCGAAGACGGCACCCCGCGGCTCGGCTCGCTCCAGGTCACCTTTCCGAAGGGCCTGCTTGGCAAGCTGGCCGGAGTCGACTATTGCCCCGACTCGACACTGAGCGCGGTTCGGTTGACAGCAGGATCCGGCTCGGCCGAGCTGGCGAGTCCCTCTTGCCCGGCGAACAGTCAGATTGGGACGGTGAGCGCCGGCGCGGGGTCCGGGGCGAGCCCCTTCTACGTGAGCACCGGACGGGCCTACCTTGCGGGCCCTTACAAAGGCGCTCCACTCTCGCTGGCCGTGGTCGTCCCGGCCCTCGCCGGTCCGTTCGATCTCGGCAACGTTCTCGTCAGGACCGCGCTGCGGGTGGATCCTGAGACCACGCGGATCACCGCTCTGTCCGATCCCCTGCCGACCATCCTGCAGGGCATACCGCTCGACCTTCGGGACCTCCGAGTCCAGCTTGACCGTCGCGGCTTTACCCTTAACCCAAGCAACTGCGAAAAGAAGAAAGTCACTGCAGATATCGCTTCCACAACGGGGAACGTTGCTCACGTCTCCAACCCATTTCAGGTTGGAGGATGTGCCGGATTGGCTTTTAAACCCAATTTGAAGATCAATCTCAAAGGCGGAGCAAAGAGAGGCCGTTTCCCCGCCCTGACGGCAACATTGACCTATCCAAAGGGCGGTTCCTATGCAAACCTCGCGAAAGCACGAGTCACGCTCCCGCACAGCGAGTTCCTGGAACAGGGGCATATTGGAACCGTCTGCACCGATCCGCAGTTTGCGGCCGACGCTTGCCCGCAAGCATCGATCTACGGATTCGCCGAAGCGGTCACCCCGCTCCTGGACCAGCCTCTAAAAGGTCCGGTGTATCTCCGTACCCCCGGTCACCGTTTGCCGGACCTTGTGGCCGACCTGAACGGTCAGATCCATGTCACCCTACGAGGCAAGGTTGATACGGGGAAGAGCAAGGGGATCCGCACCACATTTGAAATGCTCCCCGACGGCCCTGTGTCAAGGTTCACTCTCTCTATGAGAGGCGGGAAAAAAGGCTTGCTGGTGAATAGTGAAAATATCTGTCAGAAACCGCAACGGGCAGTTGTTAACCTCACCGCCCAAAACGGAGAGACAAGCAACACGACCCCCCTGGTTACCAGCGGCTGTCGCGGGAAGGGCAAAAAGAAGCGATAGGGGCTCCAGGACCGGCGCACCGCTATATGGACGGAGTAGCCGAGCGCTACGCTGGACCGAAGCGACCCGGAGGAGGTTGGAAGTGGCTAGTCAGACGGTGGACGCGGTCGACCATAAGCTGCTCGTCGCCGGCGAGTGGGTGGAGACCGGCGAGTGGGGCGAGGTCAGGAGTCCCTATGACGGCAGCCCGGTCGGTCGGGTCGCGCTCGGTAACGAGGCGACGGTCGAGCGCGCGTGCGCCGCGGCGCACGAGGCTTTCGTGGCCGCTGACTTCCCCCAGCACGAGCGCGCCGCCGTGCTCGACCGCGCCGCGCACCTGGTCGGCGAGCGGACCGAGGACCTGGCGCTGACGATATGCGCCGAGGCCGGCAAGCCGCTGAAGACGGCCCGGGTCGAGGCCGAACGCTGCGTTGACACGCTGACCTTTTCGGCGACCGAGGCGCGCAAGCTGACCGGCGGCACGGTGCCGATGGAAGCCTCGCCTGCCGGGGCCGGCAAGCTCGGCGTGATGCTGCGTGTGCCCTACGGGGTGGTGGGCGCGATCAGCCCCTTCAACTTCCCGCTCAACCTGGTCGCCCACAAGCTCGGGCCGGCGATAGCCGCCGGCAACGCGGTCGTGCTCAAGCCGGCGGGCCAGACGCCGGTCTCTGCGCTGAAGCTGGCCGCGATCCTGGTTGAGGCGGGGCTGCCAGACTGCTGGCTCAGCGTCATCCCCGGCCCCGGCAAAGAGGTTGGCAATGCGATCGTCGAGCACGAGCTGACCCGCGCACTCAGCTTCACCGGCTCGGCCGGGGTCGGCTGGGAGATTCGCAGCAAGGTCCCACACAAGAAGGTCAATCTCGAGCTCGGCTCAAACGCGCCGCTGATCGTCCACGCCGACGGCGACTGGGAGGCGGCCGCCGACAAGGCCCAGATCCACGCCTTCTCCCACGCTGGCCAGAGCTGCATCTCGATCCAGCGCATCCTCCTCCACGAGGACATTGCCGACGCCTTCACCGAGCGGCTCATCGCCGGCACCGAGGCGCTGCGGGTCGGCGATCCGCTCGACTCCGAGACCGACGTCGGCCCGCTGATCACGCCCGGCGACCGCGACCGGGTCAAGCAGTGGATCGACGAGGCCGTTGCCGCCGGTGCCAAGCTGCTGAGCGGGGGCGAGCTGGTGGACGAGGGCCGCTGTCTGGCCCCGACCTTGATCGGCGCCCCGCCTCGCGAGGCCAAGGTCTGGTGCGAGGAGATCTTCGGCCCGGTGGCGACGATCGACCGCTTCTCCGACTTCGGCGAGGCGCTGGCGATGGCCAACGACTCCAAGTTCGGCCTGCAGGCAGGAGTCTTCACCCGCGACATCGGCCGCGGCCTCGAGGCGGCCCGGACGCTCGAGTTCGGCGGCGTGCTGATCAACGAGGTGCCGACCTTCCGCGCCGACCAGATGCCCTACGGCGGCGTCAAGGACTCGGGCAACACCCGCGAGGGCCCCGCCTTCGCCGTGCAGGAGCTGACCGAGGAGCGCTTCGTCACCCTGCAGGGGTAGAGGCGCTACTCGTGCGGCCTGGCCATGCGGCGGTGATCGAGTGCCTCCTCGAGGATCGCCGGCTCTACGCCTTGCTCGAGCGCGACCTCGCGCAGTGAGCGGCCTGACTCGGCTGCGGCCTTGACGATGTCGGCGGCGCGGTCATAGCCGATGTGGGGGTTGAGCGCGGTGGCCGTGGCCAGCGTCGCCTCGGCGTGGCGGGTCGTCATCTCCTCGTTGGCCTCGAGCCCGGTGACGCACTTGGTGTCGAGCAGGCGCGAGGCGGAGGCGAGCAGCTTGATTGAGTCGAGCAGGTTGCGGGCGATCAGCGGCACCCGCACGTTTAGCTCGAACTGGCCCTGGCTGCCGGCGAGGGTGATCGCGGCGTCGTTGCCGACGACCTGGGCGGCGACCTGGATCACCACCTCACAGATCACCGGGTTGACCTTGCCGGGCATGATCGAGGAGCCCTTCTGCAGCTCGGGC
>DATMIH010000184.1:0-7264 GCA_035554595.1 Solirubrobacterales bacterium
CCGCGCTGCTTCGAGATCGAGGATCGGCTGAAGGAAACGCTCGACATCCCCGTCTTTCACGATGACCAGCACGGCACCGCCATCGTCACCATGGCGGCGCTCTTCAACGCGCTGAAGATCGTCGGCAAGCCGATCGAGGAGCTGCGGGTGCTGATGGTGGGTCTTGGCGCTGCCGGGGTAGCTGTGACCAAGATGATGCTCGCCTCAGGGGTCACCCATATCGTCGGCTGCGACCGCCAGGGCGCCCTCTCGACCACCCGCGCCGACTACGAGTCAGGTGAGATGAGCGGAATCAAGCGCTGGTACGCGGAGAACTCGAACCCCGAACAGCTCAGCGGCGGGCCCAACGAGGTGATCGAGGGCACGGACCTCTTCATCGGCCTCTCGGGCCCCGGCCTGATCGAGGCCTCCTCGCTGGCCAAGATGAACGACGATGCGATCGTCTTCGCGATGGCCAACCCTACGCCCGAGGTGATGCCCGAGGACGCCGCCCCCTACGTGCGGATCATGGCCACCGGGCGCTCGGATTACCCAAACCAGATCAACAACGTGCTCGCCTTCCCCGGCATCTTCCGCGGCGCTCTGGACGCCGGCTCGCCCAGCATCACCGAGGAGATGAAGCTCGCCGCCGCCAAGGGCATCGCGATGGCCGTCAACGAGGAGGACCTCTCCGAGGACTACATCATCCCCAGCGTCTTCAACCGCGAAGTCGCGCCGAAGGTGGCCGAAGCCGTGGTCGAGGAGGCGAAGCGCGAGGGGATCGCCCGCTTCAACGAGGAGACCGGCACCTTCTCGACCGTGGAGGCCACCTAGCCCTGTGAAGGTCCTCGTCACCGGAGCCAGCGGTTTCATCGGGTCCTCCCTCTGCGACTCGCTGCTGATCCGGGGCGACACGGTCGTCGGCCTCACCCGCGACCCGAGCCGGGCACGGGGCACCAACCCGAGCATCACCTGGCACCCCTGGGAGCCGACCCTGGAACGGCCGCCGGAGGGCGCCTTCGAGGGCGTCGACGGCGTCATCCACCTGCTCGGCGAGAAGATCAACCAGCGCTGGACCGACGAGGCCAAAGAGCGGATCATGGAGAGCCGCCGAACTGGCACCCACAACCTGGTCGGCACGATCTCCGCCCTGCAGCACAAGCCACGGGTGCTGGTCAGCCAGTCGGCGATCGGCTACTACGGCAACCGGGGCGAGGCGATCGTCGACGAGTCGAGCGCGCCCGGCGAGAGCTTCGACGCCGAGGTCGTGCGCGAGTGGGAGAAGGCGGCGCACGAGATCGATCCGACCGGCGTGCGCCTGGCGATCGTCCGCACCGGCCACGTCTTGGACCCCCACGGCGGCTTCCTCGGCCCGCAGCTGACCCCCTTCAAGCTCGGCGTCGGCGGCCCGTTGGCCGGTGGCGACCAATACGTCTCCTGGATCCACGTCGAGGACGAGGTCGGCATCCTGCTCTGGGCGCTCGACAACGAGAAAGTGAGCGGGGTTGTCAACGCTACGGCGCCCAATCCGGTGACCAACAAGGTGTTCTCCAAGGCGCTGGGCAAGGCGCTTGGAAGGCCCGCCGTGATTCCGGTGCCGGGACTGACCGTCGACCTGATGTACGGCAAAGAGTTCGGGCAGGTGCTCAGGGGCGGACAACGGGTCATGCCTCGTCGTGCGTTGGACCTCGGGTACGAGTTCAGGCACCCTGAGGTCGACGAGGCGCTGGCAGACTTGCTCTAGGCACGGGAGGGGCCGGTACCCCTCTCCCAGAGACCGTTGCGCAGCAGATCGTTGGCGAGTTTTGGGAGGGGGGCGCAGAAGCCTCTGGGAGAGGGGTACCGGCCCCTCCTATGTCTCGTTCAGCTCTTCGCGGAGCGACTGGCGGAGGGAGCCGGAATTGGCATCTGGAATCAGGTTCAGCAGACGCGACATGGCCGCGCTGCCTGACTTCGCTGAGATCCAGGGGACCTCGGCGGTTTCCAGAATCGGGTGGACGAATCGGGAGGCCTCGGGATCAGGAGCTTCCAGGTAGGCAACGCTGGTCGAGTCCTCCGTTGCTCGGCGGGCATTGGCGCCTAGCGTGGCCAAGCTGAGCTTCCTTGCTTCGTGAGGGCTGGCCAAGCAGATCGCTTGCACCCGCAGGTCACCCGCACGCCCCCCGTGCTTCGCAAGCTCTTGCTTAGCAGCAGCGCACAACGGCGCTTCGACGTACGCGGTGACGACGGCGTCACTTGAGACTCCCCCACCTCCTCCGCAGCCAGCTATTCCGATGAGGAACACACAGGCCACTGCGAGAGTGGCCTTGCGCAAGACGGCGGAGGGTCGGGTGCGTCCTCCCAAAACACTCAAGAGCGGCTCCCGCCGCTCGTTTTGGGAGGACGCACCGGACCCTCCCTGCCTAGCGAAAGCCGCCCCTCGCCCCCGCCTCCGTGTTCATCCAAAGAAGACCTCAGCCTCGCTGTAGAGCGACGCGGGAACCGTCTTGAGCTCAGCGGTGGCCTCGCTCAAATCGACCAGCTCGATGTCCGTGCCCCGCAGCGCCGTCATCTTGCCCCAATCACCGGCATCCGCGGCATCGATCGCGTGCAACCCGAAGCGCGTCGCCAGTACCCGGTCAAAGGCGGTCGGCGTACCGCCCCGCTGGACGTGGCCAAGCACCGTCGCCCGTGCCTCCTTGCCGGTCCGCTGCTCGATCTCGCCCTCGAGCCAGTGGGCGATGCCGCCGAGGGCGACGTGGCCGAACTGGTCGAGCTTCTCGCTTTTGGTCTCGGGCATGCCGCCAACCGGCTGGGCGCCCTCGGCGACGACGAGGATCGGCGCGTAGTGGTGCTCGAAGCGGCGGCCGACGAACTCGCAGACGCGGTCGAGGTCAAAGGGCAGCTCGGGGATGAGGATCACGTTGGCGCCGCCGGCGAGGCCAGCGTGGAATGCGATCCAGCCGGCGTGGCGGCCCATTACCTCGACGATCAGCACGCGGTGGTGGCTGTCGGCCGTCGTGTGCAGGCGGTCGATCGCCTCCATCGCGATATTGACCGCGGTGTCGAAGCCGAAGGTGTAGTCGGTGGCGCCGAGGTCGTTGTCGATCGTCTTCGGCACGCCGACAACCGGGACGCCGTGCTCGGAGTACAGCCGCGAGGCGGCGCCGAGCGTGTCCTCGCCGCCGATCGCGATCAGTCCGTCGACGCCGTCGACCTTGAGGTTCTCGGCCAGCCGCTCGGGCCCGTCCTCCTCCTTGAACGGATTGGTCCGCGAGGCGCCGAGGATCGTGCCGCCGCGGGGCAGGATGCCGCGCACCTCGGGCACCCCCAACGTCCGACTGTCGCGCTCCAGCGGGCCACGCCAGCCATCGCGGTAACCGACGAACTCGTGGCCGCGCTGTTCGACGCCCTTGCGCACGATCGCCCGGATCACCGCGTTGAGACCTGGGCAATCGCCACCGCCGGTGAGCACGCCGATCCGCATCGCCCTCAGATTAGACGTGACGGCTACGCCGCCACCCGTTAAGTTCGTTAAGTCAACTGAGCGAGACCGGAGGGAAGGATCATGAGCGACGCCGTGGACATGCAAGCGCTGCGCGAGGCGGGTCAGAAGACCTGGTCGGAGGGCGACTTCGCGATCGTCGCGGCGGTCGTGATGATGGTCTCCGAGGAACTGGTCGAAGCACTCGACGTCGTCCCGGGCGAGCGCGTGCTTGATGTCGCCTGCGGCAGCGGCAACGCCGCGATCGCGGCGGCCCGGCGCACCTGGGGCAACGTGGTCGGTGCCGACTTCGTCCCCGCCCTGCTCGAGCGGGCGCGCGAACGCGCCGCCACCGAACGCCTCGACGTCGAATTCGTCGAGGGCGACGCCGCCGAGCTGCCCTTCGGCGAGGACGAGTTCGACGTCGTCGCCTCCGTCTTCGGCGCGATGTTCGCTCCCGACCAGCAACAGGCCGCGAACGAGTTGCTGCGCGTCTGCAAGCCAGGCGGGCGTATCGGCATGGCGAACTGGGTGCCCGACGGTCCGGTCAGCCAGCTCTTCGGCATCGTCGCCAAACACGTCCCACCGCCGCCCGGCTTCACACCACCGGTGCTCTGGGGGACCGAGGACCACGTGCGCGAGCTCTTCGGCGACGGGGTTACCGAGCTGCACTTCGAGCGCAAGACCTCGCGGCAGCCCTTCCGCTCGATCGACCACTACCTGGAGATCTTCCGCAACTATTTCGGCCCGATCAAGCTCGCCTTCGAGAAGGTCGGCCCGGACGGCGAAGCCGCCCTGGAGGCCGACCTGCGCGAGCAGCTCGGCAAGTGCAACACGGCCGGAGACCGCGCCTTCGTGCTTGAGCCCGAGTACCTGCAGGTGGTAGCTACGCGAGCCTGAGCAGACTAGGACTTCGGGGCCAACACCCGAATTGACGCGCCGATGATCAGGATGCCGAAGAAGACCAGGCCGGCAACGCCGCCGCCCTGACCGAGCACGCTGTAGAAGACGGTCGTCGTCGCTAGGGCGAGAAAAAGTGTGATCACCATTCCCATGCGGCGCGCATCCTATCCATTTGGGCGGTTGGGGTCTCAGCCAGAGAGCGCCGCGCGGGAATCGCGCAGGAAGGCGCCGACGGCATCCGCAGCGGCCGCCGGCCCACCCGCCTCGCCCGCGGCGCGGACCAGGCGACTGCCGACGATGACGCCGTCGGCGACCCCACCCACCTGAGCCGCCTGATCCGGCGTGCCGATGCCGAAGCCGACGGCCACCGGGACCTCCGCGTCGGCCTTCGTCGCGACGACCAGCTCACTCAGCTCCGGCGGCAGCTGATCGCGCTCGCCGGTGGTGCCCACGGTCGAGACGACGTAGACGAAACCCTGCGCCGCCGCACAGATCCGCGCCCTCCGCTCGGCCGGCGTCGTCGGCGCCACCAGTGGCACCAGCGCCAAGCCAGCCGTGGCAAACGCCTCCCGCACCGGCTCCGCTTCCTCCAGCGGCAGGTCCGGCACGATCGCCCCCGCCGCCCCAACCGAGAGCGCTCGTTCCGCGAACGCCTCGGCGCCCCCATGCGCGAACACCATGTTGGAGTAGACCATGAAGACAACGGGGATCCGCTCCGAGATGTCCCTGCAGACCTCCATCGCGGTCTCGAGAGTCGCCCCGCCTTCGAGTGCCTTTGTGCCAGCCGCGTGAATGGTCGGGCCGTCGGCCAGCGGATCGGAGAAGGGAACACCGAGCTCAACCAGATCGGCCGATTCGGCGTAAGCCTGAGCAACCGCGACCGACGTCTCCCGGTCGGGATACCCGGCCATCATGTAGGGCATCAATGCGGCTCGGCCCTCGGCTTTCGCCGCCTCAAAGGCTGTCGCGATGCGCTCGGCACCCGTCACCGTCGCCTCAGCCACCGGTCTGCTCCAGAACCTCTGCCAAGTCCTTGTCGCCCCTCCCCGAGAGGCAAATCACGTCGTAGCCGCCACCCTCGTCACTGTTCTCCAACCACCACGCAATCGCGTGTGAAGACTCGAGCGCCGGAATGATCCCCTCCAGCCGCGTCAAGGTGGAGAACGCCTCCAGCGCCTGCGCATCGGTGATCGCGTAGTAGCTAGCCCGCCCCGTGTCGCGCAGGTGGGCGTGCTGGGGGCCGACCCCCGGGTAGTCGAGCCCGGCCGAGATCGAGTGCGCCTCGATGATCTGCCCCTCCTCATCGGCGAGCACCGACGAGAGCGAGCCGTGCAGCACGCCGGTGCTGCCCTTGCCCAGAGAGGCGCCGTGGCGGTCGGTGTCGACCCCCTCCCCCGCGGCCTCGACGCCGATCAGCGCGACCTCCGCGTCGTCGATGAAGGGGGTGAAGATCCCGATCGAGTTGGAGCCGCCGCCGACGCATGCGATCACGCGGGCCGGCAGCGCGCCCTCAGCGGCCAGCGCCTGCCCCCGTGCCTCGTCGCCGATCACCCGCTGCAGGTCACGGACAAGCGCCGGGTAAGGCGCCGGGCCGACCGCGGAGCCGATTATGTAGTGGGTGTTCTCGACGTTGGCCACCCAGTCGCGGATCGCCGCGCTGCTGGCCTCCTTCAGCGTCCGCGCCCCGGCCTCGACCGGAACCACCTCGGCGCCGAGCAGCCCCATCCGCTCGACGTTGGGGCGCTGGCGGCGGATGTCCTCCGAGCCCATGTAGACGACGCATTCCAGCCCGAACAGGGCGCAGGCGGTTGCGGTGGCGACGCCGTGCTGCCCGGCACCGGTCTCGGCGATAACCCGCGGCTTGCCCATCCGCTCGGCGAGCAGCGCCTGGCCGATCGCGTTGTTGATCTTGTGGGCGCCGGTGTGGGCGAGGTCCTCGCGCTTGAGGTAGACGCGGCGGCCTGCCTTGGCGGAGAGCCGGTCAGCCAGGTAGAGCGGCGTCGGGCGGCCGATGAAGTCGCGGTGCAGCAGGCGCAGGCGCTCGTTGAAAGCGGGGTCCTCCCGCACCTCCCCCCAGGCCGCGCTCAGCTCATCTAGCGCCGCGATCAGGGTCTCGGGCACGTAGCGGCCCCCGTAAGGGCCGAATCTCTCCTCGACGGCACTCATGCCGAAGGGACGCTAGCTACACCGGCCGCCTCGAAGAAGGCAGCCATCGCCGCGTGGTCCTTGCGGCCAGGCTCGGCCTCGACCCCGCTCGCCACGTCAACCGCGAAGGGGTGCGTGACCGCGATCGCTTCAGCGACGTTATCGGGCCGCAGTCCGCCGGCGACGATCGCCGGAATCTCGGAACGGCGCTCGCGCAGCAGGCCCCAGTCGAAGCTTTCGCCGGTGCCGCCCCAGAGCCCTTTGCCGCGCCGATCGAAGAGGTGGAAATCAGTCCTGTAGGCCTCCGCCCCGTGCACCTCCGCCCCGCTGGCCACGTGGATCGCCTTGATCACCTTGACCCCGGTCCGCCGCGCCACCTCGGCACAAAACTGCGGCCCCTCGGCCCCGTTCAACTGCACCATCGTCAACCCAGCCCCCTCAACGGCCTTGGCCACTTCCTCCAACTCGGGATTGACAAAGACCCCCACAACCTCGCACTTGCGCCGGAACGCAGCACAAATCGCCGCCGCTTCATCAGTCGGACAGGCCCGCGGACTCTTGTCGTAATGGATCAGGCCAATAGCCCAAGCTCCCAACAAGACCGCCTCAGCAGCGTCATCCAAGTTCGTAATCCCGCAAATCTTGACTCTCACACCCTCAGGGTACGTGAGCAGCCAGAGCGGCATCGGGCGTGGACCAGGGGAGCGCCGGAAGGCCCCTCCCAAAACACTCAAGAGCGGCTCCTGCCGCTCGTTTTGGGAGGGGCCTTCCGGC
>DATMIH010000185.1:0-2166 GCA_035554595.1 Solirubrobacterales bacterium
GACCAGCTGTAGCCGGCGCCGAAGAGCACGATGATCGTCGGGATCACGGTCCAGGCGATCTCGAGTTTGGTATTGCCGTGGATCGGCTCGCCGTCGGATTCGTCACCCGGCTTGGCTTTGAACTTCCAGAGCGCATAGAAGAGCGCCACGATCACCAGCGAGAAGACGAAGGACGAGAGGACGATCATCACGTTGAGCAGATCGTCGATCTTGGGCGCAGCGGTCGATGCCTCCTGGCCGTCCCAGTTGATCGACAGCATCACGGCAGAGATCGCCGCGGTCATCGCAACTGTGGCAGCGAGCATCTTCGCTATCGGGAGGCGGCCGTACATGAGGCGGCGGGCATTCTATTGAAGCGACGGCGGGAAGCTTTCAGGCTCTGGTGACGCCCGGCACTAGCTGCTCGGCGAAGACAGATCGTCGAGCTGCCCCGACGCCGCGGCAAGCACTCCGCGAGCCACGCCTTCCCAGCTCCAGAGCCGCCGCGCTGTTTCGACCAGCGCCTCGCGCGCCTCGGCCTTCTCCTGCTCAGCCAGGGACAGCCAGCCGTTCAGCCGCTCCGCGATCGCCTCGACCGCGCCCGCCTCGACCGGGAACGAGGTCAGCCAACCCACCTCGCCGGGGAGCGCGTCCATCAACTGACGGGAGACCTCGAGCATTCCCGAGTGCCCGGCAGAGACCGGCAGCACGCCGCACGCCGCTGCCTCCGCCGCAACCATCCCGAACGCCTCCGGAAACGTGCTCGGCATCACCAGCGCCTCGGCGTCGGGCAGCAGCTCCGCGACCTCGTCGTGCTCCAGCCGACCGATGAACTCAACCGAGCCGGCGGCGCCTTCGGCCGCCTCGACGTAACCGGCGGGCGGATCCGAAAGGAACGCCGAGAGGATCGGCAGCGGCTTCTCCCCCCCGCCCTCGAGACCCCAGCCGGCTCGCGCAACCTCACGGGCGTCGTTGATGTCCCCACGCTCCAGCGCCGCGAGCAGCCGCCGCAGTCCTGCCTCGTACTCGCCGAAGCCCGCGACTTCGAGCTTCGCATCCGGGTGCTCTGCCCTGACCAGTGGCCACGCAGCCAAGAGCAGGTCTACGCCCTTCGAGACGATCAGCTTGCCGACGAAGACGACGCGGGGGGAGGTGGGGTCGGGTCCACCGGGCTCGCGTGCGCGAGGAGTTCCCGGTGGACCCGACCCCACCTCCCTCGGCCGAAAGCTTTCGGCGTCTACGCCAGGAGGGCCAAGTCGCGTCTTCCCTCGCAGACCAGCGATATCCGGCAGCGCCGCCCAGAGCGACTCGGCGGTATGCCGGGACCCGACGAGCACCCCTTGTGCCGCTTCCATGCCCTCCCGCGCGTAGGGAAGGAAACGCGGATGCGGCTTGACCGTGTACTCGAGCGCCGAGCCATGAATCTTGGCGGCGAAGGGAGCGACATCGGCGCGGGCGAGGATCGCCGGCCCCATCACCAGATGGTTGGCGAGGGCAAGGTCAATCCCGCCAACGCGCGCGGCCACTTCGCGTATGGCGGCAACGTTGGCCTCGATGTAGCGATCAAGCTCCTCGTCGGTCAGCTCTGGGAAAGCCTTGACCTCGAAGCCCTCGTAGGGATCCTTGACGTAGACCGGCAGTAGACCGCCGATGTCGGGGTTGTGGATCTCCACACCCTCGATCTTCGTCTCGCGGTCCTGGCAGAGCAGGTGCACCTCGTGGCCGAGCTTGGCCAGCGCGCGGGCGAGATTGACGTTGTAGATGTTGCTGCCGGTGCCGCGCAGCATGTAGCCGTGGAAGACGAGTATCCGCATCGGTTCCGCAGAAGCTATTAGTCTTCGCCGCCGTGAACTCGAAGCAGCTCTACCGAATGCGCGCCCCGGCCTCCGGCCGCGAGGCCCTCGCCCACGCCGAGCCGGGCCAGGTCTACCTCGACCGCGAGACGGGAGAGGAGATGGAGCCGGTCGCCATGGTCCTCCCGTTGGCTCCAAGTGCCTCGTCCCTGCCGCGTACCCCAGAGAACCTGCGGGCTTGCCGTCGATGCGACCAACTCATCGGTCTCGATGTCAGCGATTGCCAGTACTGCGGTTTGCGCCAAGAAGCGCTTTAACCCGGCACGGCGGGCGTCGGTAGGGCCTCCTCACTCGCCTACCTGGCTGGATCGCCTGCTGCCGTCCGAGAATCTTG
>DATMIH010000186.1:0-11706 GCA_035554595.1 Solirubrobacterales bacterium
CGGCCTCCTCTGCTCTCGTTCGTCGCACTAATTGTCACCGGAAATCTTGCTCCTCACTCCCGCGTCCGGGGGCCGCTAGCCCCTCCTCAGGCCCGCGGCGATTACGGCGAAGAAGCGGGTCGGCTCCTCGCCTTCGTTCTCAAAGTGATGGGGAAGATCGGCATCGAAGGTGACGCTGTCGCCCTCGCTCAGCTCGTGGCGGGTGCCGTCGACGACCAGCACCAGCGTGCCGGCCAGCACCACGGCGGTCTCACGGCTGCCGGGCTCGTGCATCGGCGGGTCGTTGCGGCCGCCGGTTGTCGCGCCGGCCTCGAGCGTGTGCAGCGAGACGTCGGCGCGCTGCCCCGGCAGCGGCGGGGTCAGCTCCTCGAAGCGATGGCCGCCTCGCTCCAGCGTGCGCCGATCGCCGGCGCGGCTGACCGCGACATGCTCCCCCTCGTCGAGGCGTAGTAGCTGCGAGAGCGTCAGCTCCAGCCCAGCGGCGATCTTCGCCGCCACCGCCAGGGTCGGGCTCGTCTCCCCGCGCTCGACCTGCGAGAGCATCGGCGCGCTGACACCGGAACGCTCGCCAAGGTCCCGCAACGAGAGGCCCATCGCCTCGCGCAAGGCCTTAACGCGATCACCGACCGCGGGGGGCTCGCTTGCACGGGTTGCAAGAGCGATGCTCATTACGGGCGTACGTTATCACATACACAGGAGACTTAAGGTGCAACGCTTTTCGGCCTCCAGAGGACCAAAAAACGTTGCACCTCGGAAAAGAAGGCCTCGTCAGGGACCCGGGGTGCGTTCCACTGCGGCCTCTGAGGTCACTGCCTCTGCCTCGCGGATGGCGGCGCCCTCCAAGGCGTTCGAGAGGGCGCGAACGTAGGCGCGGGCCGATGCCTCGAGGATGTCGGTGGCGACGCCCTGACCTGTTGCCAGGCGGCCGGCGGCCCGCAGCATCACGGTCACCTGGCCCAGGGCATCCTCTCCCCCGGTCACGGCCTCAACTGTGTATTGGCGCAGCTCGCACTCGGTGTCTGCCGCCTTCTGGATCGCGCGGAAGATCGCGTCGACCGGACCGTCGCCGCCGGACTCGCCGACCGACTCCTCGCCCGAGGGCATCTTGACCGCGACGCGGGCCAGCGGCTCGCGTCGCGAGCCGGCCTCAACCTGGAACCAGGCCAGCTCGTGCGAGTCGTCCTTCTCGCGCATCTCGTCGGAGACGATCGCCTCCAGGTCCAGCGCGGTCACCTGCTTCTTGCGGTCGGCGACCTCCTTGAAGCGCTTGAAGGCCGCGTTCAGGGCGTTGCCCTCTACCTTGAAGCCCAGCTGGTCCAGGGCGTCGCGCAGAGCGTGGCGACCGGAGTGCTTGCCCAGCACAATCGAGTTCGACTCCAGGCCGACCTCGGTCGCGTCCATGATCTCGTAGGTGGTGCGCTCCTTCAGCACGCCGTCCTGGTGGATGCCGGACTCGTGGGCGAAGGCGTTGCGACCGACGATCGCCTTGTTGGGCTGGATCGCGTAGCCGGTCAGGCGCGAGACCATGCGGCTGGTGCGGGCCAGCTCGCGGGTGTTGATCCCCGTCGTCAGGCCATGGACGTCCTCGCGAACCTTGATCAGCATCGCGATCTCCTCCAGCGAGCAGTTGCCAGCACGCTCGCCGATGCCGTTGACGGCACACTCGACCTGTCGCGCCCCCGCCAGCACGCCGGCGTAGGAGTTGGCGACGGCGAGGCCCAGGTCATCGTGGCAGTGGACCGAGGTCTCGACCCCGTGCAGTCCCGGCACCAGCTCGTAGAGGCGCCGCCAGTACTCGGCGTACTCCTCGGGCGTGGTGTAGCCGACCGTATCGGGGACGTTGATCACGGTGGCGCCCTCCTCGACCGCGATCGCGCAGACCTCGGCGGTGAACTCGATGTCGGCGCGGGTCGCGTCCATCGGCGAGAACTCGACGTCCTCGCAATAGGACTTGGCCAGGGTGACGGCCGCCTTGGCCTGGCCCTTGACGTCCTCGCGGTCGGTCTGCAGCTGGTGCTCGATGTGGATATCGGAGGTCGAGATGAAGGTGTGGATGCGCGGCCGCGCCGCATCCTTGATCGCCCCCCAGGCGGCGTCGATGTCGGCCTTGTGGGTGCGGGCCAGGCCGCAGATCACCGGGCCCTCGACGCCGCGGGCGATCGCCTCGACCGCCTCAAAGTCGCCGGGCGAGGTGATCGGGAAGCCGGCCTCGATCACGTCGACGCCCAGGCGGGCCAGTTGCTGGGCGATCTCGACCTTCTCGCCCATGTTCAGCGAGATGCCGGGCGACTGCTCGCCGTCGCGCAGTGTGGTGTCGAAGATGTGGACGCGGTTTGCGTCGTCTACTGGTGCCACTGGATCCTCCTCCTTCTCTGCTGCTTTCGAATGACCTTTTCTCTCGCGGCTATCGCGCCGCCCAGCGCTATTCCCCCCGGAGGGGGAGGAGAAGGAGAAGCGCGAGGCTGGCGGGCTGGTGGGTCATTCGGTCGCCTCAGCTTAGCGTAGGCTGCGCGCATCGCAAGCGAGGTTTCCTCAAGCACGATCCCCCGCTCGACCTGGTTCGCCCTCTTCGCGATGGGGGTCGCCGTGGTGGTGATCGCCAACGACTTCTCCGCAATCAACGTCGCCCTGCCGACGATGGAGAAGGACTTCGACACCAACGTCAACACGATCCAGTGGGTGGTCAACGCCTACGCCCTGACCTTCGGCGTGATGATCGTCACCGGCGGCCGGCTGGCTGACATGTTCGGCCGGCGCAACGCCTTCTTCCTCGGCACGACGATCTTCGCCTCGATGTCGGCGCTTGGTGGCGCGGCGCAGACGGAGGCCTGGCTGATCGCGACCCGGACGCTGATGGGTATCGGCGGGGCGCTGATGTGGCCGGCGATCCTCGGCATGACCTACGCCCTGCTGCCCGAAGACAAGGCGGGGCTGGCGGGCGGGATCATCATCGGCGCCGCCGGGCTGGGCAACGCGGTCGGCCCGCTGATCGGCGGCGTGCTCACCGACGCGCTGAGCTGGCGCTGGATCTTCTTCCTCAACGTGCCGATCTCGATCTTCGCCGTGCTCGTCACCTACCGCCTGGTCAAAGTCGCCGAGCCCGATGAGGGTCGCCAGCAGATCGACTACCCCGGGATCGCGGCGATCTCGGTCGGCCTCGTCTCGTTGCTCGTCGCCCTCGACCAGATCGATGACTGGGGCTTCGGTGACCCACGCGTGCTCGGCCTGTTCGCCCTGGCGGCGGTGCTGCTGATCGCCTTCGTGCCGATCGAGCGCCGAGCCGGGGCGCACGCCCTGATTCCGCGAGCGGTGATGGCAAACGAGAGCTTCCGCGCCTCTTGCCTGGCGATTCTGCTGATGTCCGCGACCTTCTTCGCCGCCCTGCTCTACCTGCCCCAGTTCATGCAGCACCAGCTCGGCTACTCACCGTTGGAAGCGGGGATTGGATTGCTGCCTTTCCTCGCCACCTTCGCCGCCGTCTCCTTCGTCGCCGGCCCGCTCTACGAGCGGCTGGGGCCCAAGTTGCTGGCGACGGTGGGCGCCGGCTGCATCGCGGTGGCGCCGCTTATCTTCTCGCTCGTCGCCTCGCGCTCGAGCTACGCCTCGTTGATTCCCGGCATGGTCGTGCTTGGGATCGGGATCGGCAGCTTCTATCCCACCGCCACCACCGCGGGGGTCACCTCGGTCGACGAATCGCAGACCAGCCTCGCCGGCGGCATCGTCTACATGTTCCAGATCGCCGGCGGCTCGATAGGCCTGGGGCTGACGACCACCGTCTTCTCCTCACAGGCGTCCTTCGTCGACGGCATTGAGGCCGCCTTTCGGCTCGACGCGGCGCTCTCGCTGGTTGGCTTCCTCGTCGCCCTCTGCTTTGTCGGCGGGCGGTTGCTCAGCCGGGGACCGGCCGAGCGGCCCTCAACCTAAACGCGCCGAACCCCTCAGGAGGAAGGCTTGACCACGTTGTTGCGGATCAGCGTGTTGTGACCGCTGCCGCCGTCCATGACATCCGTACCACCGCCGCGCAGCACGTCGTTGCCGGGGCCGCCGAGCAGTTCGTCGTTGCCGGGGCCGCCGTAGAGCAGGTCGCCCCCGCCGCGGCCGGCGACCTTGTCGTTGCCTTCACCGCCGATCAGTTTGTCCGGGCCGCCGCCACCCACCAGGGTGTCGTTGCCGGGTCCCCCGCGCATCGTCACCGGCACTTCGATCGCGCTCGAGACCGAGAACGTGTCGTCACCTTCGCCTCCGTTGACTTCGAAACCAGCGACGAGGGGCGCTTTGCAGGTCAACTCATTCGGCACACCGGGCGTGTTTTCACAAACAGCGCCGCCGACTTCAAGCGGTGCAGCAGAGTCGATCACGAAGCTGCGGCCATCGGGCGTGGCCCAGATGCGGATCGAGTTCTGCGTTGCGCCGCCAGCCAGGACCACGGTGTAGGTCGTTTCGGCATGGGCCATCGGCGCGGTTTGCGCCGCCAGAATCGCGAGCAAGATCAGAATCGCCTTCTTCATCAGGAAATGCCCTGCCGAGCCGGGTGCTAACTAGGGAACAGCACAACCTTGCCGACGTTGCGGCGCTGGGCGATAAATTCGTGCGCCTCGCCGGCGCGCTCGAAGGGAAAGGCCTCCGCGACGACCGGCTCCAAGCGCCCGGCCTCGAGGTCCGCCATCAGCGGCTCGGTAACCCGGTCGAGACTGCCCTCGCGTTCCCACCACTTGAGCATGTTGAGGCCGAAGACGCCCTTGTTCTCGTTCATCAGCGCCAAACTCTTCCACCAGGGAATCGTCGCCAGCGGCATCTTGGCCAGGCTCTTCAGCGCCGCCGGAATATCGCGACCGCTCTCGTTCGTCGCCTCGGAGAGGCCGTACATGACCAGGCGGCCGCCGGAGCGCAGCAGGCGGTAGTCCTTGCGGAACGAGGTAGGGCCTTGCGCGTCGATGACGAGGTCGACGCCCTCGCCGCCGGTGATTCGCATCACCTCAGCCTCGAAATCCTGACTGCGGTAGTCAATTGCGTGGGCAACGCCCTGGGCACGGATCGCATCGTGCTTTGAGGGCGATGAGGTGCCGAAGATCTCGGCACCGACGTTGCGGGCGATCTGAGTGGCGGCGATGCCGACACCACCGGCAGCGGCGTGGATCAGAACGCGATCCCCCTCGCGAAGGCTGCCCATGATGATTAGCGCCGCGTAGGCGGTGCCGTAGTTGACCGGGAAGGCGGCGCCCTGCTCGAAGCTGAGCCGCTCGGGCAGGGGCAGAACCTGGTCCGCGGGAACCGAGATCAGCTCGGCCTGACCGCCGAAAAGGGTGCCCGCCATGACCCTGTCGCCTACCGCGAAATCGTTAACTCCCTCCCCAGTGCTCTCGACCTCTCCGGACACCTCGTAGCCCATCACGCAGGGGGGTTTCGGCGCATCCGGGTAAAGGCCGACGCGAGCCATCGTGTCGGCGAAGTTGATGCCGGCGGCCTTGACCGCGATTCGGACCTCGCCTGGGCCGACGGACGGATCGGGACGCTCCTGCACCTGCAGGACCTGCGGACCACCGTTCCCTGTCTGCACCAGCGCCTTCACGAATCGAAAGACTATGTGCTGTGGACATCTGAGCAAGCAGAGCAAGGACGCAGGGAGCGTGGCGTGCTCCGCACGCGAGCGACCGAGGACGCGGCTATGCGCCGCTCAGAGGTCCACAGAGCGGCCGACGGAGAAGCCGTCGCGCTCGAGGATCTTGGCGATCGTCGCCTCGTTCACCGCGGCATCGGTGGTCAGCGCCATCACCGCGCGCTCACCGTCCTCCTCGGCACCGACGGCGGCGGAGACGATGTTGACGCCCTCCTCGCCGAACATCGTGCCGACCCGGCCGATCATGCCGGGACGGTCGGCGTAGCGGAAGACGGCGATGTGCTCGGCGAAGGGCAGGTAGAAGCTCTCGCCCCAGACCGAGACGAGGTAGGGCTCGTTGCGCGGCCCGACGCCGGTGCCGGCGACCTCGACTTCGTCCTCGCCAGAGCGCAGTCGCACCGTGACCAGCTCGGTGAAGTCCTCCGAACCCGACTCCTTGGTCTCGACCAGGTCGACCCCGCGTTCCTCGGCCATCTGCGGCGCGTTGACGAGGTTGACCGGCTCCTCGGTGTGACCGGAGAGGATCCCGACCAGGACGGCGATGCCAAGCAGGCGGGTGTCGTACTGCGAGAGCTTGCCGCGAAACTCGACCTCGACCCGGTCGACCGGGCCCTGGCCGAGGCCCTCGGCCAGGCGGCCGAGCTTTTCGCAGAGCGGCACGAAGGGCGAGAGTGCTTCCATCTCCTCCGGCCGCACTGCGGCGATGTTGACCGCGTTGGTGACGACGGCACCGGTTAGCGCCGCGGTCACCTGTTCGGCGGTGACGACGCCGGCGCGATCCTGGGCCTCGGCGGTGGAGGCGCCTAGGTGCGGAGTGACGACGACATCGCCGCGGGCGAAGATCGGGTGCTCGGTGAAGGGCTCGGACGGGAAGACGTCGAGCGCGGCGCCGCCGACCCTGCCCGACTCCAGGCCGTCGAGGAGAGCGTCGAGGTCGACCAACTCGCCGCGGGCGCAGTTGACGATCCGCACGCCCTGCTTCATCTGGGCGATCGCCTCGGCGTCGATCAGGTTGATCGTCTCCGGGGTCTTGGGCACGTGCACGGTGACGACATCGGCTCGGCCGAAGAGATCCTCGAGACTCTCGGCGCCCTCGACGCCGAGCTCGCGGAAGCGCTCGGCGGAGACGAACTTGTCGAAGGCGATCACGTCCATCTCAAAGGCCTGGGCGCGTTTGGCGACGAGCTGGCCGATGCGGCCGAAGCCGACGATGCCGATCGTCTTGCCGTAGAGCTCGGCGCCCTTGAACTTGGCCCGGTCCCAGCGGCCGTCGACGAGAGCGCCGTGGGCCTGCGGGACGTTGCGGAAGAGGGAGAGGGCGAGCGCCAGCGTGTGCTCGGCGGCGGCCACGGAGTTGGATTCCGGCGCATTGGCGACGACGATTCCGCGTCGCGTCGCGGCGGGAATGTCGACGTTGTCGACGCCGGTGCCAGCGCGGCCGATCACCTTGAGGTTGTCGGCCCGCTCGATTAGCTCGGGGGTCAGCTTCGTCGCCGAGCGGATCAGGATCGCGTCGTAGCCGCCGATCTTCTCGGCCAGCTCCTCATCGGACATCTCAAGACCGAGGTCGACGTCGAAATTCTGCTGCAACAACTCGACGCCGGAGTCGGCGATCTTCTCCTTGACCAAGACTTTCACGGGAACACCTTTCGTTCGCGTTCAAATCGCCGCGGACTCGAATGACCGGCGATCACCGTGACGATTTGAACGCTCACCTGGCCTCCCCCACGTTCTCGACCACCCAATCGATGCAAGCGGTCAGGGCTTCTACGTCAGCCGGCTCGACCGCCGGGAACATGCCGATCCGCAGCTGGTTGCGTCCCAGCTTGCGGTACGGCTCAGTGTCGACGATGCCGTTGGCACGCAGCGTCGCGGCGACCAGGGCGGCGTCGACTGAGTCGTCAAAGTCGACCGTGCCGACGACCAGCGAGCGCTTGGCCTGATCGGCGACGAAGGGGCTGGCGAACTCGCTCGCCTCGGCCCAGCCGTAGAGATGGCCGGAGGAGGCGGAGGTGCGCTCCACACACCCGTCAAGGCCGCCCAGCGAGAGCATCCACTCGACCTGGTCGGCAAGCAGCAGCAGGGTCGCGAGCGCGGGCGTGTTGTAGGTCTGCTCCTTGCGCGAGTTCTCCAGCGCCGTCTGCAGCGAGAGGAAGCCCGGCTGCCAGCGGTCGCCGGCGCCGTCGAGCTCGCCGATGCGGCCGATCGCCGCCGGGCTGAGCGCGGCCAGCCAGAGGCCGCCGTCGGCGCCGAAGGCCTTTTGCGGGGCGAAGTAGTAGACGTCGGCCTGGCTCGCCTCGAGCGGCAACCCACCGGCGCCCGAGGTGGCGTCGATCAGGACAAGGGCGTCGCCCGAGCCCTCGGGGCGCCGCACCGGGACCATCACCCCGGTCGAGGTCTCGTTATGGGCCCAGGCGATCGCGTCAGCCGCCGGATCGGCGACGGGCGTTGGCGCATCGCCCGGCTCGGCTTCGACCACGATCGGATCCTGCAGGAACGGTGCCCCCTTGGTCGCCTTGGCGAACTTCTGCGAGAACTCGCCGTAGGTGAGGTGCAGCGCTCGCTCACGCACGAGCCAGGCACAGGCGGCGTCCCAGAAGGCGGTTGTGCCGCCGTTGCCGAGGACGATCTCGTAGCCATCGGGGAGCGAGAAGAGATCCGTCAGCCCCGAGCGGACCTGCCCAACAAGATCGCGCACCGGCGCCTGCCGGTGCGAGGTCCCCATCAGCTTCGACTGCCCGGCGAGCTTCTCAAGCGCCTCCGGGCGGACCTTCGAGGGCCCGCAGCCGAAGCGTCCATCGGCCGGCTTGAGCTCGGTGGGGATCTGGGCTGTGCCTGTGGCTGAGGTCATCGGACGGGTTGTCACTGGACACTGGTCAGTTGCCAGCGCGGCGGCCTAGGTTATTGACCGGCGGGGTTGGACCTCAGGCAGGCCGTCCGCATAGGCTGCCGGCCATGAGCGAGACCAATGAGCAGGCCATCAGCAAGGGCGACGGTTACGCCGTCGCCAACCTCAGCGACCTTGGCGAGGGACCGGGATTCCGCAAGATCCGCAAGGCCTTGGGCGTCACCGCCTTCGGCGTCAACGCGATCGTGCTGCCTCCTTCCTATGCCACCGGCAGCCACTACCACGACGAGCAGGAGGAGCTCTACTTCCTCCACAGCGGCCACGTCGCAATCGAGTTCGGCGACGGCAGCAGCCACGAGCTGGAGCCCGGCGGCCTAGCCTGGGTCGACGCCTCAACCGAGCGCAGGCTCAGAAACTTGAGCGACACCGACGAGGCCGTCTACGTCGTCGTCGGTGGCAAGGACGGCTACGTGGGCCGCGACGGCAAACTCACAGAGGGCGAGACGCACCGCTAAAGCTTCAGGCGCAAGGGATGCAGGTCCCCCTCTCCCGGAGACCGTTGCGCAGCAGGTCGGCCGGGTGCTTCATACGTGGTCGCCGAAGCCTCCGGGAGAGGGGGACCTGCATCCCTCCCACGTGCTCTTGAGCTGCATCTCGAAGCCTGGAAGGAGGTCCGGAGCCCCTCTCCATGAAGCTTCGGGACCACGTACCGAAGCACGGGAACGACCCAGCTGCGCGACGGCTTCAGGGAGAGGGGCTCCGGGCCTCCCCCACGCTTAGGTGATCGAGCTTTAGAACTCCTGATCGATCCAGGGCATCGTGTCGCGAAGGTCCTTGCCGACCTTCTCGACTTCGTGGCTGGCGCCTTCCTCGCGCATCCTTGAGAGGTTCTCGCCCCCGGCGCGATTCTCGGCGATCCACTCGCGGGCGAACTCGCCCGACTGGATCTCGCCGAGGATCTCCTTCATCGCCGCCCGTGACTCCTCGCCGATGACGCGCTTGCCGCGGGTCATGTCGCCGTACTCGGCCGTGTTGGAGATCGAGTAGCGCATGCCCTGGATCCCCTTCTCGTACATAAGGTCGGCGATCAGCTTGAGCTCGTGCAGGCACTCGAAGTAGGCGAGGCGCGGGTCATAGCCGGCCTCGACCAGGGTCTCGAAACCGGCGCGGACCAGCTCTGAGGCGCCGCCGCAGAGGACGGCCTGCTCACCGAAGAGGTCGGTCTCGCACTCGTCCTTGAAGGTGGTCTCGATGATCGCCGCGCGACCGCCGCCGATGCCGAAGGCATAGGCCAGCACAAGGTCGTGGGCCTTGCCGGTGGCGTCCTGGTGGACCGCCATCAGGCAGGGGACGCCGCGGCCTTCCTCGTACTGGCGGCGGACCAGGTGGCCGGGGCCCTTGGGCGCGACCATGCCGATGTCGACGCCGGCGGGCGGCACGATCTGCTCGAAGTGGATCGCGAAGCCGTGGGCGAAGAGCAGCAAGTTGCCGGGAGCGATCCCGTCGGCGATGTCCGACTCCCAGATCTCGGCCTGCTTCTCGTCGGGCAGCAGGATCATCACCGCGTCGCCGCGGCTGGCGGCTTCGGCGATGTCGAGCACCTCGAGGCCGGCCTCTTCGGCTTTCGCACGGCTGGAGGAATCGGGGCGCAGGCCGACGACGACGTCGACCCCCGAGTCCTTCAGGTTGAGGGCGTGAGCGTGCCCCTGGGAGCCGTAGCCGAGGATGGCCACGGTCTTTCCCTGGAGCAGCGAGAGGTCGGCGTCTGAGTCGTAGAAAATGTCCTGAGGCTTGTCATTGGGCATGGGCGGCAGGCTAGCGGAGGGCGCGCCTCATCAGCTTGCCCGAGGGCGTGCGCGGCAGCGCCGCCGCCAGCTCGACCCGCTTCGGCACCTTGTAACCGGCCAGAGACGCGGCGCAGTGGCGGCGCAGCTCATCGGGGCTGACCTCCGAGCCGTCCTGCAGTACGACGATTGCGGTCACCGCTTGCTGCCACTCCGGGTCCTCGCGGCCGACGACGGCGGCGTCCGCAACCTCTGGGTGGCGCAGCAGGACTTTCTCGACTTCCGCCGGCACCACGTTCTCGCCCCCGGTGACGATCAGGTCATCCATCCGGTCCTCGACATAGAGGAAGCCTTCCTCGTCGATGCGGCCAAGGTCGCCGGTGTGCAGCCAACCGTCGGCGTCGGCGCGGCCCGGGGCAACGGTCGGCCCCTGGACGAGGATCTCGCCGTCCTGGATGCGCAAGTGAGTGGTTAGCAGCGGCCGCCCGGCGGAGCCGAGCTTGCGGCGGGCGTCGGCGGGCGCCAGGGTCGTCACCTGCGAGCAGGTCTCGGTCAGGCCATAGGTCTGCACAACCGTGGCACCCCGCCCCAGCGCCTCCTCGAGCGCCTCCTCCGGCACCGGCCCGCCGCCGATCAGCAGGGCCCGCGGGCCGGAGAGGTTGGCGCCGGCGTCGAGCAGGCGGGCGAGCATCGTCGCCACCAGGGAAACCACGGTGATCCGCTCGCGCTCGAGCGACTCGGCGACACGGTCGACGTCAAAGCCGTCATGGACGACCGCGGTAGTGCCGTAGATGACCGAGCGCATGACGATGCCGAGGCCCGCGATGTGGCTCAGCGGCAGGCAGCAGAGCCAGCGGTCCTCGGGCTCGACGCCGATGTTGAAGGCGGAGGCGACGGCGCTCCAGAGGAAGTTGCCGTAGGTGAGGCCGATCGGTTCAGGCGTGCCGGTGCTGCCACTCGTCATCACGTGACAGGCGATGTCGTCCATGTCGTGCTCACCAAGCAGCGGCAGGTCCGCCTCGGTTTGGGTCAGCTCGCCGGCATCGTCGAGATCGACCGCCGGTTCCTCGTTGGCGATCACGGCGGCCCGCTCCTCGGCCGAGAGACGCGGGCCAAGGGGAAGCAGAATCGCCCCGACCTTCATCAGGGCGTGGACCATCACCACCTGCTCGCGGCGCGGGTGCATCGTCATCGCCACGGTCGAGCCGCGGCGCACGCCGTGGGCGATCAGCCGGCGCGCCACCCAGGTCGCCTCGGCCTCGAGCTCGGTGTAGGTGACCTCGCTGCCGTCGGCGACGAGCGCGGTGCGCTCGGGACAGCTCTGCGATCTCTGGGCCAGCCAGTCGTCGAGTTTCATCGGCGGGATATCGTGCCCATCATGCCCAAACGCCACAAGGAAGCCCCGCCCGAGGAGACCCTCTACGCCCCGATCGAGTGGCAGAGCGCCGGAGAGTTCA
>DATMIH010000187.1:0-6138 GCA_035554595.1 Solirubrobacterales bacterium
CGCACGCCGCCCTCGATGTGGACCGGGTAGAAGACCACGACGAAGCCGAAGTTCGAGGCTTTGCCGGGGGCGGGCTCCATGTTGTAGAGGCCTGCTGGGCCGACCGTCGGGCCACCGACCGAGGTGCCGATGTTGATCACCCCGTTCTGCGAGTTGGCCGGGCAGGCGTAGGCCTCCAGCTGCACCTCCCCACAGCGCCGCGGCGTCGCCGTCGGGTTGACGATCGCCCCGTGCGGCAGGTAGACGTTGACGTTGCGCTCGCCGCCGTCCACGCCGGCGGGGTAGCGGCCGATCTTCGTCGTCGAGAAGGCGAGGTTGACCGAGAGCACGTGCGGGTGCCCGCCGGCCTGCGTTTCCGCCGTGCCGTCCTCGGCGTAGGGACTGATGCCAAAGCCGGGGATGCCCGGCAGGAACTCGAAGGGGGCGGGCGCCGAGGAGACTTCGGTCGTGTTTTCGCCGACCACGGCGCTCGTGCCGCCGCCCGAGATGATCGCCTGGTTAGCGATCACGTCGCCCTCGTGCAGGATCGTGCCGGTGCCGTCAACGTCAAAGCCGATTCTCGCGTAGATCACTTCCCCCGGCTGGATCGGGCCGGGGAAGACGCAGGTGGCGGTCGCGCCGGCGATCGAGCAGGAGCCTCCGTTTTGGTAGCTGAACGATGGAATCACCGCTTTCAAGGTCAGGCCTGCGGGCAGGGTGTCGGTGATCGTCACCGGCCCTTTGGTCGGCGCCGTGCCGACGTTGGTCGCCACCGCGAGATAGTCGGGAGTTTCGCCGCCTATGTAGGAGAAGGAGGATCCCGGGACGAGGTTGGTCGGCACCGAGCTGACGTCAAAGCGCCAGGCCGGGGCCTGCGCGGCGCTCGCCTGCGCGGCCGGAACCAGCAGCGCCCCGAGGGCCATGAGGGCGATCGCGATCTTCTTGGTGACGGTGTTCATCGACTCGCCCTCCGGTTGGTGTTGGCTGCTCGCTTGTGGGCCTTGTGCTTGTGGGCTTTCTTCTTGTGCTTCTTGGCCACGCAGCGCACCTTGCCCTTGGCGTGGACGGTTCGCTTGCCTTTCGGACAGCGCGTCTGGTTGGTGCTCTGCTTCGGGTTGCCGGGGCCCTCGAAGGCCGCGCTTCCTGCTCCCGGGGCGTTGGAGGACTTGCTCGAGGCACCGCGGCAGGCATCGCCTTCGCAGCTCGCCGGGCGCGCTTCGTGATCGGCGGCGAGCCCACCGCCCACCTTCACCGCGTAGAGGTCCTCCTGGGTGTCTTCGTCGCCGGGCACCAGCTGCTGGCGGCTGAAGATGAAGGCGACATCGCCCGATTCGGAGACGTCGGCCAGGTAGGAGGGATAGGGCCCGGTCCCGGCCGAGAGCAAATAAATGCAGCCGCCGTTGGCGGGGTTATAGGCGCCGCCGCCTATGGTGCAGCTGCCCTCGCCCGGGGCCTCCCACTCATAGACGTCCTGGCAGGACGGTTCCGAGCCGACCTGTGTTTCTTCTTTCGTATCGCACTTCACTTCCCCGTTGACGTCAGCGGGGACGAGCCGGTCGGGGCTCTGGAAGAAGAAGCGCTTGCCGTCCGGGGAGAGGTTGCGGCTGAGGAAGGACTGGCCGGTGTAGGTCAAATAAGAGGTCGGCGCGTGGAAGAGGTCGGCGGCCTTTATGCCGGGCGCGGCGGCCGGCGGGGCGCCGGTCGGGTCGCAGCTGAGGCAGCTGATCTGCCCGCTTTCGGCGTCGTAGCGGTAGAGCTCGGCGCAGGGTACGGGGGTGCCGAATTCGTCCCCGCACACCGCTTTGGCCGGCGTGCTGTCGTAGCCGGTCAGCTGGCGTCGGGAGCTGAAGACGAGAGTGCTGCCATCAGAGCTGACCCGGGAGATCTTCATGTAGTCGAACAAGGCTGGTGTCTCACCCCCCCACCAATTGGGGTTTGGTCCCGAGAAGACATCGGCGTCGGAGCGAAAGACGAAGCTGATGCAGCCGCCCGCGCTCGCGCAGTCACCCGTGCTGTCGGCCTGCCAGAAGTAGACCGAGCAGGAGCCGTTAGAGCTTTCGCCGGGCAAGCAATCCCCCGAAGCCGCCGGGCCGGTGCCATCGAGGTCGGCGTTGGCGGCGAAGTAGGCGCGGTTGCCGTCATCGGAGTAGCCGAGCACGCCGATTACTTCGGCACCGTTGGGATCGTAGCTGTCGGGGGCGAGGTCGATCAGTTCGCTGCTTTCGCGGTCATAGCGGTAGAGGTCGGTACCGGGGCTCGCCGGGGGTGTGGGGGGTTCCGGATCGGCCGCCCAGTAGACGTGGCTCCCATCCACCGCTAGGCCGAAAACGCCCTTTGTGCCGGTGATGAATTCGGCGTTGGCGTTGCTGAAGTTAAGTTCGCGGCGGCCGATCCGGCCATTGCTTACATCACTCCAATAGATGTGGTTGGAGTCAATCGCGATGCCACGCGCCTGAGAGTCAACGCTTGTGTAGCTTTCGCCGCCGCCGCCGACGTTCATCTTGATGATGTAAGCGATGCCTTCTTGATCGATCCAGTAGAGGTTGGTCGCGTTGACGGCGATCCCCCACGGGTGTTCACCACTACCACGGGAGAGGAAGGACTGTTCGGGGCTCGCTCCCGTGATCGTGGCGCGACCGATGTCGGTGTTGGCGCCGTTGGTCCAATAAACGTATTCGGAGCTGACCGCAACGCCGTGCGGATCACCGGCGCCGGTGATGAATTCCTTTTCGACGCCGGCGCCCGCAAGCGTCGCACGGCCGATCGTCCCGTGTCCTTCCTGGTGATCGCGGGCTTCGGCCCAGTAGATGCGAGCGGAATCGACGGCGATCCCTTCGGGGTTTTCAAGGCCGGTGATGAAGCTCGGTTCGGGGTTGGCGCCGCCGATGTCGGCGCGGCCGATCGTGCCGGCTTCGGTATTGGTCCAGTAGACATGGCCGGAGTCGACGGCGGTCCATTTGGCTTTGGTAGGAATGAAGCTGGGCTGCGGGGAGCTGCCGTCGATGTTTCCGCGGCCAATCGCCGTGGGCGGTGGGGGTGGTATGACCGGTTCGTCACCGGTGTTGGCGTCGTTGGTCAGCTCCTCGTTGCTGGTGAAGAAGGCCTTGGAGCCGTCGGGGGTAGCGCCGGCCGAGAAGGTCACCGGCTGCGGCGAGTTGCTGGCGACGCCGCCCGGGCCGCCGCCGTTGGTCTTGTGCGAGGCGGAGACCTGCACGGTAGTGGCGCCCGGGCCGGCCACGTCGCGGCGCAGGTAGAGCTGCCCAGTGGCGGTGTCGGTGAAGTAGACGCCACCATCGGGGGTGACCACGTGGCCGTCGCGGGCGAAGCCTCCGAAGGCGAGCGGGAATTTCGAGCCGCCGGCGGGAACGCAGGGCGGTGAGGCGCAGGCCGAGTCGGGCAGCAGGCCAGCGAGGGTCAATTCCCCCGTGTCGCGGTCATAGAGGTAGACGTTGGGGGATTCGGTCGAGACCGGCGCCGGCCCGGAGGTGACCGGGACGTCGCCGTTCGCCGCGAAGAGCAGCTTCGAGTCGTCGTCGAGCGCACCTCCGATGAGGCCTGCGCGGTTGGCCCTGGGGTCGGACCCGACGCCCTGGGGGATGAGGACCGTGCGCGCGCCGGTGAGGCTGTCACGCATCACCAGGGAGTATTCTTCTCCCGTGCTGGCGCCGGTGTGGCGCGCCATTCCGAAGCTGAGACGGAGATCAGACGTCCAGGCCAGCGTGTGGTCCTCGTCTCCGTAGGGGTAGGGGTTGCTGAGGCCCGCGGTCGACCACTTGCCGCCGGCAAAGCGCGACATCAGCACGTTGATGCCCTGGAAGCTTTCGGGGCCGGGGAAGCCGGCGAGCGCGAAGGAGGTGATCGCATCGCCCGAGCTGGAGGTCTGGACACTGAAGGTAGTGCCGTTGATGTCTGAGCCGAACTTGTCCTTGGGCGTCACCTGCTCATAGGCGCGGCAGTCGGGCAGCTTGGCCGAGGGGCCGGTGCGGAAGCGTTCGTTGGGGCAGGAGCCGAAGCTGGGCGTCGCGGGGTAAGTGACCACCGGCAAGTTCTCACTCGCCGCGGAGTTGACCAGGTTGGTGGCAACCACCTTGAAGTAGTACTGCGTGGCGGGGCTGAGGCCGCCGATCACGGGTGAGACTTCGATCGGTTGGGTACCGGCGCCGACGCTCGCCGCTTCGGTCGAGGAGCCCAGGGCCGGTGAGGTGCCGTATTCGATGACGTAGGTGGTGGGCGAGTGGCTGGGGTCGATTAGCGCGGTTACGCGAACGGAGTGCTCGTCGATTGCCTTGGCCTTGGCCCCGGAGATCAGCGGTGGGCCCGAGGCCGTGGTGAAGCTCTGCACCGCCGAGGTGACTGCGGTGAAGCCCGGGAAGTAGGGCCGGGTGACCTGCAGGCGGAGGAAGTAGTGGGTGTCGGGAGCGAGGCCCGAGACGCTCTGCTTGATTGCCTGCGGGCCGCCGCTTTGGTTCAACGTCGCGCAGCTGGGAACCTTGACGTCGGTCCAGTGCGTTTCGTCGGTCGAGTACTGGAACACGCAGCTGACCAGGCCGCCCTTGGGGTCAACTTCGACGTGGAAGGTGGCGCTGCGGGTGGACGTGTCTGTGATCGAAGGCGTGCTTGCCGTCGGGCTCGGCAGCGAGGAGGCTTCATCGAGGACGTAGACGCGGTGGGCGTAGGGGAGCGGCGCAGTGTGTTCTTCGTACTCGGATCCATCGGGGTCGCCGTTGACCGCGACGTAGAGGCGCCCGCTGGCGTTGTCGAAGCCGAAGCCCCGCAGCGTGTAGGAGGAGAAGCCTCCTCCGAAGTCAGCGGTGGCGCCGTGGGTGTCGTCCACGGCGCTGGGCGGCGCGCTCAGGCCGGGTTCGTTGGCCGGGCCGAACTGCTGTACGACGACCGGGCCTTCGCTAGGAACGCGCAGGACGTAGAGGGCGCTGCCGGCGGGGTTGACGGCGAGGCCGATGGTGGCCGAGAAAGCGTTGCTGCTGCTAAGCAGCGGTCCTGGATGGCCCTCGCTGGTCGTGGTGACCGAGCAGCTGCCGGCGCCCAGCGAGGTGCAGGTCATCTGCGGCTGGTCGGCGCCGCCGAGGGCGCCCTGGAAGCTGACCGTGACGTTGGGCGGTTCACCCGCGACCGAGACGGATTTGGCGCCGCAGGCTTCTTCGAGGCCGTTCTTGATGATCTTGGTGCCGTTTTCACCTCCGAAGTAGGTGAGTTCTTCGCTCTGAGTGCCGTTGGGGCAGGTGAGCTTGAAGCCGTCGCCGTTGCTGAAGCCGGTGAAGGCGATTTCCTGGCGCTCGTTGTTGGGCGGCACGATCGGAGCGAGGAAGCCGATGCCGCCACCGTCGGCGTTTTTGGAGTCAAAGCGCTGGATGTCGCCGCCGTTGTTGGAGTCCGAGGCATAGACGATGCCGCGCGAATCCACCGCGACGCTGCGGGGCTGTTCTTCGCCGAAGTTGGCCGCAGAGCCGAAGGAGGCGGGGTTGGTGCCGTCGAGGTCGAAGGTGTCGACCCGCCGGTTGCCGGAGTCGGCGAGGTAGACCGTGCCGGTGGAGGCGTTGGCGTCGGCGGGGCTGACCGCAATGCCGAAGCCGCGGTCGGCAAAGCCTTCGCCGTACTGACCTACGCCGGAGCCCGCTGCGCCTGCCTTGCAGGTATCGCCGTCTTCTTCGCTGCAGACCTCATATTCGGTACCGGTGTCCCCCGGTCCCGATTCGGCGACGTCAAAGCCGAAGGAGCGGATGAAGTTGCCTTCGCCGTCGTACTCGTCGATTCTGCGGTTGCCGCGATCAGAGACGTAGACGTTGCCGGTGTCCTGGTCGACGGCCACCGACTGGGGGGCGCTGAGAGCGCCGTTTTCACCAGAGGGGGTCCCCGCCTGGCACTCCCCGGCAACCGTGCAGATCTCAAAGCCGGTGCCGGTGTCAGAGGTGCTCGGGCCACCGTTGGCGATCGTCGAGATATCGATCGTGCCATTCAGCTGGCTGGTGTCGGCGGTGATCGTCGGCTGATCGGCGCCGCCGAGAGCGCCCTTGAAGGTGACGGTCATCGGGGTGCCGGCGGAGTTTTGGCTCGTTATCCCGACGTTGCCTGCGCCGATGCTCGGCAGGGCAGCGAGTTTGTTTTCAAGGACGTAGTAGGGGGTGCTGTATTCAATCGGCG
>DATMIH010000188.1:0-23118 GCA_035554595.1 Solirubrobacterales bacterium
ATCGGCGACGCGGAGACGACGATGGCGCTATGCGAGCAGGCGCTGTGGCGCGGCGTCTTCGCCCAGGGGATCCGGCCGCCGACGGTGCCGGAGGGATCGTCCCGCCTGCGCTTCACGGTGATGGCGACCCATCGCCGCGAAGAGCTGGAGCGCGCCGCCAAGCTGGTCGGCAGCGCCGCGCGGGAGCTCGGCGTCAGCGCCGAGCGCCCCGCGGTCGCTCAACTGGCTGCCTGATGGCGGCCACGCAGGGCTTCTTCGTCACCGGCACCGGCACGGGGGTCGGCAAGACAGTCGTGGCGGCGGCGCTGGCGCAAAGTCGGAGTAGACAGGGGTCGACGGTCGCGGTCTTCAAGCCGGCCGTCACCGGCCTCGACGAACCGGGCGAGCCCGACCACGCCCTGCTGCGCCGCGCTGCCGGGTCCGCACAGAGCGACGAGGAGATCGCCCCTTACCGCTACGGCCCGCCCGCTTCGCCGCATCTGGCCGCAGCGCAGGCAGGCGACGAGATCGAGCCCGAGCACCTGCGCCAGACGGCGCTGTCCGCCGCCGCCGGAGCCGACGTGCTCGTCTGTGAGGGCGTGGGGGGACTACTGGTTCCGCTGACGTGGCGCATTAGTCCCCTCACTGGGGAACAACGCGCCACATATACGGTCCGCGATCTCGCCGTCGACCTCGGCCTGCCGCTCGTCGTCGCGGCCTCGCCGGGACTCGGCACGATCAACCACAGCCTGCTGACGATCGAGGCAGCCCGCGCCGCCGGACTCACCGTCGACGCGGTCGTTTTCACCCCCTGGCCGGAGGAGCCGAGCGCGATCGAGCGCTCGAACCAAGAGACGATCGGGAGCCTGGGTGAGGTGCCGGTGCGGACCCTGCGGCAACTCGACCTGAGCGAACCGGGCAGCTGGCCAGAACTCGAGATCGACTGATGGATTGACCCCCGCACCCGGGGGCAAATCGATCAGTCGGCGACGATCACGTCGAGACTCGCCGGAGTCAACTCAACCTCGAAGCCGGCCTCGGTCGCGATCGCGGCAATCTCGTCCGGGGTCTTCGGCTCGCGCCTAGCGAGCAGCAGCGCCCGCGCCACATCGCCTCGCACCGCCTTCGCCATGTGCGACACCGCCTGGCGCTTGCCCTTCTCCTCGCGAAAGGCTCGTACGGAGAGCAGGGTCGCGCGCTTCGGCTTCCAGGCGCTGACGTAGGCGCCTGAACGCATGTCGATGATTGTCTCGCCGGGCTCGTCGGGCATCGTCGCCGCCAGCGCGGGACGCCACCAGGCCGCGAGCGGCCCGATGTCGTCGAGCTTGGTCGAGGGCGGCAGCCGGTAGTGGGGGATCCGGTCCGTCGGCCGCACGAAGCCCCAGAGGGCGCTCGCTATCAGGATCCGTTTCGCCGCCCTGCGGCGCGCGGTCGCGCTCAGCCCGGCCAGGTCCAGGCGCTGGTAAAGCACACCGGTATAGACCTCGGCCGCCGGCGCGGCAGGCGCTTTGCGCAGCTTCGGGTCGACGGCCCGCAACAGCTTCTGCCGCTGCTTGCGCAGCTCCGCGGCAAAGACCAGCGATTCGAGGTCGACCGGTTCGCCACCGTCGGGCTCGGCCTTGCCTTCCGAGGGCGGCAGCAGGATCCTCATCGCGCGGCAGCTTTTCAGGCGGCGGAATCACCTGCGGCGACGGGCTCGCGCCCGGCCACGACCTCGGCCCCGGCGAGCTCCTCGCCACCGAAGTTGACCGCGGCCTCGGCGGCCTCGTCACTGAGTTTGTCGCGCTTGGCGCGAATCGCGACCGCGCCGATGACAGCGCCGGTTAGCGCGACTGCGGAGCAGATGCCCATCGCCTGGCCGAGTGCGTCGACGAACTGCTGCGGGCTCGCTTCGGCGAAGTTGGTCGTCCCGACCGAGCCCTGGAAGATCGCGCCGGTGACGGCGACGCCGAGGCTGCCACCGACCATGCGGAACATCGAAAGCACGCCCGAGGCGATCCCGGCCTTCTCGACGGCGACCGCGTTCATCGCGGCGCTGGTCATCGGCGACATCGTCAGGGCGATGCCGATGCCCAGCAGCATGAAGCCGGGCAGCAGGTCGAGGTATCCGGAGTCGACCGCGATGCCGCTGAAGCTGTAGAGCGAGGCCGCGACGATGCTGAGCCCCGCCGCAATCAGCCAGCGCGGCCCGAAGCGGTCAGCAAGGCGGCCGGCGACTGGCGCGACGCCGACAATCATCAGGGTCGAGGGCAGGAACCTCACCCCCGCCTCGAGCGGCGAGTAATGGAGGATGTCCTGCATGTAGAGGGCGAGGAAGAAGAAGACGCCGAGCATCGAGAAGGAGACGATCAGGGCGACGACGACCGCGCCGAGGAAGTTGCGATCGGAGAAGAAGCGGAATTCGACCATCGGCACCTTGACCCGCAGCTCGACCGCGACGAAGGCGGCCATGCCGACGGCGGCGCCGACCAACAAGGCGATGATCTCGGTTGAGCCCCAACCCCATTCGTTGCCCTCGACCAGGGCCAGGATCAGCGCCGTCAGGGCGCCGGTGAGCAGGGCAACCCCGGCGTAGTCGACCTCGCGCCCAACCGTGTTGTCGCGCGACTCGCGCACGGCGAAGAGCGCGGCGGTGACGGCGCCGATCGCAACCGGGATGTTGAGGTAGAAGATCGCCCGCCAGCTGACGTGCTCAGTGAGAGCGCCGCCGACAACCGGGCCGACCGCGAGGGCGAGGGCCGAGACTCCCGCCCACATCCCCATCGCCTTGCCGCGCTCGGAGGCGGGGAAGGCGTCAGTGATGATCGAGAGCGTCGCCGGCATCATCAGCGCCGCGCCGACGCCCTGTACGACCCGGCTGGCGACCAGGTCGGTCTGGCTGACGGCGAGCCCGGCGGTGGCCGAGGAGAGGGCGAAGATGATCACGCCGAAGAGGAACATGCGGCGGCGGCCGAAGATGTCGCCGAGCCGCCCGCCCGTCGCCAGCAGCACGGCAAAGGAGAGCGTGTAGCCGTTGATCGTCCACTCGAGACCGGAGATCGAGGCCCCGAGGTCTTTCTGGATCGACGGCAGGGCGACATTGACCACCGTGTTGTCGAGCATGATCATGAACAGCGCGAAGCACATCGCTCCGAGCGTCCACCACTTGCGGTTGTCATCGGTGATCAGGTGGCTGTAACGGTCAAGCTGGTCCTACCTCCTTCAGGTGTGCGAAAGCCTCCGCGATGTCATCGCGGTCCATCAGCGAGTCGACGGCGGCGTCGAGCTTGCGCCGCTGCGCCGCGGTGAGGCTGGCGGCAAAGGTCTCCATCCCCGCCTGGCGCACGACAACGAGGGTGTCGACGAGCTTCTTGCCCTTGGCCGTGATCGCGACGCGGCGCACGCGCCGGTCCTCGCGGTCCTCAACTCGGCTGGCAAGCCGCTTCTTGACCAGGCCATCGACGGCCCGGCTCATCGAGGGCACCGAGACGCCAAGCGCCTCGGCCAGCTCGCTCACCTGCCGCGCCTCCGTCGCCTCGCCCAGCCCGCCCAGCTCCAGCAGGGCCTTGGACTGGGTCATCGAGAGGCCGCTCTCCTCGATCACCCGCAGCACGTTGCCGCGGTCGTAGAGGAAGAGGTGACGCAGTAGGGCGCTGATCCGCGCCGCAGTGTCCTGCGCCTCGGCGCTGACGTCCGGTGTGCTGACCTCGTCCACGAGTGCCGTTATGTCGCTCGCTTGCATATTCATAATAGTTGCAGATTGACAACTATTTCTCAAAAGGAATTGTTGCTCGTGTGAGGATAATCACGCTCGCGGGTTCCGCCGGAGTCGGCTTTAGTCTCGGTCTCGGTGACGTCGGTGGACCACGCTCAGCTCGATCGCGACCACGTCTGGCACCCCTTCACGCAGCAGCAGGCCTGGCACGAGGAAGAGCCGCTGATGATCGAGGCGGGGGCCGGCTCGCACCTCGTCGCGAGTGACGGCCAGCGCTACATCGACGGAGTCTCCTCGCTCTGGTGCACCGTCCACGGCCACGGGCATCCCGAGATCGACGCGGCCATTGCCGCGCAGTTGGAGAAAGTCGCCCACACGACCATGCTGGGCCTCTCCCACCCCGGTTCTGCCGAGCTCGCCGGGCGGCTCATTGAGCTCGCGCCGCCGGGCCTGAGCCGCGTCTTCTACTCGGAGTCGGGTTCGACCGCGGTCGAGATCGCGCTGAAGATGGCCTTCCAGTTCCAGCAGCAGCGCGGTGGCCAACACCGCCGCCGCACCTCCTTCGTCCACCTGCGTGACTCCTACCACGGGGACACGATCGGCTCGGTCGCGGTCGGCGGCATCGATCTCTTCCACTCCACCTACCGACCGCTGCTCTTCCAGACCCACGCCGCCGAGCCCGGGGACGCCGCCGACCTGGAGCGGGTGCTCGCCTGCCACGAAGAGGAGATCGCCGCGGTGATCGTCGAGCCGCTGGTCCAGGGCGCCGCCGGCATGCTCACCCACCCACCCGGCTACCTGCGCCAGGTGCGCGAGCTCTGCGACCGCTTCGGCGTGCTGCTGATCTGCGACGAGGTGGCGACCGGCTTCGGCCGCACCGGCAAGATGTTTGCCTGCGAGCACGAAGACGTCGCGCCCGACCTGCTCTGCATCGCCAAGGGCCTCACCGGCGGCTACCTGCCGCTGGCCGCAACGCTGGCCACCGAGCGGATCTACGAGGGCTTCCTCGGCACCCCCGAGGAGTACCGCACCTTCTTCCACGGCCACACCTACACCGGGAATCCGCTCGCTTGCGCCGCCGCCCTGGCCAGCCTCGACGTCTTCGAGAGTGAGCGCACGATCGAGCGGCTGCAGCCGAAGATCGCCCTGCTGCGCGAGATGCTCGCCGAGATCGAGGCGATGCCGGAGGTGACCGAGGTGCGCGGCCGCGGCTTCATGGCCGGGATCGACCTCGGCCAGCACGACCCGGCCGTGCGCATGGGGCACCAGGTAACGCTCGAGGCTCGCGAGCGCGGCGCGATCATCCGCCCCCTCTCAGACGTTGTCGTCCTGATGCCCCCCCTCTCGATCTCCGAATCGGACCTGCGCCGCCTGCTCGAGATCACCCGGGAGTCGATCGAGGTCGCCTGCTCGGCCGCTGCCCCAGCGCCGCTTGCCCAAGCGGCCTAGTCTGCCCTTGTGACAGATCGGCGCCTCGCTCGTAGTAAGAGCATGAGCGAAGCAGTAACCGTCACCGAGGTCGAGAGCCACCACCGGGGAGAACTCGACTTCGAGCGCCTCTACCGCTCCAGCCGCGACGACGTCTACGCCTACGCAGCGGGGCTCTTGCGCGACCAGGCCGCGGCGGAGGACGTGACGGCAGCGGCCTTCGAGCGCGCCTACCGCAAGCGCTCGCGCTTCAACCCGGACAGAGGCAGCGCTCGCGCCTGGCTCTTCGGCATCGCTCGCAACGCCGCACTCGACGAGCTGCGGCGCCGCGGTCGCCAGGCCGAGCTCAGCACAGACCCGGTGGACGCCGCAAGCCTGCCGGACCGGGGCGACCAGCGCAGCGAGCTGCGCCTGCTCCTCGACGGGGCACTGGGCAAGCTCGAAGCGCGCGAGCGCGAGTTGATCGCGCTCAAGTTCTTCGCCGGCCTCTCCAATGCGGAGATCGGCCGCGTGATCGGCACCAGCGCCTCGAACGCCGGCACCAAGCTGCACCGAACGATGGACAAGCTGAGGGAGGCATGCGATGGAGCGCTCTAGGGACCACGACAAGATCGCGACAGCGCTGGCGGAAGCTCGCCCTGCGCCCCGGGAGGCCTTCGCAGAGGAGCTGGACGAGCGCGTCGCTGCGGGCTTCCCGCGGCGCTCACGCTTCCGCCGGCCTCCTCTGGCCGGTCTTGCGGATCGAATCAGTGCACGCTCGCCAATGCGCCTGTCGTTCGCCGCCGCGGCCGTGGTCCTGGTGGCAATTGCCGTTGCCACGGTCGTGATCGCTAGCTCGGACTCGGGATCCGGATCGAGGACGATCGCGATCGACTCGGGCCCCACGCCCCAACGGCCCCACGGAGTCCAGGGCTCCGAGGCCGCCCCCCAGGTCGCCGCGCCCGAATCCGGAAGCGTGCAGTACTCCGACGCCATTCCGCAGGCCGCCGCGACCGGGTCATCCAGCTCCAGGGCAGTGAGCCCCCCCGTGCTCAACTCCTCCGGGGCCGATAGCAGCGCTACATATTCGCCGGCCCACGGATCCCTCGAAACCGAAAGCCTCGCCAATCTCTCACGCCACCGCGAGATCGAGCGCTCCGCCGAGATCGCTCTCCTCGCCGACCCCACCGATGTCGCCGACGACTCGGCCAAGGTCTTCGCCGCGGTACACGACGCCAACGGCATCGTCCTGCACTCGACGACCAGCTCGGGCAAGAACGGCGGCGCCCGCTTCGAACTGCTGATCCCAAGTGCCCGGCTCGGCGACGCCTTGGCCGCCTTCTCCTCGATCGATGAGGTCCGCAGCCGCCACGAGGCGACCGACGACATCACCAAGCCCACGGTCACGGTCAGCGAAGAACTGCAGGATTCCCAGGCGCGGGTCGACAGCCTCCTCGCCCAGCTCTCCAGTGCGGAAGTCGAATCTGAACGGGAAGCGATTGCCGCCGAGCTACGCGCCGAGCGCGCTCACGCGGCGCGCCTGCGCAACCAGCTGGCACGGCTGCACCAACGCACCGCCTACTCGCGTGTCCTGGTCCGAATCCAGAGCGGCAACTCGCCCGAGTCTGGCGGCGCCTGGGGGATCGGCGACGCATTCCACGACGCCGGCCACATCCTCGGCATCGCCGCCGGCGTCACCCTGGTCGGCCTTGCCGTGATCGCGCCGATCGCCCTCCTATGCCTGCTCGCCTGGCTCGCCCAGCGCCTCTGGCTGCGCAGCCGCCGCGAGCGAGCCCTCGACGCGTAGCCGACTCCGCCCACTGCCCAGACCTTCGGCTACGCGACGGCACGAACCGACACATCAAGAGTGACTGTTCGATCTGGAACAGCAATAGCTGCGCGCGCTGCAGCCACCAAAGCTTCGGCATCGAGGCCGTAGCGTGCGGCAACCACTTGCAACGGCTTCTCCACGCCGAGCCCTGGATAAAGAAGCTCGATATTGACCGGCATCTGGTTGGCAATCGCAACATTGAGGCGAGGCTCAACTTCTTCGCTGTCCTCCCAGCGACTGGCCTCGATCAAATCAATCGACAATGCATCTGCCTTGCTGTCGTAATCAGCCTTCATCGCGACTTTCTCCTTGTCATGCGGATATCCGGTTCCGCCGCATTCGATTCTTTGCGTGTCGGCTGAACCGCATGCACGACCCAAGTGCTGCGAAAACCAATCTCGCCCCCGAGTAGAGTCGAGATGTGGAGGAGAGACAGCGCGGGCCGGCCGAGGCGCCCAATCTCGGCAAACCCTCAGAGCCACGGCCGGCGGCATCGGTTGTTCTCCTGCGGCGCGGTGGCAAGCACGCCGACCGGGCGCTCGAGGTGCTGCTGCTGAAGCGGACCGAGAAGGCGCGGTTCATGCCCAACGTTTGGGTCTTTCCCGGCGGCGCGGTCGACGACGAGGACGGCGAGGATGAAGCGCGCTTCAAAGCCTGCGCCGCGCGCGAGCTGGAGGAGGAGGCGGGCATCGCCCTGCCCGCGGACGAGGAGCTGGTGCTCTTCTCGCGCTGGATCACGCCCGAGGTGGTCTCGCGCCGCTTCGATGCCTGGTTCTTCCTCGCCCTCGCTCCGGCCCATACCCCTCCCCGCCCCGACGGCGTCGAGACCACCGACGCCGGCTGGTTCGAGCCCGCCGGCGCCCTGGAGGCCCAAGCAGCGGGCGAGATCGCCCTCGCCTTTCCGACGATCAAGCAGCTCGAAATGCTGCTTCCCTTCCGCAGCTCCGACGAGGCGATCGAGGCGCATCGAGGTCTCGCGGTCGAACCGATCCTGCCCAAGGTGATCGGCACGGCCGAGGACAACCGGGTCGTTCTCCCCGGCGACCCCGACTACCCCGCGAACTAGCCGCCAGAAGCTGGGAAACGCTCAAGACCCGCATGCCAGGGACCGGGCGGGTAAGTGTGGATGCCGCTCTCCTCCATCTCGCTCTGCAGGCGCTTGAAGAGTTGGCCGGCGTTCTTCAGCATCGCTTTCAGCTCCTCAGCGCTGCGCTCGCGCAGGCGCCAGAGGAACCAGAGCTGGCGGTCGTTGACGCCGAAGTCGATCTCGCCGCTCATCGTCGTCGTCCAGCTGAGGAAGCCGGGGCTGAAGAGCTCGCGCAGGGCGACCGGGTCGTACTCCTTCGGCACCGTCGCCGAGAAGCGCTTGTTGAAGTCGATCGACTCGAATTCCACTTTGCGCGCGAAACGCTGGGTCACCACCTCGTGCCCCTCGATCGACTCGACGTTGAAGGCCGGCACAACCTGGGCCAGGTCGGGCATGTGCGCCTTGGCGAGCAGGGCCGTCGGCAGGATCGCCTTGCTGAAGAGGCCCCCCACTTCCTTCTCGTCGGCATCGCAGCA
Source organism: Solirubrobacterales bacterium (assembly GCA_035554595.1). Taxonomy (GTDB): domain Bacteria; phylum Actinomycetota; class Thermoleophilia; order Solirubrobacterales; family 70-9; genus VRUE01. Next base: position 8,475 of record DATMIH010000188.1, read on the forward strand.
AGAACCCCAAAAACCCTCGCTGAGCTGGCCGGTCAGGCGGTTGCTGCCGCCGACGCAGAGTGCGACCGGTCCGTCGACCGGATTGATTCCCCCCACCGGCTCGTATTTGAGCTGATGTCGCTCACCGTAGGAGCTGACGATCTCGGCCCAGTCCTGGGCTTCCTGCTTGGCACTCATCGCCCTCGATCCTATGCAGTTGGCCGGTGAGCCAGTTAGGATGACCGCAATGACTATCGCCATCATCGTGGTCGTCGCGATCATCGTCATCGCGGTCCTCTATTTCATCGCCAAGCGCAACTCGATCATCGCCTCGCGCAACCGGGTCGACGAGTCGTGGAGCGGAATCGACGTCCAGCTGAAGCGCCGCCATGACCTCGTGCCGAACCTGGTCGAGACGGTCAAGGGCTACGCCGAGCACGAGAGCCAGACCTTCGAGAAGACGACCCAGGCACGAGCCGCCGCAATGGCCGCCCAGGGCGTCGAGGAAACGGCCAAGGCCGAGCAACAGCTGACCCAGGCGCTGGCCGACGTCAAGGCCGTGGCGGAGAACTACCCGACCCTGCGCGCCACCGAGAACTTCCAGCAGCTCAGCCGCAACCTCTCGGAGCTCGAGGACGAGATCCAGGCCTCACGGCGGATCTACAACTCCAACGTGCAGTCCTATAACACGGACATCGAACAGTTCCCGGGCTCGATCATCGCCAACCAGGGCGGCTTCACCAAACGCGATTACTTTGAGATCGAAGACGCCGCGGATCGCGAGCCGGTCGCGGTCAACTTCAGCAAAGACTGAGTACTAACCTTTGTTGTCATGACGACGGCGACCGAGCAAACGCTTTGGATCTGCGAGAGCTGTGGGTTCATCTACGACCCGGCGATCGGCGACCCCGACGGCGGCATCCCGCCCGGCACCAAGTTCGAGGACATTCCCAAAGACTGGTTCTGTCCCGTCTGTGGAGCCAGGACCTCGGACTTCCGGCCGCTCGAGCCCGGCGAGGCCTAAGCCTCCACCCCAAGGCCAGGCGTGAACTACGACTACGACTGGCTGGTAGTTGGGTCTGGCTTCGGCGGCAGCGTCTCCGCCCTGCGGCTGGCCGAAAAGGGCTACAAGGTCGCCGTGGTGGAGTGCGGCAGCCGCTTCCGCGACGAGGACTTCGCCGAGTCGAACCTGCGCCACCCGCGCCGCTACTTCTGGCTGCCGCGCTTCGGCTTCCGCGGGGTGATGCGGATGACCTTCTTCAAGGACGTCTTCATCGTCTCCGGCAGCGGCGTCGGCGGTGGCAGCCTTGGCTACGCCAACACGCTTTACCGAGCCCGCCCGGCCTTCTTCGAGGACCCGCAGTGGAAGGAACTGGGCAACTGGGAGCTGGAGCTTGCGCCGCACTACGACACCGCGGAGCGAATGCTCGGCGTCGTCGAGTACGAAGGCATCGGCCCGGCCGACAAGCTGCTGCAGGAATACGGCGAGGAGATCGGCGTCGGCGAGACCTTCACCAACACCCGGGTCGGGGTCTTCTTCGACAAGCCGGGGGTCGAGGTCGATGACCCCTTCTTCGACGGTGAGGGCCCCAGCCGCACCGGCTGCATGCGCTGTGGCAGCTGCATGGTCGGCTGCCGCCACGGGGCGAAGAACACGCTGATGAAGAACTACCTCTGGTTCGCTGAGAAGCTCGGGGTCGAGATCCAGCCCGAGCGCCAGGTAACCGAGATCCGCCCGCTCGGCGCCGCCGACGGCTCGGACGGCTACGCGATCAGCAGCGAGCGCTCCGGCTCCTGGTTGCGCAAGCAGCGGCGCACGCAGACCGCTCGCGGTGTGATCCTCGCCGCCGGCGCCCTCGGCACCAACAACCTGCTCGCCAACTGCCGGCATTCCGGCGCGCTGCCGCGGATCTCGGACAAGCTCGGTGCCCTTGTCCGCACCAACTCGGAGTCGATCCAGTCAGTGACCGCGCCCGACGACGAGCGTGACTTCAGCCGCTCGGTCGCGATCACTTCGAGCATCTACCCCGACCCCGACACCCACATCGAGGTCGTCACCTACGGCACCGGCGGCGACGCGATGTCCGGGACCTTCACCGCAATGACCGGCCCTGGCACGAAGCTGAGTCGGCCGATCAAGTGGCTGGCGGCGATCGTGCGCCACCCGCTGCGCACGGCGCGGATGATGATCCCCCACCGCTGGTCACAGCGCACCGTGATCCTGCTGGTGATGCAGACGGTCGACGCGGCGATGCACTTCAAGCCCAAGCGCAAGATTTTCGGCTCCGGCGTGCGTCTGCAGACTGAACAGGACCCCGGCCGTCCCAACCCGACCTACATCCCCGCCGCCGAGAAGGCGGCGCGCTGGTTTGAGCAGCGCATGGGCGGCGTCGCCCAGAGCGCGATTACGGAGTCGGTGCGCAACATCCCCTCGACCGCCCACATTCTCGGCGGCGCGGTGGTCGGCGCCGATGCCCAGAGCGGCGTCGTTGACGCCGGCAATCGCGTCTTCGGCTACAAGAACCTACTTGTGACCGACGGCGCGGCGATCCCCGCCAACCCCGGTGTCAACCCAAGCCTGACGATCACAGCGAAGGCCGAGCACGCGATGAGCCTGATCCCGCCCAAGGACGGATCAGCGCCTCGCGACCTGCCGGAGGCCGCGAGGCCAGCTGTCCCAGTTAGTCCCTAGAACGGGCGCGAAAACCAAGCAGGTCGGGGGATGCAGGGAGGACGGTGAGGGGAGCGCACTTTGGTGCGTGACCCGATCCGGACGACCGAAGACCCCGAGATGCGCCGGTTTGCAGCGCTCGCTACTGGGCAAACCTCTCAGCTACGTAGTCCCAGTTGACGACGTTCCAGAAGGCGTCGATGTAGTCGGGGCGCTTGTTTTGGTACTTGAGGTAGTAGGCGTGCTCCCAGACGTCGCAGCCGAGTAGCGGCACGCTCCCGTCGGAGATCGGCGAGTCCTGGTTGGGAGTGGAGACGACGGCGAGCCCGGAGCTGTCCTTCACAAGCCAGGCCCAACCGGAGCCAAAGCGGGCGATGCCGGCGTTCTTGAACTCGTCCTTGAAGGAGTCGAAGGAGCCAAAGGCCTGCTCGATGCCGGAGGCCAGCTCACCGCTGGGCTCGCCGCCGCCGTCGGGGCTGAGCATCTGCCAGAAGAGCGAGTGGTTGTAATGGCCACCGGCGTTGTTGCGGACCGGAGCCTGCTTGTCGCCGGGCAGGCTGGAGAGATTGCGGAGCACGTCCTCGACCTCGCGATCGGCCCACTCGGTCCCCTCCAGGGCAGCATTCGCTTTGTCGACGTAGGCCTGGTGGTGCTTGTCGTGGTGGACGCGCATCGTCGCCTCGTCGATGTGGGGCTCGAGCGCGTCGTATGCGTAGGGAAGGTCGGGAACCGAAAAGGCCATCTGGCGTCTCCTTTGATCGATATTCGAAGTCGGCGGGAGCCTAACGCCGTCACGCATTGCGTACCCGGCAGGTAGATGGGCAACCACGCAAGAGGCATGAAGTAACCGTGGTCCGGGTAAACAGCTGTCTGAGCATGACCGACGGAGGGAGAGATTCGGCGGCTGACCTCGGCACGATCGAGACGCGCATTCCCTCGCGGCTTGACCGCCTGCCCTGGTCGAAATTCCACTGGATGATCGTGATCGGGCTGGGCACGGTCTGGATTCTCGACGGGCTCGAGGTGACGATCGTCGGCAGCATCGGCCAGCGCCTGACCGAAAAAGGCAGCGGCCTCGTGCTCGACGCCAGCCAGATCGGCACCGCCGCCGCCTTCTACGTCGCCGGCGCTTGCGTCGGCGCCCTCTTCTTCGGCCAGCTCACCGATCGCTTCGGCCGCAAGAAGCTCTTCCTGCTCACCCTTGGCGTCTACATCGTCGCCACGATCGCCACCGCCTTCTCCTTCAGCCCCCTGTACTTCTTCATCGCGCGCTTCTTCACCGGCGCCGGCATTGGCGGCGAGTACGCGGCGATCAACTCGGCGATCGACGAGCTGATTCCAGCCCGAGTGCGGGGCCGGGTCGACCTGATGATCAACGGCAGCTACTGGCTTGGCGCCGCCGGCGGCGCCATCGCCTCGATCGCTCTGCTCGACACGGCGCTCTTCGCCGCCGACATTGGCTGGCGCCTCGCCTTCGCGATCGGCGCCGCGCTCGGTGTCGGCATCCTGCTCGTCCGCCGCAATGTTCCCGAGAGCCCGCGCTGGCTCTTTATTCATGGCCGCGAGGATGAGGCTGAGGCGATCGTCGGCGAAATCGAGCACTCGGTGGAAGAGGAGACCGGAGAAAAACTCTCCGAAGTCGACGACAGCCTCACTGTCAAACAGCGTGAGCGCATCCCACTGAGCGAGATCGCTCGCACCGCCTTCACCAAATATCCGCGCCGCACGGCGCTCGGTTTCGCCCTCTTCATCGGCCAGGCCTTCATGTACAACGCGGTCACCTTCGACCTTGGCACGTTGCTCGGTGAATTCTTCGACGTCGCCTCCGGCACGGTGCCGATCTACATCGCGATCTTCGCCCTCTCCAATTTCCTCGGACCGTTCGTGCTCGGCCGCCTCTTCGACACCGTTGGCCGCAAGCCAATGGTCACTCTCACTTACCTCGGCTCGGCGGCGCTGACGACGGTGCTGGCGATCCTGTTGCTCGGCAACTCGCTGACAACCTGGTCCTTCATGGCCTTCGTGCTGGCGATCTTCTTCCTCGCCTCAGCCGGGGCCAGCTCCGCCTACCTGACCGTCAGCGAGATCTTCCCGATGGAGACGCGGGCGCTCTCGATCGCCTTCTTCTACGCGACCGGCACGGCGGCCGGCGGCATCGCCGGTCCACTGCTCTTCGGCCACCTGATCGCCAGCGGCAGCCAGGACCAGGTCGCCACCGGTTTCTTCATCGGTGCCGTGGTGATGGCGATCGGCGGCGTCGCCGAGCTGCTCTTCGGGGTCAAGGCAGAGCAGAAGCAGTTGGAGGACGTCGCCACGCCGCTTACCGCCGAGGGAGAAGGAGAGGCGAGCACGGAGGCGGAGAAGTCCGTGGAAGCAGACAAACCGGCACCCTCGCCGCGGCGCGCGCCAGAATCGAGTGGAGTCACGGCCGCCGGCTCGCGCGGCATGCCGCTTTGGTCACCTGCCGCGAACAAAGCGGACCGCGACCGCGAGATCGAGATCATCGAGCGGGCGCTGAACGAGCATGGTGGCGCCAGCCGCAAAGAGCTCGCCCGCAGGGTCGGCGGCCGCTACTGGGGTCCAGGACGCTTCCGGGGAGCGCTGCAGGAGGCGGTCATAGAGGGACGGGTGAAGCGGTTGCGTCATGATCAGTACGCGCCCAAAGAGCCCTGATAGCTTTGTACGGCGAGCAGCTGCACGGCCCGGGAGGGGGCTCGAGGGTGGCATGCAACGAGGCGACGTCAGACCACCCTGCTCTAACCGATGGCAGCTAAACGCGACACAGACGACAGCGCCGTGAGCTCGGCCCCACTGGGGGCGGGCGAACAGCTGGCCGGCGAAAGCGAGCTCTGGGAGCGCTTTGCCCGCGATCGAGAGCCCGCCGTTCGCGAAGAGCTGGTGCGCCGCAACATGGCTTTTGCCAAGCGCCTGGCCCTGCGCTACCGTGGCGCCAGCGAGTCCTTCGACGACCTGCTTCAGGTCGCCAACCTCGGTTTGATCAACGCGGTCGACCGCTTCGATCCCGAGCGCGGCATCCCCTTTACCGCCTTCGCCTCACCGACCATCCTCGGCGAGCTGAAGCGCCACTTCCGCGACCGCGTCTGGACCGTGCGCGTCCCCCGCGGGCTGCACGATCGCATGGCGGAAGTCGACAAAGCGGTCACTGAGCTGACCAAAAAGCTGCAGCGCTCGCCCTCGGTCGGCGAGATCGCCGAGCGGCTCGGCCTGGAGCAGACCGACGTGCTCGAGGTGATGGAGGCAAACCACAACCGCCGCCCGCTCTCGCTCGACCGCCCAGCCGGGGCCGAGGACTCCGACGAGGCGCCCCCATCGGAGTGGGTTGGCGAAGAGGATGAGCGCTTCGAGCTGGTCGAGGGACGGATCGCACTCGAGGCCGCCCTGCCCTATCTGGAGGAGCGCGAGCGGGTCGTGCTGCGCCTGCGCTTCGTCGAGGACATGACCCAGTCGCAGATCGCCGAGCGCATCGGCCACTCCCAGATGCACGTCTCCCGCATCCTGCGCCGTGCGCTGGCCCGAATCCGCAATCGGATCGAGGAGGAACGCGGCCTCAATGGGGAGCGCGGTTAGCTAAGCAGCGGCAAGCCCGGCGAAGCGCACGATCAGGTAGTCGCCGTCGCTCGATTCATCTACAGCCAGCTCGTCTGCGAGCTTCTCCAGCGAGCCCCCTACGCCCGGTACCTCGAGCTCACGCCGGATTTCCGCCCCGGCGCCTTTTTCCATCGGCCCCAGTCGCAGCTCCAACCTGTCCTCGCTCTCGCCGAGCCCGACCCGTACGCGACCGTCGGCAAAGCGGCCAGGCGCCGCCCCGGCGATCGCGTCGGTGACGAGAACTGCATCGGAGACCCGCTCCACAGGGAGTTCGCGGCGGGCGGCAAGGGCCCCGACCAAGCGCGCCAGCACCGGCTCGAGCAGCTCGGCCCGGCCCACGGTCACCTCAGCGCCGCTTGTCTCCACCGAGATTTCGGCATCGTCCTCAGAGCCATTGCTGCCGGCGCCGCCACCCTGGAGCGGCAGGCGCATCATCACCTCGGTGCCACGGTCGAGGCCACCGGAGATACTGAAGCTGCTGGAGAGGGCGGCGATCAGCGAGAGGCCGAGTTTGAGGCTGGCGCGCTCGGAATTGGCCTGAGGGCTGATCCCGGCACCGCTATCGCTGACCTTTACGGTGAGGCCTCCGGTGTCGGGTTCCGCCTCGACCAGCAGCGGCCCAGCGGCACCCGAGTAAGCGTGGACGACTACGTTCATGCAGGCCTCGGTGACGACGGTCTTGAGGTCGGCGATCGCGGCATCGTCCATACCGATCTCCTCGCCCAACCCGGCTAGGGCATGGCGAATGACCGCAACGTTCTCGGCCTTCGCCGGAAGCTTGATTTGAAGCCCAGTCGGCTTCTCATTGGTCGTAGAACCGTTTGGCATCGTCGCGTTGTCTTCCCGCTGGAGAGCCTGTTCCCCCGCACAGCGAGCATAACCGTCTCGTCCTAGGCCATCGCTACCCGTGGTCCCTGGCCACAAAACGGTCGTTTCCACGAACTACCTACGGGTAGCCGCTAAGAGCGCGCCCATTTCGACCGAGAAGGAACGCCTCACTTATGCCCTCACCGCGGCGGCGACTGAACCGCGAGCTGTTCGAGACCCGCACGCACTCCTGGCAAGAAGTCGGCCTCGGACACGAGCTCGAGCCGGCCTCACCCGGCCGAGCGCTCGGTGGCCTGCTGGCCGCACTGACCGTCCTCGCCGCGGTCCTCGTCGTCTATTACCGGCGCCACGAGCTGCTTCCAGGCTATGGCTCCTGGGTGCGAGCGGTGACCGTGTTGATCCTGATCATCGTCGGCTCGGCCGGCAGCCACTGGCTGGTGCGCTGGCTCTCTCCCCGCCTCTTCCGCCGCGTCGACCCGGCAACCGCCGGCACCCTGGGCTTCCTGATCCGCCTCTTCGCGATGGCTGCGGTGGTGATCCTGGCCCTGCGGATCGCCGGCGTCACCGCCGCCACCCTCGCCGTCGGCGGTGCCTTCACCGCGATCGTCCTCGGCCTCGCGGCCCAGCAGACCCTGGGCAGCCTCTTTGCCGGCATCGTCCTGCAGAGCACGCGGCCGTTCCGGGTGGGAGAACGCGTGCGCCTGGTCGGGGGTGCCCTGGCCGGCTCGCTGGAAGGAACGGTCAGCTCGCTCGGCCTCTTCTACGCGACCCTGGTGCAGGGCGCTGACCGGTTGCAGGTGCCCAACAGCGTGTTGATCAGCCTCGTGGTGGTGCCGCTGCGCGAGCCGCCCAAGGTCGATCTGCGGGCCCGCTTCTCCCACGAGGCCAGCCCACGCCGGATCGAGGAGCAGCTGCTGGCGGCAATCCGGGTGCCGACCCGCTACCCGCCCAACGTCTCCCTGGAGGAGGTCGACGAAGACGGTGTGGTGCTGCGGGTCAGCGCCACACCGCTCCGCCCCGACGACGGCTCGCAGCTCGCGGAGGAAGTGCTCGCGGCGCTCAAGCCGGCGCACGCGCGAAGCGGCTGACCGCTTCGTCGGGATCGCCGAAGACCTCTCCTCGCACGAAGAGCCCGTCCTCGACCTGCCAGATCCAGGCAACCGGCATGTCGCGGATGCCGAGTTCGCGGTTGCGGACGAAGACCCGGCCGAGGACGAGCAGTCGATCGTCGCGGCGCTCCACCCTGCCGGGGGTGATCAGCAGCTCTTCCCAGAACCGTTCGACGTCCTCCAGGTAGTCGCGCAGCCCCTCGGGACCGACGTAGGGCGCACCGCGACCAACCTCCTCCGCGGTGATCGCGAAGAACTCCATGCGGGGCGAGCAGACCTCGGTGATCTGCCCGAGGTCCCGTTGGTTGAAGGCGTTGAAGAGCCGCCCGACCATGGCCTCCGGCGAATCAGCCATCGGCGCCGATGTCATAGCCGCCGACCAGTGCCGGGGAGATCGCGCCACTTACCGAGCGGGCAACCGCGAGGATCGCCACATCGTCGTCGAGCGTGTCCGCGGTGAAGGAGCGCAGAGCACCCTCCAGGCGCTGCACCGCCCCCGCCGGGTTGCCCGCTCCGGCGAGCTCGGCCCGCAGCCGCTCCTCGCCGAAGCGCCCCTCCTCGCCCTCGGCCTCAACGATGCCATCCGTGGTCATCACCAGTTGCTGGCCTGGCTCGACCCGACTCTCAGCAATCTGCCACTCGCCGTCGGCGAATGCCCCCAGCACCGGGTCGCTTCCGCTTGCCTCGCGAACCTCATCGCCATCGACGAGGAGCGGTGGCAGGTGACCGGCCACGGCCATGCGCACCGGCTGGCTCGGGTCGTCGCTGAGCGTGAGCGCGGCAATGCTGCAGAGTGAGGTGTCGCGGCGGGCGAGCAGAGCCCGGTTGAGCGTCGCCAAGGCGATCTGCGGATCGTTGGTGAGGGCCGCGGCGGTGCGCAGCGTATAGCGGGCAAGGGCGGTGATCGAGGCGGCCTGGGCGCCCCTGCCGGTGACGTCTCCGATCACCAGCATCCAGCCGTCGGCAACCGGGAAGGCGTCGTAGAAGTCACCGCCGACTTCGTTCTCCGCGCCCGCCGGCCGGTACATCGCCGCCAACGACCAGCCCGGGATGTGGGGCAGCGGCGGTGGCATCAGGCCGCGCTGAAGCGTTTCGGCGATCTCGGCGCGCGCGGCTTCGGCTCGCTCGAGGTCGGAAAAGAGGCCGCTGTTATCGAGGGTCAGCGCCACGCGGCCGGAGAGGATCCAGGTGAATCGCACGTCATCGCGGCTGTAGCGGCGACCCGACCAAGCGACGCCCAGGGTGAGCGTCCCCTTGACACGGCCACGAGCCTGCAGCGCGAGTGTGATCGCCGAGCGCATCTCCAGGCTGCGCAGGAACTCGAGATCCTCGCCCTCGTCGTGGGCGATCTCCCGCAGGTCGCTCTCCGACATCCGCTCGTAGAAGCGCGGTTCAAGCGAGCCGTCCTCGTCGCGAATCATCCGCTCCGGCAACGAAGGCCGGCGCTGCTTCAAGCCCCGCTCGGCCCGAGGGCTTGCCCCGGGGCCAGCTCGCACGGCGACGCGCTTCGGCTCGCCGTTCTCGATCACGTCGATCATGCAGAAGTCGGCGATCTCTGGGACAAGGACGTCGCAGATAGCCTCGAAGGTGTCCTCCAGCGAGCCGGCCGACTCAGAGATGGAAGCGACGCTGCCGAGGATCTCGAAGCGCCGCCGCGAGCGGCGCGCCCGGAGCAGCAGGACGAGCGCCAGCCAGGCGCAGATGATGGCGAGCGCCGCCTCCACCATGGATATGTCGATCCAGGCCATCGTCCCCCCGGTTGCGGTGATACAGAAAGAACGTAGCTCGGGTCCAGCGATAAGTCCATACCGCCGGGACTGGAGAGACAGGGTGGCTAAAGGCCGTTGCGCAACACCCGGGCCGAGGCGCGGGGCACGGTCGCGGCGTCTCCGCCGGTCCATGCATTGAAGCTGTACCAGGCGGGCTTTGCTTCGCGCTGTCTGGTGAGCAAGCCGGCCGAGTCGCAGAACTGGCAGGAGCCGGCCGTGTCGGTCCAGGAAAACCACCACACACCGCCAATGCGCCAGCGCAGGCGGTTGCTGGTCAGCAAGGCGAAAGCGCGGTCGAGTTCGCGTGCCTGCCCGCGCGGCCCCCGCTCCCAGCGAGACTCGAAGCTGGCGGAGCCCCAACCCATCTCGGTTACGTAGAGCGGCGTCGCGGCATCGCCGTTGAAGCTCATCACCCTACGCAGGTTTTCGATCTCCCCCTGCAGGGCCCCGGCATCGGCGACGTAGGGGTGCAGCGCGACGCCGTCGAAATACCGCTTGATCCCAGGCACCCGGTAGAGGTCTGCCAAGAAGCCCCCCGACTGGATGTTCGGCGGGGTCTGCAGCGGGCGGCCGAAAAGGCCGCCGAGGATCACCGTCGAACCGGGCTCCTCACGGTGCAGCAAGCCGCCCGAGATGCGAATTAGGTGGGCAAAGCGCGCCGGATCCGGTTCCTTGGAGAAGGTGACGATGTTCTCCTCGTTCCAGATCTCCCACTGGTTCACGGGCAGGCGCGGCAGGTCGCGGTGCTCGCGCCAGAAGCTTCCCCGGGTGCCGTACCGGGCGACCGCCGCGTGGAGAAACTGCTGCCAGGCCCGGCGCTCGCGCGCCGTCGCCACCGGTTCGCCGCCAAGCTTCGGCGAGACCCATTCCGGCGTGCCCCAGACGAACATGAAGGCGCGCATGTGGTTTTCGGCGGCATACTGGACCTGTTCATCCAGCGCTTCCCAGCGAGGCGCAAAACGGTCGCCGGCTTCGGGCTCGACTCCTGCCCAGTTCATCGGCAGGCGCACCGAGGTGATTCCCGCTTCCTGCATCAGTTCGTAGTCGTTTTCGTCCGTCGCTCCCTGGGGTGAGATGCCGATGAACCCGTGTGGAGATAGCGGCAGCGACCCGGCGATCGCCGGGCTCAGCGCCAGCAGCGCAACGGTAAGTGGAATCAGCAGGAGTCTGCGCATCGTCCAACACATGACCCGGCGAATCGGTGGAAGTAGCGCTCCGGTCCGGCCCCCCAGGTTACGATCGCCGAATGATCGCATGGATGCAGGCGCGGGCCGCGCCGATCGTCGCCACGGTCCTCTTCGGCGCGCCGCTGCTGGCCTTCGTACTCGTGATCGCGCTGGTCAAAGGTCATGCCAGCGTCGCCTACTACGAAGCGGTAAGCCAGATCATCCCGGTGGTGGTCCTCGCCCTCGCGATCGAGCTGCGTTACTTCTCACCGAACCGGCAGCTGCCAGCGCCGCTGAAAGCCCGTTTCCGCCACCCCGAGCGCGCCCAGCCGCTGGCGACCGGATACGCGGTCGCAACCTTGCTCACCCTGATCGCCAGCGAGGCGATCGCGCTGGCGGTCGTCGCCTCGGAAAGCTCGGGCCGCCTCGCCCTCAGCATCACCGCCGCCGGGCTGGCCGCGGGGGCTTGCGCCCTGGTCGCGGCGATTCTGCTGCCGAGCGGCGGCGGCGAAGCCGCGCCGCCGGGTTGAGGCCGACCTCTATCGGGGCGCCCGGATTTGAACCGGGGACCTCACCGACCCGAACGGTGCGCGCTACCAGGCTGCGCCACGCCCCGAGAGACGGCGATTATCCCAGACCTGGGTCAGGACTACTTGACGGCCCCGATCGCGGCTTCGATTTCGGCCAGCGTGGGACCGTCCTGCAGGGTCTGGGTGCCGTGCGGCCCACTGACGATCGCCGCCTGGCCAGTGCGGATGCCGAGGCCGCGGCCGAGTTCGTCATAGCCCTTTAGTTTCTGGCTGATCGCGCCGTCGGAGCCACCGTTTTCTTCCAGGTATTCCAGCCATTCGGGCTCGTTCAGTTCCTCGATCCCCCCCGCCACTGAGTCGAGGAAGTCCTGGTCGATGCCGAACCTTTCCGCTTCGTCCTGATTGCGGAAGAAGAGGTAGGTGTACTGCCAGCCGTAGCCCTGCTGCGCAGCCGCCTCGGCGCCATAGAAACCGAGCTCCTGTGGGCTTTCGCTGTTCGAGTAGTGGCGGTAGAGCAGCTTTACGTCTCCGGGCCTGGCATAGGCGTTGACCAGAGCAGGAATCGTGCTGACAAAGTCTTGCCGGCAGCTCGAACACTGCAGGTCGTTGAAGACCTGGATCGTCACCGGCGCGTCGGCGGAGCCGAGGCGATCCCCTTCCTGCGGCACGCCGCCGAAGATTTCCTGCGCTTCGGAGATGCCGGCAAGGTGGACGAGGGCACGGCCGGCCTTCTGGGTTGAGATGTTGACGATCGCGTAGCCGATCGCTCCCAGCGCAATCGCGAGGGCCAGCACGATCCAGATCCGACCCCGCCGGGGGATCGGTACGACGGCGGGCTCGGGGGCTTGCTTCTCGGCGGTGGCGGGCATCGTGCCCATTATCGCGGCTCGACGGCGCGGGCCAGTCGAAGGGAGCGGTGCATCGTTTGACACGTCCGCCCTCAGGGGTAAATATCTCCCTACCCAGTTTCAACGACAAAGGGAGGTCCGCAGTGGCCAATCACCTCACCCCGTCCGAGCTTGCCGAAGAGCTTCAGATGAAGCGGCAGGAGGTGATCGGCAAGTGCATGCAGATGGGCATTCCGATCTTCCACGGGCGCATCGACAAGTCCCTTTTCGAGACCTCGCTGCGCAGCATGACCGGTCAGCGCCAACGCCAGCAGGCTCGCCCTCACTAGCTCTTAACTAGACTCCCACCCCGCATGGAGCGGGGAACCAAATCGTCCACCTTGGCGGACCTGCTGCCACTGTCCGCCAAGCTTTATGGCAGCGCCGTCGCGGTCCGCTACAAGGAGGACGGCAAGTGGGTGGACCGCAGCTTTGACCAGGTGCTCGAGGTGGCGCGCTCGCTTTCGCTCGGGCTGATCGATCTCGGGGTCGCCAAAGGCGACAAGGTCTCGATCCTCGCCAACACCCGCCCCGAGTGGACCTACTTCGACTTCGCCGCGCTCTCGGCGGGCGCCGTGGTGGTCCCGATCTACCAGACCAACTCGCCCGAGGAGTGCCAATACGTGCTGGAGAACTCCGACGCCAAGGTCGTCGTGGTCGAGGACGACGAGCAGATGGAGAAGATCCGCGAGATCCGTGACCAGTTGCCCCTGCTCGAGCACGTCGTGCGGATGACCGGAGCCAGCGCGGACGCGATCTCACTCGACGATCTCGCCGCTCGCGGCGCGGCCCGGGATGTGAGCGAGTGGGAGGCACGCTGGCAGTCGGTGACCAAGGAGGACATCTGCACCTTCATCTACACCTCGGGCACGACCGGGCCGCCCAAGGGCTGCGTCATCAGCCACGGCAACTACCGGGCGATGCTCGACATGGTCAACGAGACCAGCGTGATCGAGCCCGGAGACGTCACCTACCTCTACCTCCCCCTCGCCCACTCCTTCGCCCTGCTGATCCAGTTCGGCAGTTACGACCTCGGCACGACGATCGCCTACTGGGAGCGCGATCCGCAGAAGATCCTGCCCAACCTCGGCGAGCTCAAACCGACCTATTTTCCCTCGGTGCCGCGTATCTTCGAGAAGATCTATACGGCCGCGACCAGTGGCATGGAGAAAGAGGGCGGGATCAAGAAGGCGATCTTCGACTGGTCGATCGGGGTCGGCAAGAAGATGCGGGCGGCGGAGCGCTCCGGCCGCAAACCGGGATTCCTGCTGCGCAAGCGCTACGAGTTCGCCGATAAGCAGGTGCTCTCCAAGATCCGCGGCCTCTTCGGCGGCAACCTGCGCCTCGCCGTCTCCGGCGCCGCCCCGATCAGCCCCGAGATTCTGCGCTTCTTCGACGCCGCCGGGGTGCTCGTGCTCGAGGGCTGGGGCATGACCGAGACCTCGACCGCGGCGACGATCTCCACGCCCGAGGACTTCAAGGTGGGCACGATCGGCAAGCCCTTCCCCGGCTGCGAGGTGAAGATCGCCGAGGACGGCGAGATCCTGGTCAAGGGCCCCAATGTCTTCCAGGGCTACTACAAGAACGAGGAGGCGACCCGGGAGACGATCGTCGGCGGTTGGCTGCACACCGGCGACATCGGCGAGATCGAGCCCGACGGCTTCATCAAGATTACCGGCCGCAAGAAGGACATCATCATCACCGCGGGCGGCAAGAACATCACCCCGGCCAACCTCGAGAACGAAATCAAGCAGCACCCGCTGGTCTCCCAGTGCGTCGTCGTCGGCGATCGCAAGCCCTACCTCGTCGCCCTGGTCACGCTCGACCCCGAAGACGCCGTCGCCTACGCCAAGGAGCACGACCTGCCCGAGGACCCCGAGCAGCTCGCCGCCAACCCCGACGTGCTGAAAGCGATCGAAGACCACGTGGCGACGATCAACGAGAAATTCGCCCGCGTCGAGCAGGTCAAGAAGGTGGCGATCCTGCCCCGCGACCTCTCACAGGAAACCGGCGAGCTGACGCCGACGCTGAAGGTCAAGCGCGCGGTCGTGGCGAGCAAGCACGAGCAGGAGATCGAGGCCCTCTACGCGAGTTGA
>DATMIH010000189.1:0-1618 GCA_035554595.1 Solirubrobacterales bacterium
CCACCTAGGCCGAAACACGCGACTAACCATGGCCCTACGCGATACCTGGCATCGAGCGCTGGTCTACTTCGGTCTTGCCGAGGACCACGACTACGGTCCCGAATACGAGGAAGACTTCGAGCCCGAAACGAGCTCCGAAGACGCCTACGAGGGCCGCCGCGAGTCGGCGACCGTGCGGCGCCTGCCCAGCTCGCGCCGCTCGCGCCGCGACGAGATCGACGACATCTTCGCTGACGACGAGCCGATCGCCGCCACGCGCACTCGCACGCTGCGCCCGGTCGGCAACGGCGACTCCGACGTACAGGTCCACCTCGTCATCCCCCGCAACTTCAACGATGCCCAGCAGGTCGCCGACCAGTTCAAGCGCCAGGTCCCGGTCATCCTCAACCTGCAGACGACCGATCACGAGCTCTCCAAGCGGATGATCGACTTCTGCTCGGGTTTGACCTACTCGCTAGACGGTGGCATGCAGCGAATCGCCGAGAAGATCTTCCTGTTGACGCCGCGCAACGTCGAGGTCTCCGCCGAGGAGAAGGCGCGGCTGCTCGACAAAGGCTTCTTCAACCAGTCTTAGGCCTGGTTGCCGCCGGAGTTAACGGCTCGGCCACAAAGCGGACACAGAATCGTCACCGGCGCTCAACGCCTTCGCCACATCACAGTGCCCAGCCACTCCTAGGTTCGGCGAGAGGGCTCATTTTCGAGCCGTATTCGATCCAAAGGAGATCCGTAGATGCTGAGAAGCACGAGGGCGATCTCGCTCCTGGCCGGCTGCACGCTGGCCGTTGGCGCACTTGCCGCGCCTGCCGGAGCGTCGCCTCCACCCAGTCCCGTCCTGACCGGCGTTCCTTCGGCCAACACGAGGTCACCCGGCTATGCGCCGGCTAGCGTCCTCTCGCCGGAGCTGGAGCAGGTTGTCGTCGCTCGCGGCTCAAATCCGCTCGAGAACCCGTCGTCGCTGACCTCCTACTACGGATACAACAACGATGTCCTCAACCTGGCCGGACAGCCACAGATGCTGCCGGTCCCGAGCAACCCGATAGAGGCGCACAAGACCGAGCCGGATAAGAACACCTACCTGGTCTTCCCGGACAGTCTCAGCGGCGCCGACCCCAACTACGACTACGGCACGCATTTCCTCTTCCAGGGCCACGAGGGAGGCGCCGGTGGCGTCAGTTACGTCACCCGCATCAATCTCGACGCCGACGCAGCTCACCGGATCACCCTGCTGGCCAGCCAGGACGCCTTCGGAAACCCGCTGGCGACGATTGATGGAAGCACCTGGGACCCATGGGCCAAGCGCCTGCTGCTGACGACCGAGAATCCCGGCGCCCCCACCTACTCGGCGACCCCCGGCTATCCCTCTCAGGTCCTTGACGTCTCCGGCGCGCTCGGCCGCGGCGGCTACGAGGGGATCCAAGACAATTCGGACGGCAACATCTGGATCTGTGAGGACATCGGCGGCTCGAACAAGCCTGGTACCAAGGCGAAGCAGCCGAACAGCTACATCTTCCGCTACGTGCCCAGCCACCCCGGAGACCTGACCCACGGCAAGTTGCAGGCGCTTCAGGTGCTGAACAAAGGGGGCGAACCGATCACCTTCGCCAGCCAGGAAGCGGTT
>DATMIH010000190.1:0-21909 GCA_035554595.1 Solirubrobacterales bacterium
GAATCCTCCAAGAAGCAGGGAGTATGTCGCAGGAGGAAGCGGATTCGCGGCGAAGCCGCAGAGTGCATTGGTTGGTTCGCTCGTACTTAACCGCTTCCTGATCGAGCGCCGCATCGGCAGCGGCGGCTTCGGCACGGTCTATGAGGCCTGGGACGGGCGGCTCGAGCGGCCGGTTGCGGTCAAGGCGATCGAATCGGCCGGCGCGCCGGGGTCCGAGCGCGTCCTGCGCGAGGCGCAGGCAGCGGCCAGGCTCAACCACCCCGGGATCGTGACCCTTTATGAGATGGGGGAGGAGGACGGCAACGCCCTGCTCGTCACCGAGTTGGTCGACGGCTCGACCCTGGCCGAGCTCAACCGCGACGGCACGCTCAGCGACCGCGAGGTGGGCGAGATCGGCGCCGACCTCTGTGAGGCCCTCGACCATGCCCACACACGCGCCGTGGTCCACCGCGATATCAAGCCCCAGAACGTGCTCGTCACCGATGAGGGGGAGCCGCACGCCAAGCTGATGGACTTCGGAGTCGCCCGCCTTACCGACGCCGCCGCCCTCACGGCCCCCGGCGACGTCGTCGGCACCCTTGCCTACATGGCCCCCGAGCAAGCCGAGGGTCGCACCGCTGGCCCGGAGGTTGACGTCTACGCCCTGGGGCTGATGCTGTACGAGAGCTGGAGCGGCGACCATCCCACTCGCCGCTCGACACCGGCGGCGACGGCGCGGGCGATCGGCGCCCGCATGAAGCCGCTGCGCAGGCTGCGCCCCGACCTGCCGCGTGAGCTCTGTGAGACCGTCGATGCCTGCCTGCAGACCCGCCCGGATCGACGGCCGTCGCTGGAGGAGCTGGGCAGCACGATCGAGGGCTCGCTCGACCGCCTCGCGGACCAACCGCCTCGCAGCGAGCGCGCCCTGTCCCTACGCCTTGGCGCGATCGGCGTTGCCGCCGCCCTAGGGGCCTGGCTCGCCGTCGGTCACGGCGTCCTGCTCCCGTAGGATTCGAGCCGGATTCGCCGGCCGCCGAGGCCGCCGAACCGCGAGAAGGAGCCCACTATCAGCGTTCTACGCAACCTCGAGAGTCGGATCGAAGGCCTCGTCGAGGGGGTCTTCAGCCGCGCCTTCAGCTCCGAGGTGCAGCCGGTCGAGCTGGCCCGCAAGCTGGCCAAGGAGATGGACGCCCACAAGACCGCCGGGGTAGCCCGCGTCTACGTGCCCAACGAGTACACCGTCTACCTCTCGACCAAGGACCGGGTCAAGCTCGAAGGCTACGAGCGCTCGCTCGAGCAGGAGCTCTCCGGCTACTTGCTCGAGCATGCCCGCCGCCGCGACTACGACCTGCTCACCCGTCCCGCGGTCGAGTTCAAGACCGACGAGCGCCTGCGCCTTGGCGAGTTTGGTATCCAGACCCGGCTGGTCAAGCCGCCGGCGCACGAGGGGGAGGCTCCGCGCCAGGGGGAGGAGGGTCACACGATGGTCTACTCGGCGGTCAAAGAGCGACCGGCCGCCCCGGCGACCCCGGAGCAGCGCGCCGAAGCGATGGTCACCACCCGCGCGGTCGTCTCCCTCGACGATCGCCGCTACGTGCTCGAGGGCCCCCGCGCCACGATCGGCCGCTCCAAGAGCGCCGAGTGCGTGCTGGCGGATCCCAACGTCTCCCGCCGCCACGCCGAGCTGCGCCGCTCGCCGACTGGCGACTGGACGATTGCCGACCTCGGCTCGACCAACGGCATCAAGGTGAACGGCCGGCGCGTCTCCTCCTCGCGGCTCAGCCCCGGGGACCAGGTGACGGTCGGTACCACGACCTTCCTGTTCGAGATCGAGCAGTGAGCGAACGAAACATTGACCTGAGCGCCGCGGCCTAGTGGACTACGCCCCGATCTCCGTCTTCCTCAAGTTCGGCTTCCTCGCCGTTCTCTACCTCTTCCTGCTCTGGATCGCCCGCAGCGCGCTCAAGGACCTGCGCCGCACGACCTCACCGGCACCGGACGCGACCGGCTTTCACCAGGTCCCCGGTCTCTCCCCGTCATCGCCCGCCGGCGACGCTTGGTTGATCGCCGAGCGCGGCGGCGGTCTCGAGCCCGGCGAGCGCTTCGACCTGATCGGCGGGCTCTCGATCGGTCGCTCGGCCGAAGCTGATGTGCGGATCGAGGACCGCTACGCCTCCGGCGTGCACGCGAGGATCTTTACCCGCGACCGGCGCACCTTCGTGGAGGACATGAACTCGACCAACGGCACCCTGCTCAACGACGCGACCCTGAATGGGGAGGCGGAGCTGATCGACGGTGACGTCGTGCGGATCGGCGATACCGAGTTCAGGTACGAGGCCTCGGGCTAAATGCTGCGGATCGACGACCAGGCCTTTCGCACCGACACGGGGCGCCAGCGCAACGCCAACGAGGACTCCTTCTTTGTGCGGGCGCCGATCTTCGTCGTCGCCGACGGTATGGGCGGCGCCCAGGCCGGCGAGGTCGCCTCGAAAGCCGCGGCTGACGCCTTCGACGTCGATCTGCCCGAGGGGACGCCCGAGCAGGTGCTGCGCGAGACGATCCTCGCCGCCAACCGCACGATCCACCAGCTCGCCCGCGCCGATCCCTCGCGGGCGGGCATGGGCACGACCCTGACCGCCGCGATCGTCGACGCGGTCGGTGAAGAGGTGGCGATTGGCCACGTCGGCGATAGCCGCGCCTACCGGCTGCGGGCCGGCAAGCTCGAGCAGTTGACCCGCGACCACTCGCTGGTCGAGGAGATGAGGCGCAAGGGACAGATCACCGACGCTCAAGCCCAAGACCATCCGCAGCGCTCGATCATTACCCGCGCCCTCGGTCCCGAGCCCGAGGTCGAGCCTGACGTACAAACCGTTCCCGCCGTTGCAGGCGACGTCTTCCTAATCTGCTCCGACGGGCTGACGACGATGCTGGGTGAGGAGCAGATCGCCAAGCTGCTCGCCGGCGCCAGCTCGATGGGCGCCGCGGTGCGTGCCCTGGTCGACGAAGCCAACCGGGCCGGCGGCCGCGACAACATCACCGCCCTCGCCTTCCGCCTCGAAGACGCGGCCGCGCCGCAGCAGAGTCACGAGGACGCGACGCTGATCGGCAGCACCGCAGCGGAGGCGGGGCTGACCACGACCGAGGTGCGCCGCCGCGCTGCGGCAGCAGCCGCCCGCGATCGCCGCGAGCAGCTCGCCGCGAAGGGCTCGCGAAGGGGCCTGAGACGGGCGCTCAAGGTGCTCGTGGTCCTGGCCGTGCTTGGGGCGCTTGCCTTCGGCGCCTGGTACGGCAACCGCCAGGTCTGGTTCCTCGGCACCGACGACAGCGGCCGCGTCGCCCTCTATCGCGGCATGCCCTACGAACTGCCCTTCGGCATCAAGCTCTACGACGAGCGCTACGCCAGCCCGATCCAGGCCTCCTCGCTGCCGCCACGCCGCCAGGACGCGGTCACGGGCCACGATCTGCGCTCGCGCGGGGATGCGACCTCGCTGGTCGAAGACATCGAACAGTCACAAGGGGTTCGATGAGCGCTCGCAACCGGGAGCTAATGGCTCTCGTCCCGGTGGCCCTCCTCCTCACCGCCGGCTTCGCCGCGGTCTTCGCCCAGGAGAACGCTCAGCTCGACAACCTCAGCCTCACCTACGGCGCCTACTTCTTCGCCGTCTGCCTCGCCACCCACTTCTACCTGCGGGTGCGCCTTCCCAACGCCGACCCGTACCTCTTCCCACTGGTGGCGCTGCTGATGGCCTTCGGCCTGGTCATGGTCTACCGGATCGATGCCAGCCTGGCTCGCGACCAGGCCAACTGGTTCGTCCTCGGCCTCATTCTCTTCGCGGCGACGATCCATTTCCTGCGCGACTACGACGTGCTCGAGCGCTACCGCTACACGATCGCGGCGGTGGGCCTGCTGCTGCTGCTGGCGCCACGGGTGCCCGGAATCGGCCAGCAGGTCAACGGCGCGTACCTCGGGGTCAAGATCGGGCCGCTCGCCTTCCAGCCGGCCGAGTTCTCGAAGATCTGCCTGGTCGTCTTCCTTGCCTCCTACCTGCGCGAGCACCGCGAGGTGCTGATCGTCGGCGCCCGCCGCGTGCTCGGTGTGACCCTGCCGCCGCTCAAGCACTTCGGCCCGATGCTGGTCGTCTGGGGCGCCTCGATGTTCATGCTCGTCTTCATCCGCGACCTCGGCAGCTCGCTGATGTTCTTCGCCGCCTTCCTCGCTCTGCTCTACGTCGCCACGGGCCGCTTCTCGTTCGTCGCCATCGGCATGGCGATGTTCCTCGTCGGCGCCTGGTTCTTCGCCGCGACGGTGCCGCACGTGCACGACAGGGTCGAGGTCTGGCTCAACCCCTACCCCCACGCGCGGGGGAGCGGCTACCAGATTCTGCAATCGATCTTCGCCCAGGCCGACGGCGGGCTCTTCGGCAAAGGATTCGGCCAGTCGCTAATTACCATTCCGGGCACCGATAACGCGCTGCTGCCGGCGGCGCAGACCGACACGATCTACTCGCTGATCGTCAACGAGCTCGGCCTCTTTGGCGCCTGCGCGGTGATCCTCACCTACCTCTTGATCTCGGCCCGCGGCTTCAAGATCGCCCTGCTCGCCGACGACGGCTTTTCGAAGCTGCTCGCCACCGGCCTCACCGCCGTTTTCGCGATCCAGGCCTTTGTCATCATCGGCGGCGTCACCCGGGTGATCCCGCTGACCGGCGTCACTCTGCCCTTCATTAGCTACGGCGGCAGCTCGATCGTCGCCAACTTCGTCCTCCTGGCGCTGCTGCTGCTGGTGTCTGATCGAGCCCGACGGGAGGCAGGGGCTTGAACCGCCAGATCGTCAAGCTTTTCGCCTTTGTTGTCGTCCTCTTCGCCGTGCTGATCGGCTTCACTTCTTACTGGTCGGTCTTCGATGCCAAGGCGCTGCGCGAAAAGACCGCCAACAAGCGACCTCTGCTCGAGCAGCAGCAGATCCAGCGTGGTCGCATCCTCGCCGCCGACGGCACCGTGATCGCCCGCTCGGTAGCCAAGGGCCACGGTTCCGGCAAGCGCTATGTGCGGCGCTACCCGGAAGGGCGCCTCTACGGCCACCCGATCGGCTACAGCTTCGTCCAGTTCGGCGACAGCGAGTTCGAGCGCTTTCACAACGACGAACTGGTCGGCAACGAATCAGAATTCAGCTCGATCCTCGACCAGCTGCGCGGTCGCAATCAGCAGGGCAACGACATCGTCACCAACCTCGACCCGGCGGCCCAGGCGACCGCCCTCGCTGACCTCGAAGAAGCAGGCTTCGGCGCCGTCGTCGCGATCGAGCCGAAGAGCGGGCGGGTCAAGGTAATGGCCTCGAACCCACCTTATGACCCAAACCGCGTGCCTTACGAATTCTCGAAGCTGAGCACGAACGAAATCGAAACGCCACTTTTCGATCGCGCCACGCAGGGCCAGTATCCACCGGGCTCGACCTTCAAGGTGGTGACAGCGGCAGCGGGCCTGGAAAGCGGCACGATCACCCCGGAAACGCCGATCGACGCGCCGGGGAGTCTCGAAGTCGAAGGGACTCCGCTGGAAAACGACTTCGGTGAGAGCTTTCCAGGAGCGACCCTCGACACCGCCCTGACCAACTCGGTCAACACCTGGTTCGGACAGCTCGGCCAGCGACTGGGCGAGGACACACTGTTCGAATACATGGAAAAGCTCGGCTTCAACTCGACCCCCGCAATCGACTTGCCAAGCAACGAGGTGTACAAGAGCGGCGTTTTCAACGAAGAAGGGGAACTGTTGAACGCCAACGACCCCGTTGACCTGGCCCGCGTGGCGATCGGCCAGGAGCGGCTGGCGGTGACGCCGCTGCAGATGGCGCAGGTCGCGGCCGCAGTCGCCAACAAGGGCAAGGAGATGAAGCCGCAGATCTGGAGCCGGGTCGTCGATCCCGATGGCCGGGTGACAAAGAAGCTTGAACCTTCGCAGTACAGCCAGCCGATCAGCGCCAAGACCGCCGAAGAGCTGACCACCGCGATGGAAGGTGTGGTCAGTGAAGGCACCGGTACCAACGCGGCAATTCCCGGTGTCCCGGTGGCGGGCAAGACCGGTACTGCCGAAACACCGGGCAACAAGGCTTGTGGCGGCGGCGAAGAAGAGAATCAGGCCTGGTTCATAGGTTTCGCCCCGGCCAATGACCCCAAGATCGCGATCGCGGCGACGGTGGAGTGCACGGAAGAATTCGGCAACGATGTTGCCGCGCCGATTTTCCGCGACGTCGCGGAAACGATCCTCAACGGTGAATAGCGAATGAAGAAGAAAGGTGTGAAGCGTGGCTGAGGTGACAAAAGGGTCTGTGGTCGACGGCCGCTACACGGTCCTGGAGCGCATCGGCTCGGGCGGCATGGCCGATGTCTGGCTGGCCGACGACAGCCACCTGCAACGCCGGGTGGCGCTCAAGGTTCTGCACGCGCGCTTTGCCCAGGACAAAGAGTTCGTCGAGCGCTTCCGCCGTGAGGCCGAGGCCGCCGCGGGCCTTCAACACCCCAACATCGTCGCTGTCTTCGATCGCGGCGAGTTCGAAGGTAATTACTACATTGCGATGCAGTACCTGGAGGGGCGCACGCTGAAGCAGGTGATCGACGCCGGTGCCACTCCCGAGCAAGCCGCCGGGCTGATCCGCCAGGTACTCGAGGGCGCGCGCTTCGCCCACCGCCACGGCGTCGTCCACCGTGACCTGAAGCCGCAGAACGTGATCGTCGACGCCGAGGGCAAGGCGACCGTGACCGACTTCGGCATCGCCCAGGCCGGCGTCTCAGAGATCACCCAGGCGGGCTCGGTGCTGGGCACGCCCCACTACCTCTCGCCCGAGCAGGCCCAGGGCTTCGAGGTCACCGCCGTCTCCGATCTCTACTCGATCGGGGTAATGCTCTATGAGGCGCTGACCAGGCGGGTTCCATTTGAGGCCGATTCCGCCGTGGCGATAGCGATGAAACAGGTCTCGCAGGCGCCGCAGCGGCCAAGCTCGATCAATCCCCAGGTCTCACCGGCGCTCGACGCAGTGGTTATGCGGGCCCTGGAGAAGGAGCCGGGCCAGCGCTTCCAGAGCGCTGACGCCTTCATCGCCGCGATCGACGCGGCACTCAAGGACCCCGGCGGGGGTGCTGAAAACACAGCCGCCTTCGCGCCCCTGCCGCCGATCGTCGCCGTGCCGGAGGAGCCGATCGCAGAGGGCGTCGATCCAGACGAGGGCAGGCGCAGGCGCATCTGGGTCCTGGTCGCGATAGCGGTGCTGATCGGCCTCCTGGTCGGCTTTGCCTTGACCCGCGACACGACGACCGAGGTCCCCAGCGTCACCGGCAACCAGCTCAACGTGGCGATCGCGCTGCTGCAGCAAGACGGCTTCAGCGTGGGTGATGTCAAGCGGGTCGAGCGCGAAGCGCCGGCCAACGAAGTGCTCGAGCAGGACCCCGCCGCAGCGCCGCCGGCTGATCAGGCCTCCGAAGACTGCAGCTTCCTCACCTTCTTCTGCTCGAAGCCGAAGGTGACGCTGACCGTGAGCTCCGGCCCCGGCAGCGCCAAGGTGCCCTCAACCGCCGGCCTGACCAGTACAGCCGCCGAAGAAGAGCTCGAAGAAGCGGGCTTCAAAACCAAGACCGAATCGGTGCACTCCAAAGACGTGGAAGAAGGGCTGGTGCTCAAGTCCGAACCCTCGGGCGGGGAGACCGCGACCAAGGGGAGTACGGTGGTGCTCAAGGTCTCGAGCGGCCCGAAGCTGGCCAAGGTGCCGGTAGTGGTCGGCTCACAGCGCTCGCTGGCGGTGCAGCAGATCCGTGGTCGCGGCTTCACCCCCTCGGTCGAAGAAGTGGAAAGCAAGCAGCCCGAAGGTCAGGTGATCCGCCAGGCGCCGAGCGCCGGCTCGCAGCTGCCGCCGGGCTCGACCGTCTCGATCACGGTCTCCAAGGGTGAAGAAAAGGCGACGGCGCCCAACGTGATCGGCAAGGAACGCGCCGAAGCCGTGGAAATGGTTCGCGAAGCCGGCCTCAAGCCGGTCGTGCAGGAACAGGAAACCGAAGTCCCCTCGCAGGTCGGCCGCGTCACCGACCAGTTCCCGCCGCCGAGCTCGGAAGTGAAACCGGGAAGCACGGTGACGCTGGTCGTCGGCAAGGCGGCGATCGGGGCAGCTGAAACGGAAGCCGAAGAAACGGAATGAGGGTCGCGGTCCTCAGCGGCGGTCGCTCCTCCGAGCACGATGTTTCGTTGCGCTCAGGGGAGGCGGTGGCGCGCGGCCTGGAGCAGGCCGGCCACGAGGCGCTGCGTGTGACGATCTCCCGCGAGGGTGCCTGGACCTATGACGGCGCCGGTTTGGAGCTGGTTCCCGGTGAAGGCCTGCTGGGCGCTGAGGCCGTCTTTCCCGCTCTGCACGGCCCCTTCGGCGAGGACGGCAGCGTGCAGGGCCTGCTCGAGTGGCTGGACGTGCCCTACGTCGGCTCCGACGTGCTCGCGTCCGCCGCCTGCATGGACAAGCTGACCCTGAAGCGGCTCTTTGCCCAGGCCGGGATCCCCCAGGTCGATTTCGTCGATGCGGCGGAGCCGGGCTGGCGCGAGCGCTGCGAGCGGCTCGGTGCGCCGCTTTGGGTCAAGCCCTCCCGGCTCGGTTCCAGCGTCGGCATCAGCAAGGTTGCCGGGGTGGGCACCGAGCTCGACGCCGCGGTTGAGCTCGCGCGCCGCCACGACCCGCGCGTGATCGTCGAGGCACCTGCAGCGGGCCGCGAGGTCGAGTGCTCATTGCTCGGCAACGAGCAGGTCGACGCCTCCCAACCCGGCGAGGTCGTCGCCGACGGCGACTGGTACGACTACGAGAACAAGTACCGCGAGGGGGGAATGGAGCTCGTTGTGCCGCCGCCGGTCTCAGCCGAGCAGATCGCCGAGGTGCGCCAGCTGGCCGTCGAGGCCTTCCGCCTCGGCGGCTGCTCCGGCCTCGCCCGCTGTGACTTCTTCGTCGAGCCCAACGGCGCCGTCCTCGTCAATGAGATCAACACCATGCCGGGCTTCACCGAGACCAGTGTCTACGCCAAGCTCTGGCAGGCCTCAGGCCTCGAGTACCCGGACCTCTGTGACCGTCTGGTGAACCTGGCGCTCGAGCGCCACGCACGGGCACGCTCTTACGAGTTCTGAATTCGGACGAACAGTCACACTAAACAAATTTAGCTGCTTAAACTGCTCGGGCTCCGTGTATTGGGGTGAATTCCCATGGTCGGCGATCCGAGGGACAGAACCGCGTACGGCCTCGCGATTGCGAGCCTCGGGTTTGCCTTGGTCGCGGCGCTGATCGGCATCTGCTGGATCTCCGCGTTGGAGGGCGATCCCTCAACCACAACCACCACTCGTCACTGCGTCTTACATAAGCCGATCCAATGCGAATCAAAGGTAGCCGCGGCGGCCGCGATCAAACCGCCGCAACCCCCGGAGGGCCTTTGGGTTGCGTTGGCAGCTCTCGCCGGCGTCCTCGTTGGGGTGTTGATTCCCCTTCCATTGGTGACACCCCTTTTGCCGGGCAGATCAAAGCCCGAAAGCACCGATTGGCGCCCGCTCGTTTCCTTTGCGTTCGGAGGGTTCATCGTCGCCGTGGCAATCGTTGCGCACGACAGTCTGAAGGAACCGTTTGTCTGGTGTGCGATAGGCGGGATATTTCTCGGCCTCCTGATTCCCTCACCGGCGCGAGGGGACTAGGCGGCGATCGTGGACGACGTACATGGACTGATCCAACACTCTTTCGCGCTGGCGCTGCCCAAGCCCCACAAGCCCTTTCGCGGCCGAACCAATACCGAGCGAGTCGTCGAGCGATTCGCACTCCCAGAGGGCCGCGGTAAGCCACACCGCGTGGAACAGGTGTGTAAGGGCGCGCACTATGGCGGAGACGAGCTTGCGACCCACAGTCCCCTTGCAGAGCACGGCTTGACCACGGTCGGCTCCCTGCGGATGGAGTTGCTCAAGCACTCGGAAGGCAGCAGCGACGCAATTCCCGACGCCCTCGATTGGGCGCTCAAAAAAAAATCAAAGGCCAGCGACGGCAACGACTACGAGGAACCGCGCTCCATCTTCTTCGATGGATACGACGACGAAAGGCAGCCAAGCGTCAACGACTTCTGGGTCAGGCCGCTGTCCCAAGACCGGGACTCTCCCTCCGCCAAGGTCTCCCGCACGCTCCTCGAGATACTGGCCCACAAGCGCTCCCGGCTGTTCGGCTTTCCGCTGGCGAACCGCATCGTCACCGTGATGCTCCCCCACGCGGTCGCACACGCTTCTGGCGAAGGGGCTGAGGAGGACGAGTGGTTCATGCAGCCGTTCGTCTCGTTCATTCGTGGTGGGCATGACCGCGGCCGGTTACGCGGCACGTACTCACTGACCTTCCTTCTCGTCCCTGTCGTCGCCGATGGGCTCCTATCGCGCAAGATGTCCCTGGCCGAGATCAAGTTAATGATGGCGGCGGGATGGGGTTACGCTGCCGCCCGGCCAGAAACGAGCCTCCCCAAGTTCGAACTGTCAGGACCGCTGCTCGACTACCTCACGCACCTGGCCCGCTTCGATATCCGCGGAATGGGTGGGAAGGCGAGCAGGCGAAAAGACGAGTTCACATTGCGCCAGGCGATCGAGCGAATCGCTTTCGGAGCTTCCCTGAGTGTCGCCCAGGGAAGCTCCGGCAGTATTGACCGGCGAGCCACTCGCCGTCTCGGCAACCAGGTCATCATGGCGCTCGGGGGTGCCAGGGTGTCCTCACTAATCGTGGTAGATGAGGGCCTCACCCAGAACGACGTGAGGCGTCCGGCCTCCGGACCCCGGCCGTTCCCGGGCAAGCTCTCCCCTTTGATGAGGGCCCTCTCAGAGCCCCTCCGCCCGCCGCGACTTAGCGATCCCACCGCACGCAAGCACAGACTCGATCGACCGTGCGTCGACGACGACCTCTACGTCACCGGAGTGCTCCCAGCCAAGCGCTGCCTGATTGTCGTCAGCCGCGGGGCCGGACAATGGGGGAGCCGGGAATCGGCCTTGATGCAGGCGGGGAGCGTCGCCCATATGACGATCGGCGCGGCGACGGCGATAGGGATTCTTCGTGCGATCGATAATCGGCTCGAATTTCTCGACCGTGCAGACCCGAAGGGCATCGCTGAAATCGACCGAGAGATCGCCGGGGACCTGGCCGAGATATACGACCTCGACATAAGGCGGGAGTCGTATCGCGAGATATACCGGCATCTGCGGGAACGCCTCGGCATCGCCCGCGACTACAAGACGCTTCAGGACAAGATGCAGGCGCTCTACCGGGCGACGTCGACCCTGCACGAGGTCAAGACGCAGGCGCGGCTCGTTTGGCTGACGGGGGCGATCGTCGCGCTCAGTGTTCTGATCGTCATCGGCACGGTTGTGCTTGCTGGCAAAGGGTGAGCCGGTCTAGCGCAGCAGCTTGATGTCGCTGACCTCGACCTGGTAGCCGCCGTACTGGTCGTTGGCTTCGGAGGCCTTGTTGAACCAGAGCAGGAAGTAGCGGGCGGGAGTGGGGACGGTGAGGTCGATTTCCTCGGTCGCGCTGGCGTCGACGGCGATGCCGACCGGTTCACCCCATTCGGAGAGGTCTTCCGGTGGGCCGGAATCGGTGGCGAAGACCTGGGCGTCCCAGCCGGGCGTCGGGGTGCGCACGATCATCTTCGTTGGCTTGGCCGAGGCGCTGGTCGTGACGTAGATGCCGACGCCGGGGTCGGGGCCGGTCTTGGTGCCAGCGAAGGTGTCGGATTCGTAGTGCTCGGTTTCCCAGGCGGTTCCGGTCGGGTCGCCGTCGACCGCCAGTTCGACCTTGCTGCCGACCTCGTGGCCGTCCCCCTGCGGGTCGTAGTCGGTCGCGGAGGTAGTGGAGATCGCGCTGCCCTTGCCCTTGTCGGCACCACCGCCACCGATGTTGCCGTTCGAGATCAGCTGCACTGCCGCCAGCACCGCGGCGGCGATCAGCAGCACGACGACGATCGCGGCCCAGCTGCGGCGCCCAGGGCCGGGGAGCTTGCGTTTGGGCGGCGGCACCGCGTCGAGGATGCTGGTCGCCTCGCCCGTGGTCGACCCGGCCCGCGCGGCCTCGACCTCCAGCGCCGTCTCGAGGTCGTCGATCATCTCGCCGACCTGCTGGTAGCGCTCGCTCGGGTCCTTGGCGGTGGCGCGCTCGACTACGAGCGCCACCGCGGCCGAGACCTCGGGGCGGCGGCGCTGCACGTCGGGCAGCTCCTCGTTGACGTGCTTCATCGCCACGCCGACCTGGCTGTCGGCCGCGAAGGGGACCTGGCCAACGAGCATCTCGTAGAGGACGACGCCCAGCGAGTAGACGTCCGTGCGCGGGTCGACTTTGCGACCCATCGCCTGCTCGGGAGCGACGTAGTCGGTGGTGCCGAGCACACGGCCGGTGGCGGTCATGCCGTCCTGCTCGAGCTGGCGCGAGATGCCGAAGTCGGTCAGCTTCGCCCGTCCCTCGGCGTCGATCAGGATGTTCTGCGGCTTGATGTCGCGGTGAACCATGTTGCGCGCGTGCGCCATCGAGAGGCCGCGGGCGATCTCGATCGCGTAGGCGATCGCCTCCTGCGGCACTAGCGCCCCATCGCGATTGATCCGCTGCTTCAGGGTTTCCCCCTCGACGTACTCGAAGACGATGTAGGGGTGACCGCCGTCCTCGCCGGCGTCGATCACCGAGACCACGTTGGGGTGGGAGAGCTTGGCGACCGACCGAGCCTCCTGCCGGAAGCGCTCAAGCTGATCGGCCTGCTCGGACATCTCACGATGCATCACCTTCACCGCGACCTGCCGGTCGAGCGTCTGGTCGCGGGCCAGGTAGACCGTCGACATGCCGCCGCTGCCTAGCTTCGCCTCCAGCCGGTAACGGCCGGAAAGCACTGTTCCGATCATCGCGCTGCTGGGGCGGGCTTCCATTCAGTGGCGGCGGATCTCGCGCGGCCCGTCAACCGCCGAGCCAATCCGCTTCGCCCCAGGGTAGTGGGGGCGCAGGAGATCGACTGCTTGCTGCTCATCGGCGGCAGCGACTATGCAGCAAAAGCCGCAACCCATGTTGAAGACCTCATGCATCTCCGCGTCAGCGGTGCCGGAGCGCTCGGCGATCAGCTCGAAGATCGGCAGCACCGGCAGCGGCTGCTCGATCTCATAGGCGACCTCGGCGGCGAGGCGCAGCAGGTTGCCGAGCCCGCCGGAGGTGATGTGGGCGAGGCCGCGCACATCGACCCCGGAGCGCAGCAGCTCGAGCACCGGCTTGACGTAGATCTCGGTCGGCTCGAGTAGCTCGCCGCCGAGTGACTGACCGAGCCGACCCTCTGGGTCGTCCCCAAGCGGGAGTCCCTCCAGCGCCGAGCGAGCGAGGGTGTAGCCATTGGAGTGCAGGCCGGAGGAGGGGAGGCCGATGATCGCGTCGCCCGGTTGCACCCCCGAGCCGTCGACGATCTCCTCCAGGGCGACGGTGCCGAAGCAGGCCCCGGAGACGTCGACCCCGCGCACCATCTCGCCAAGCTGCGCCAGCTCGCCACCGGGAATCTCGACTCCCGCCAGTTCGGCGCCGCGAGCGAGCCCCACGCCGACTTCGGCGCAGACCACCGGGTCGGCCCGATCGATCGCGATGTAGTCGAGCATCGCCAGCGGCTCGGCGCCGACGCAGATCACGTCGTTGACGTTCATCGCCACGCAGTCGATCCCGATCGAGTCAAAGCGCCCGAGCTCCTCGGCGATCAGCAGCTTGGTGCCGACACCGTCGGTCGAGAGCGCGATCCCGGTGCGCTCGTCGAGCCTGATCACGCTCGCGTAGTGCCCTGGCAGCGACACCTGCCGCGACGGCCGACCGAGCTGGATCGCGCCGAGCGCCTTAACTAGCCCGGCAACCGCCGAGTCGGCGGCTCCCTGGTCCACTCCGGCCTTTGCGTAGGCGTCGCCGCTCATGCGGGCGATTCTTTCAGGCGCTCGGTTAGATCGGGGACCGGTTCGAAAATGTGCTGCCGTCCACGCCGGCGCTGGAGCAGCAATCCGCGCTGGGCCAGTTGGCGCAGATCGACCCGAGCGGTCTCATGACTGACTCGGTGGCTCTTGGCGTGTCCCTCGAACGTGTAGGTGGCATCCGAATCGCGAATGGCGTCGGTCAGGAGCGCGAGCTGACGCCCATTGAAGTGATCGGTTTCGTCGAGGAGCTGCTCGACGTCGTGAACTTCCGCCTGCTTGCGTCGAAGGTAGACCCGCAACTCGTCGATTGCGCGGCGCAGCACCTCCAGCTGATGAATGAGGAAGTAGGTCGCGTCACCTGCGTCTGCCTCGGTTTCGAGAAACGCCCTGCCGTACCGTGCAGGCGCGTTGCGGATGATCCGCGAGATCGGCAGGTACTCCACCAGCCAGTACCCGTGGGAGCGCATCAGCCAAAAGAACAGGATCCGGGCTGTCCGGCCGTTTCCGTCCTCGAACGGGTGGTCATAGGCCAGCCAGAAGTGCAGCAAGATTGCCCGGATCACCGGGTGAACGAACGTCTCGCCGCCCTCGTCTCCCTCATTCGCAAAGTTGCACATCAGAGCCATGCGCGCTGGCAGCTGCTCCGCTGGGGGCGGCCTGTGAACGAGACGCCCGCCGTCTCGATCGAGGACGACAACCCGGTCCTCTCCTGGCTGTTGGAGCCGGCCGGCGGCTGTGGGGTCGGCGAGGGTGCCGTCGGTGACGATGCGGTGCAATTGCATGATCGTCTCGCGGCTCAGCTCCTTGTTCATCTCATCGTGCATGAACTGCAGCGCCCGGAAGTTGTTGACGATCATCAGCTCACTGCGGTCGCGCGGCTCGCGCCCGCTGCGCAACATCTCATTGGCGACCATCCGCGAGGTCGTTGCGCCCTCCAGCTGGCTGGAGCGGATCGCCTCCTCCACCTGAGCGTTGACGAGATAGCGCTTTCTCGCCTGGCGATCGGAGGTAACGACCTTTTCCATGGCAACCTCGCCGCTGCAGTGTTGATCGATGTAGTGAAGGTGACGCAGGACGATGTCCGGCAGCGTGAAGCCAAAGCTGTCTCCGTCGGAATCAAGCAGGGGAAAATGCCGCATCTCCCCCGCCCGAGCGAGCTTCAACCTGAGCCACCACTGCTCAGTGGTAAGCCCTGGTGGTGGGTCTAGATGCCGGAGCTTGTCCCAGTGCAGATAGCGCTCATCGGCCTTGTGGCCCCCGAGCGGCGCCACGACTGATTCTCCCACCACCTTCGGGGGGAGCTGTCTCAACAAGTCCTCGGCTGCGGGGGCTTTCGCTACGAACATCCCAACTCCAGATTAACTCCAAGTTTCTCCAAGTCTTGGAGTTATAGCGGACTTCCCAGTTAACTCCAAGTTTCTCCAAGTCTTGGAGTTACCTGCTATCGGCGCAGTTTGGCAAGAACTACAGCAGCCAAAGCGGCCCGGTAAGCCGCATACGGCCAGAGCGCCCGATCGCGCTCGACCAGCTTGATCAGGCGCTGCGAGGCGAGGGTCGAGGCGAAGGAGGCGCCGGCGCCGATCGCCAGCGAGCGCCGCAGCTCGGGCGAGGCGCCGCGGCGGGCTAGACGGGTGCCCTTGAGCGCGGTCGCGCCAACGATGATCGGCAACGCGATCGTGCGCGAGAGCAGGTTTGCCTGGTCGCGAGAGAAGCGGCGCCAGCGAGCCGCCGCCAAGGTGATGCCGTTGCGCGAGACGCCCGGGGCCAGCGCCGCCGCTTGGGCGACGCCGAGGGCGAGGCCGTCAACCGCGCCCGCCTCTCCGCGCCCGCGCAGCTGCGGCCTGGTGTCGGCTGCCAACATTGCCGCGGCGCCGGCGAGCAGGCCGTAGGCCGTCGACCGCGGGCCGCCGAGGTGACGCTCGATCGACCGCTCGAACTTGTAGCCGACCACCGCTGCCGGCAGGAACGACAGCGCCAGCACGACGGCGCCGCGCAGGTCAAAGGCGCGCAGCTCCTCGGCGATCAGGCGCCGCTGGCCGATCAGCAGCGCCGCCGCCGCGCCGGTGTGCAGGGCGACCTCGAAGCTCTTGCGCACCTCGGGGTCGATCGCCTCCCAGTCCCAGCCGGCCAGCCAGGGGACGAGGACGATGTGGGCGGAGCTGGAGACCGGCAGCAGCTCCGCCGGCCCTTGCACGATGCCGAGCGCGATCGCTCGCCCAGCTGGAATCCGCCCGTCTGCCGCGCCGCTCAAGCGCCCGGCGTGCGAACCGGCTCAGGCGCGGCCGTCGGGTCTTCGTCGTTCGGCGTCCCACCGCCGCGGCCGCCGCGCCGCTTGACGATCGCGTAGATGACAAGGCCGACGATCGCGGCGACCACGAGGTAATCCAGCACCTGAAGGTGGTGGCGCCACTGCTCCCAGTTGTCACCGACAGCCCGGCCGATCAGCGCGAAGCCGACGACCCAGGGCAGCGAGCCCAGCGCGGTCAGCCAGGTGAAGCGCCAGAAGGGCATCTCGGCGACACCGGCGGGCAGCGAGATAAAGGCGCGCACGAGCGGCAGCAGGCGGGCGAAGAAGACGGTGGCATCGCCGTGGCGCTTGAACCAGCTGTCGACCCAGGCCAGCCGTGCCGGGCTGATGTGGATCAAGCGGTTCTTCTCGAGCAGGTCGACGCGGCCGTAGTAGCCGATCGCGTAGGTCAGCCAGGAGCCGACCATGTTCCCCGCCAACCCCGCAAGCGTCACGCCGAGCAGGGTCTGGTCGCCATTGGAGACGCTGAAGCCGGCGAACAGCATCACCGCCTCGCTGGGGATGGGGATGCAGGCGCTGCCGGCGGCCATCAGCAGGAAGACTCCCGCTAGCCCTGTGCTTTCAATCGTTTCGACGCAAAAGTCGACGATCGGGCCGGTCAGGTCGGCGTAGAGGAATGGGTGCAGCATGAACAGACCCGGGATCCTAGAGCGTCAGCCCACTAAACTCGCCCTGCTCCTATGCGCCGGTTGAACCATCCCGTCTATCGCAACCGGGTCCTCCAGGTCTGTGCCGACGGCGCCCTCGTGGCGCTCGCCTACTACCTGGCGTTCCGGCTGCGCTTCCTCGACCAGAGCGACCTGCCGCACCGCTACTGGATCCTCTTTGCCCAGTCGGTCGGCTTCGTCATCGCCCTCAAGCTGATCGTCTTCGCCGCCTTCGGCATGTACCAAAAGTGGTGGCGCTACGTCAGCGGTCGCGACTTCCTGCAGATCGTCCGCGCCGTCACCGTCTCCAGCGCGATTCTCGTCGTCGCCTTCACCGTGCTGCGGCCCTTCGCCCACAACCTGCCGCGCTCGGTCGCGGTGATGGACTTCCTGCTCACCCTGATGCTGATCACCGGCGCCCGCCTGGCGGTGCGCCTGATCGTCGAACGTCCCTCGCGCTCGGCCCGGGTGCCCAAGCGCGAGGTCCTCGTGATCGGCGCCGGCTCCGGCGGCCAGATGGTGGTGCGCGAGCTGCAGCTCAACCCCGAAATCGGCGTCACCGCGATCGGTTTCGTCGACGATGACCCGCGCAAGCGCGGCATGCGCATGCTCGGGCTCAAGGTGCTCGGCTCGACCAAGCAGATCGACAAGATCCTCGACGAGACCCACCCCGACGAGGTGGTGATCGCGATTCCCTCCGCACCGGGCACGCTGCGGGCCAAGGTCGTCGCCGCCTGCCGCGAGCGCGAGATCCGCGTCCGCACGCTGCCGACCGTCTTCGAGCTGCTGCGCGGCGGCGTCCAGCTCAACAAGCAGCTGCGCGAGGTGCGGGTCGAGGATGTGCTCGGCCGCGACCCGATCGTGCGCGAGCTCGACCGCGTCGGCGCCTACCTGCGTGACCGCATCGTCCTCGTCACCGGCGCCGGCGGCTCGATCGGCTCCGAGCTCTGCCGCCAGATCGCCCAGGTCAAACCGCGGCTGCTGGTGATGCTCGACCACGCCGAGGACAACCTCTTCCAGATCGACCGCGAGATGGTCGAGGAGCGCCATTGCACCAACGTCGAGTCGGTGCTGGCCGACTGCAAGGAGCCGAGCCGGATGCTGGAGGTGATGCAGCGCTTCAAGCCCAGCATTGTCTTCCACGCCGCCGCCTACAAGCACGTGCCGCTGATGGAGGCCAACCCGCTCGAGGCTGTGCGCAACAACGCGATCGCGACCAGGATCACGGCCGAGACCGCCGCCGCGTCGGACGTCGAGCGCTTCGTCCTGATCTCGACCGACAAGGCGGTCAACCCGAAAACCGTGATGGGCGCCTCGAAGGCGATGGCCGAGTGGATCGTCGAGGCGGCCGGGCGCAAACACCCGGGCACCCGCTTCGCCAGCGTCCGCTTCGGCAATGTGCTCGCCTCCTCGGGCAGCGTCGTGCCGATCTTCCGCAGCCAGATCGAGCGCGGCGGGCCGGTCACGGTCACCCACCCCGAGATGACCCGCTACTTCATGACCATCCCCGAGGCGGTGCAGATGGTGATCCGCGCCGGCGACATCGGCGCCGGCAAGGGTGAGGTCTTCGTCCTCGACATGGGCGAGCCGGTGCGAATCGTCGACCTTGCCCGCAACATGATCCGCCTCGCCGGCTACGAGCCGGAAACCGACATCGCGATCGAGTTCACCAAGCCCCGGCCGGGGGAGAAGCTGCACGAGGAGCTCTTCGGCTTCGCCGAGAGCGGGCAGCCGACGGCGGCGCGGCGGATCCAGCGCGCGGTCCGCGAGGCCCCGCTCGATCCCGAGTGGATCGAGGCGACGCTGAACTCGCTCGAGCACCTGGTTATGGCCGGGGACGAGGCTAATCTGGCGCAGCGTGTCGTCGAGATGATCACCGCCCCTGGCGGTGACGCGGCGGCAGTCGTCTACGACGAGTAGCCTCTCGCAGCCACTCAGTGTCCTTGCTCAAGGAAATCGGCGCCTTTGCAGGCCTGGCAGCGTTTCTGGGCCTCGCCGTCCTCGCCATGCTCGCCTTCTCCCAGGCGCGCGACATCCGACGCCTGCGCGAGTGGGCCGGCTCGGCGCCCGAGCGCGATACCGAGCGCAAGGACTCGACCTCCGCCAGCGCGGCGAAGCGGGCCGAGGAGCTGCGGGCGCTGGAGGATGCGCGCACGGCCGAACGCGAGGCGCTCGACCAGCGCGAGGAGCGGCGTAAGCGGCGCGAGGCGGGGCTGCCGGAACTGACTAGGCGCGAGCGCCTCGCCGAGGGCTTCTCCAACTTCGGCTCGCGCATTGCCGAGCCGCGCTACCTGGTCGGGATCTTCATCGTCGTGCTGTTGATCGCGGCTGGTGCCGTCTACGTCGCCACCCAGGGCTCGGACTCTGCCGACGGCAAGGGCGGCAAGGCGAAGTCGGCGAAGGCGACCAAGCCGGGCGAAATCGAAGTGACGGTGCTGAACGGCACCGCTGTTCCCGGCCTCGCTGCTGAATTCGGCGACAAAGTTGAGGGCAAGGGCTTCAAGCTTGGCGCCGTCACCAACAGCAGCACCAGCTTCGCCGAAAGCCTCGTCGTGTTTGAGCGTGGCCACGCCCCCGAAGCCCGCAAAGTCGCCAAGGCGCTGGGCATCTCGCAAGTGAAGCTGATGAGTGCCGACATCGAATCGGTCTCCGGCGACGCGCCGGTCTCCGTGATCGTCGGCGAGGACAATGCCGCGACCGAAGGCTGAGGCCTGGGCCGGCCTCGTCTTCGCCCTCCTCGTCCTCGCCACACTCGCCGCCTTCGCCTGGTCGCAAAGGGTCAAGCGGGACCCGCTGGTGCTTGACCGTGTCACCTTCGTCGCCGCCCCCGTCCTCCACCCGAAGCACCCGGTTCACGGCTTCACCCCCAATGGGGACTGCCGCTACGACGCGATGCGGATCCGCTTTCGCACGACCCAGACCGACCACGGGAAGGTGCAAGTGATCAAGCCTGGGGGCAAGCTTGTAACCACACTCGCCCGCCACGCCTACCTCAAGCGCTACACCTTCCACACCTACCTGTGGGCCGGCCACACCTTCAACGGCGGGATCGCGCCGCCGGGTCGCTACAAGCTGCGGATCAAGCTGCTCGATCAGGACCGGGTGCTGGTGCCACCGGGCTCGATGAGATTGCATCGGGCAGGGCGCAACCCGCCCCCCCGCTGCCGGCCGGGCGCGCGGATCGGAAATGTGGGGTCTAGGCCTTGAGCGACGTCCTAGCCGCCCTTGGCCTCCTCGCCGCGGCAACCGGCGCGGCTGGCGCCATCCTGCTCCCGGCCGGCCGTCTCCGCTCGCTGGCGATGCTGGCCGCGCTGGTGCTCTTCCCGGTCCTGATCCTCGGCGACCAGTGGCACTCGCACCAGATCGTCGACCTGCGCCACAGCACCGGCCGCCTCGTCGCGCTCGGCTTGGTGGGAGGCGCAGTCACTGCAGCGCTCGCATATGTCTTCAGGCGCTGGCCGGTACTCCTGCCACTCGCCATCGTCGCTGCTCTTCCGTTCCGGGTGCCGCTCCACTCAGGCGGCGACACAGCGAATCTGCTCGTGCCGCTCTATCTCGTGATCGCTGGGGGGGTTCTGGCGACCACGCTAAGAACCTGGCGCGCAAGTCATCCGCTCCTGCCGGGGGGTGGCACCGTAGGGGGGCCCGCCCCCGAGGACGCTTTAGCGACCGCAGGGGGTGGGGGGTCCCCTGCGGTGACAGGACCCGCCGGCCCAAGCGCATGGCTCCCGCGAGTACTCGCCGCCGTGGTGGTTCTGTACGCCGTTCAGGTTCTGTATTCCGAGGACTTCTCGAAGGGGTTGCAGAACACCTGTTTCTTCTTCGTGCCGTTCAGCCTGGTCTACGGGCTGCTGCGGGAGGTCAAGTGGGACCGGAGGTTGCTGGCGTTGGTCCTCTGGGTCGTTGGGATCGAGGCAGTCTGTTTTGTCTTGGTCGGCTCGGTGGAGTTCGTGACCAAGAGCTTGTTCTGGAACGACCAGGTAATTAGGTCGAACGAATTCCATACGTACTTCAGAGTGAACTCGGTCTTCTGGGACCCGAACATTTACGGGCGGTATCTGTCTCTCGTTGCGGTAGTTGCGATGAGCGCATTGCTGTGGGCGCGGGAGCGCAAAACGCTCGCCCTACTCACCGCCCTCATTGCGGTCCTTTGGATAGGCCTGGTGCCAACGTTCTCCCAATCAAGCTTCGCGGCACTCCTTGCGGGCCTAGTTGTTCTCGCCGCTCTTCGTTGGAGCTTGAAGTGGACGGCAATAGCGGCAGTCGGCGGCGTCGTCTTGACGATGCTGATTGTCACCCTCGCCGGCAGCTTCAGCTTCGACCGCATCAACATTGACACCTCCGGCCGCGCCAATCTGGTCTCTGGCGGCGTCCACCTCTTCACCCAACGCCCGATCTACGGCTACGGCTCAGGCAGCTTCCCCAAGGCTTACCGCAAGCACGTCAAGACCCGCAAAGCTCCCGTCTCGGTCTCCCACACCGAGCCGATCACCGTTGCTGCTGAGCAAGGCTTCATCGGCCTAGCGCTCTACGCAGCCCTCGTCGTAACAGCGCTCTGGACAATGAGCGCCGGCCTGCGTCCGTCGCTGTCTCGTCTAGCCGCTTCTCGCGCGGGTGGCACTGTAGGGGGTACCGCCCCCGAGGACGCTTTAGCGACCGGAGGGGGTGGTGGGTCCCCTGCAGTGACAGGACCCGCGCGCCAAGTGGCTCGCGTGGCAGTCCTCGCAACCTTCGTAGCCCTAATCGTCCACACCATGGCCTACGCCGGCTTCTACGAGGACCCGATCACCTGGGTCCTCCTCGCCGCCGGGGCGTCGCTCGCGGCCGCGCAGCAACGTAGGGTCGAGCCGTGTCCGGATACCTCCGCCGCCTAGCGACGACCGGGGCCGCCTACACCGCGGCCAGCATCGTCTCGAAGCTGATCGCGGTGGCGCTGCTGCCGCTCTACACGCGCTACCTCACGACCGGCGACTACGGCGCCGCCGAAGTGATGTTCGCCGCCGTCGTCTCGGCCAGCATCGTCGTCCGCCT
>DATMIH010000191.1:0-18374 GCA_035554595.1 Solirubrobacterales bacterium
CGACTGTTTCCTCTCCGCCTGGCAGGAGATCAACGAGGGCTGCATGCGGGAGATGCTGGAGGCCTACAACAGCCAGGAGAGCTGGCCCGACCGGCTCCGGGCCGTGGCCTGCGAGATCGTCGAAAACCTGCGCAACGCTCCTAGGCGGGCCTCCTTTGCAGTGGAGGTGCTAGCCGCCGGTGACGCCGCGCGGGCGCGACGCGACATGACGATGCGGGTGATCGCCTCGCTGATCGACGCCGGTCGCAACGAGATGGAGGACCCGGAGTCGGTTCCGCACACGACCGCCGAGGCGCTGGCGGGGTCCGCTTACGGCCAGGTCTACGCGAAAGTCGTACGCGGCAATGCCGACGAGCTGCCCGAGCTGGTGCCGCAGTTGATGTCAGCTGCGGTAATGCCGTATCTGGGAATTGAGGCCGGACTGGCCGAGTTGTCGAGGGGCTTCGATCCTCCGGCGCGATATCGTCGGGGTGTGGCCAAGAAGAAGTCCTCCTCTCGGGAAACGGGTGACCCGGGAGTGTCAGCGGAGGAATACCCACCGGAGCTCGCGCGCCTACCGCCAGGCCGCCACGGCCTGCCGCGCGAGTTCGTCATTCACAACCAGCGTGAGCGCCTGATCGCTGGCCTTGCCGAGGCGATCGCCGAAAACGGCTACTCGGGCACGACGATCGCCCACATCACCCGCCACGCCGCCGTCTCTCGCCGCACCTTCTACGAGCACTTCTCCAGCAAGGACGAGTGCTTCGTCGCCGCTTACGACACGGTGATGGAGGAGTTGCGCGGTCGCGTCTCGACCGCCTTCGACGCCGAGGACGACTGGCCGCACGCGGTCAAAGCCGGGATCGGGGCGATGCTCGAGTTCCTCGCCGCCGAGCCCCACCTGGCCCGGCTCTGCATGGTCGAGGCCCTGGTCGCCGGCCCGGTTGTGGTCGAGCGCTACGACGCCGCGATCCAGAGCTTCGTGCCCTACTTCCAGACCGGCCGTGAGGGGCGCCCACCGGAGGTTCTCTCCCGCCTCTCGCCGACCACCGAGGAGGCCCTCGTCGGCGGCATGGTTTCGCTGATCTCCCGCCGCATCATCGCCGGCAAAGCCGAAGAACTGGAGGAGTTGCTCCCCGACCTGGTCGAGTTCACGCTCACTCCGTACGTGGGGAGCAAAGAGGCAGCGGAGCTGGCCCGGGAGTAGAGCTAACGAGCTCTGGATTCGGAGCGGCTCAGTGCTCCGGCTCGGGTAGGTTCTCGAGGTCGAGTAGATCCTGGGTGCGGCTTTGGGCCCGCTTCATCTCCCGTAGCTGCGCCAGCGAGCAGACCTGCACGGGAATACCGAGCAGTTCGCTCGCGACGGCGTCATCGGCAAGTTGGGTGTAGCTGGGCACACCCTGTGCACGCTGTACAACGTCGAGGGCGCCGAACTTGGTGGCGGCAGTGACGTTCCCACCGCGCCTGATCACGCCGGCATCGGTCGCGGGATCGAAGGGCCTTCCGCCCACGGTTGGCAGCGTAGAGTCGAGCTCAGCCAGCACGGTCGTCAATCGTTGGAGGTTCACATGGTCTGGATCCGGGACCAAGTCGAGATCCTCGGTGCCACGTACGAACCCATGAGCGCCGACGGCTACCCCACCGATAACGACGAAGCGAACATCGTGATCGTGCAGGGTTTCGAGCAGGGCGCGAAGGTCGAATTCGGTCAACGCGCCGCCGCGGCGCCTTTGATGGCGCTCATCTGCTTGCAGAGGGCATGCACCCGGGCAAGCCGCGCGCTCATCGATGCGCGCCGATCGGCCTCGAGTCGAAGACTGCGGGCTTCCGCCAGTTCGTTGATGCTTCCCGTGAGCGCCTTGCTGGCCATGGCGCAAGTCTAAAGGGCGACCTGCGCTCTCATGCCTAGCTCGCCGGATCGACTGGACTCAGATCGGGAGAGCCCAGTTCCAGCCAAGCCTCGTCCTCGCCGAAGTAGTTGAGTACGGCGAGGTGGGCAAGGTCGGGGAGCAGCCGCTCGACCGTGGCGGTGCGGCCGGCGCCGATCTCGGCGACGATCGATTCCTCGATCGCGCCGACGATGAAGGCCGCCCGCGTCGGCGTGGCGCTGAGCCTAACGTCGGGCTCGCCCCGCGCCGTGTCGACCGCTTTGATCAGTCGCTCGGCCACCTGCTGGTGCTTCGCCCAGGCCGCGCCGCGGGCGGCGCGGACCTCGATCAGCAGCGCCTTCGCCATCAGGGGCTGCTCGGCCACGGTCTTGAGCAGCCTGGCGAGGGCGGCGCGGAAGCCCGCCCGCCAGCTCTCGGCCTCACGGCCCGCCTCGAGCACTTCCGCGCAGAGTCTCTCCGCCGCCATCTCGTAGGCCTGCGCAAAGCAGGCCTCCTTGCCGCCGAAGCGGCGCTGGAAGCGGTCGCGGGAGATCCCGCTGCGCTCCAGCACTTCCTGCACCGTGGCCTTGTCGTAACCACGGGCACCGATGCTGAGCAGCATCGCTTCCAGCGCTCCCTCATCCGACGCGCGCGGCGGGATTGCTTCGTCCCATGACCTCACCGCGCGCAGTGTGGGTGGTGCATCCACTCCGAGGTACCTTAGCCCATCTTTGGGAACTATCAACACTTCATATACTGCCTTCGTACCAATGGGAACGCGCGCTATCCTGACTGCGTGCGTGCATTGCCTGGAAAGGCATCCCGGCAGCCGCCCGGCCCCGAGCCGGTCAGTCGCGCCGCGTCCGCGGACGACCAGCGTCGCCGCATCCTCGAAGCCACCGCCGACTTGATTGCCGAGCAAGGCTACGCCGAGACGACGATCGAGCAGATCGTTCGCCGCGCCCGGGTCGGCTACGCGACCTTCTACAAGCACTACGCCGACAAGCAGGAGGCCTTCCTCGCCCTGATGGACGCCGCGGTCGAGCGCACGGCCTACGTGGTCGAGGAAGCCTTCGACCGGGAAGACGGTCCCTGGCCCGACAAGGTGGGGGCGGGGTTGGGGGCGCTGCTGAAGATCGCCGCCGAGCACCCGGGCGTTGCCCGAGCCTGCCTGGTCGAGGCGCCGACCGCGGGGCCGGAGGCGGCGGCGCGCCACGAGGCGGCGTTGAAGCGCTTCGCTCCGTTGCTGCGTCCCGGCCGCGAGCTCAATCCCCGCGCCGACAAGCTGCCGGAGAGTCTCGAGGAGACCCTGGCCGGCGGAGTGCTCTGGGTGATCAACCAGCGCCTGATCGCCGGCGAAGCCGAGAAACTGCGGGCGCTGTTGCCCGAGGCGCTCGAGTTTCTGCTGCGGCCCTATGTCGGCGAGGACGCGGCGGCGCGCGAGGCCGGCGGCGCCAGCCACCAAGCGACCTCCGCCTGAGCTCACCTAGATGGCGGACGAAGAGCTCGGCCCCCTCCCCGCCGGCCGCCACGGCTTCAGCCGCGAGCAGGTCGCCCACAACCAGCGCGAGCGCCTGATCGCCGGGCTCGCCACGGCGGTCGCCGAGAAGGGCTACCGCGCGGTGACGATCACCGACATCACCAAAGCGGCGCGGGTCTCCCGGCGTGTCTTCTACGAGAACTTCGAGGGCAAGGACGAGTGCTTCCTGGCCGCCTTCGAGGTTGTCGTCGGCCATATCCGTGAGCTAGCGGCGGAGGCGACCGCTTCGATCGATGATTGGCCGGAGCAGGCGATCGTCGCGGCCCGGGCAGTGCTCCTCTTCTTCGCCGCCGAGCCCGATCTGGCCCGCCTTTGCCTGGTTGAGTCGCAGGCTGCTGGCCCCGCTGTCTCCGCCCGCTTCCACGAGTCGGTGCATCAGGTCGTTCCCTACTTGGAGCGGGGGAGGAGCTTGCGCGACAGCGACCGTGAGCTGCCGCCGACCACCGAGGAGTCGACGCTGGGAGCGCTGGTGCTTTTGGCCGGCCGCAAGGTTGCCGGCGGCGAAGCCGAGCAGCTCGAAGAACTGCTTCCCGAGTTCGCCGAATTCATCCTCGCTCCCTACCTCGGGGCAGACGAGGCGGCGCGTTTGGCGCACAGTCAAGCCGCTTAATTCGGTACCCCCATATCCCTCCCGGGAACGTATCTGGGAACTCTTCTTTTCTTTTAGGAACTCTCTCTTGACAATCCTTGAACGGGGTGCTTCACTGGCGCCACTGGCCGGTACAGCTAGCAACTTTTAGGAACTAGCTACACCCCAGTAAGCGATTCAGGGAAACGACAAGTACAGGGACATAACCGAGCCTCGAGGAAGCCGCTAAGGGAAGCGGCGGGCAGAGGGGCTCACGGGACAAGGAGAGAGATCTAGATGTTCTCGACGCTACGCAACCGCTTCGGCATCCCGGGAGTCATCTCGGTCATCGCCTTGGTCTTCGCCATGTTCGGCGGCGCCTACGCCGCCTCCAACTCTTCAGGTGGTGGCAAGGCGACCGCCTCGGCCAAGGCCAAGAAGGGACCCCGCGGTCCCAAGGGCGCGACTGGTCCGGCAGGCCCCGCCGGAGCGGCAGGCCCCGCCGGCATCCCCGGAGCAAAGGGCGAGGATGGCGAAGACGGTGAAGACGGCAAGAACGGCAAAAACGGGACCAACGGCGTAAACGGAATCGACGGAACCAGCGTCGCCAATACCGAGTTCTCCGGCGCCGAAGGTCCTTGTGAGGAAGGCGGCACCAAACTGGTTGGCACTGCCACCACCTATGCCTGCAACGGCGAACAGGGGGTCGAAGGATCGCCCTGGACCGTCGGCGGGGTGCTGCCGCCTGGGAAGACCGAGACCGGGGCATGGACTTTTGGGGTCGTTCCGACATCGCCAAACGAACCGATTTTGACTTCCATCTCCTTCCCGATCCCTCTGCCCACCGCCTTGGGTGGATCCGAAGTTCACTACCGGGGCAAGGGGGCGCCCACTACCGAATGCCCGGGAAGTGTGTCGAATCCCCAGGCGGCCCCGGGTCATCTCTGTTTCTACACCGGTGAAGAACTCGGGACGTTTACTCCCGAAATCTTGAACCCGGATCCCGTCGGCGAATACGGCGCATCCAAAGCAGGAGCCCTCTTGATGTTCCTTGGGGCGAGCAAATCCTCCAGCGCCTACGGCACCTGGGCAGTGACGGCGCCAACAGCACCCTAAGCGGCAATCGCGCACCGAGAGAGCCGGCACGAGATGAGAAAAGGA
Organism: Solirubrobacterales bacterium; assembly: GCA_035554595.1. Lineage (GTDB taxonomy): Bacteria > Actinomycetota > Thermoleophilia > Solirubrobacterales > 70-9 > VRUE01. Next base: position 5,117 of record DATMIH010000191.1, read on the forward strand.
GCCAGGGTGAAGACCCCACATTCCAAGCGAGCGATTATCAGCGTCCTAGCCGTGCCGGCTCTCCTCGGGGCGCTGCTCCTGGCTCCGGGGGCAAAGGCGGCGGGCCCCTGCGCAAACGAAGCGATCCGCGAAGCACAGAAATCGGCCACGCTGCCCTCGGGCTCCACCACCCTGCCCGACTGCATGGCGCTGGAGATGGTCTCGCCACCAAAGAAGTTCAACCAGAAATCGGAGAGTTCCAAGCTCTCGGCCGACGGCAATAGGGTTATCTTCAGCTCCCTCGCGGCGCTGGCGGATACGCCCAGCCTGGCGTTCGTCATCAACCCCTACGTCGCCACCCGCGGCCCCGCGGGCTGGAGCACGCAGTCCCCGGCGGCGCCGGCGGATATCGCCGCCGGCTATGACTTCACCGGCCGCCCCTGCGCCTACAGCCCCGACTACGGCCACTGGGTTACCTGGGGCTCCACCCACGCACAGGCCCAGGTCGGGCTCGTGACCGCCTTTCGCGGCACCCTCGGGTTGCCGCTCTCGCCGCTCAGCCCAACGGTCGCCCCGCTCACCGGCGGCAACGAAAGTGAAAAATCCGGCCGCGAAGGCGCGATCAGGTTCGGCGAATGCGAGGGCGCCTCGATCGACGCGACGCGGATCTTCTTCCGCATCTACGACGCCGCCTACCTCCCCGGGGATCCCGAACCGCCCGCGCAGCAATCGAATTCCGGCAACGCCTACGAGGCCTATCTCGACCAAGGGGTGCCGACCCTGAGGCTGATGCAGCGCGATCGCGACGGCGTCGTCTACGGCGGGCGCTGCGGGGCCAGGGTCGGCGATGGCCGAGTGACCAACGACCAGCGCCTCAGGGGCTCGGTATCCCCCGATGCCTCGAGGGTCTACTTCTCCACCCGCCCGAGCCAGGTGGAAGGTGTGCCCTGCGACGAAGCCGCCAACAAGGTGCGGATCATGAAGCGCCTCGACACCCCGACCGGCCCGACCATCTCCGAATTGGTAACTAGCGAGTGCGATCGTGTCTCGCCGCCCTGCTCGAGCGCCGATGGAGACGACTTCCTCGAAGGCGCTTCCCAGGAAGGCAACAGGGTTTTCTTCGTCACCACCCGTCAGCTCACGAACAGCGATGAAGATGCCACCGATGACCTCTACCTCCACGATTCCTCGCGCCCGGCGGGCGAACAGCTGACCCAGGTCTCGGCGGGCGATGGCACCGCCCCGACCCCGGGCAAAGGCGCCGAAGTCCTCGGCGTGCCGGACTTCTCCGGCGACGGCTCGCACGTCTACTTCGTCGCCAAGGGAGTGCTGAGCACGGCCGCGAACCAGGCCGGTGAATCAGCCCAGGCGGGCCAGCCCAACCTCTACCTCTTTGACACCGATACCGGTGAGACGGTCTTCATCGCCACGCTCTTGCCCCTCGACAGCGCTACCTGGGGGGGCTCTCCTGGGGAAGGAGGCCAGCAGGCGATCTCGGCGCCGCGCCTGGGCAGCGACCCTGAAGATCACTCGGTCGGAGGCGACGGCCACATCCTCGCCTTCACCAGCAGCGCATCGCTGAGCGCTAATGACAGCGACGGCGGCGATGCCGATATCTACCGCTACGACTCCGAGGACGGCTCGCTGCAGCTCGTTTCCAAGGCCGCTCCCGGTGGTTCCGACGGTGGCGCCTTCGGGGCCAGGATCGGCGGCGTCGGAGACCGGGGGCGCCCGGGGGCGGTTTCGGTCTACTTCGGCCGCCAGATCAGCGAGGACGGCAAGACGATCGTCTTCAGCACCAAAGAGGCGCTCGATCCCGCCGACACCGACGGCAGAGAAACCGCCTACGTCTGGCGCGACGGCGTCGTCAGCGTAATCCCCTCGGCAACAGGCCCGACGGTCAGCATGTCGGGCGAAGAGATCAGCTTCACCTCCGCCGAGCAGCTCCTGCCCCAGGACAGAGACGGGACCACCGACATCTACGTCGCTCGCAACGGCGGCGGCTTCCCGATTGTCGCGCCGCCGCCGCCGTGCGAAGGCGAAGCCTGCCAGGCGCCCTTCGGCGCCCGGCCCGCAGGCCAGGGCGCTCGGACCGACAGCTTCGTCGGTCCCGGCAACCCCAAAGGGTCAACGCCCTCCGGGCGGGCGAAACACCCCGGTCGCAAGCAGGGAAAACATAAAAAGAACCGCAAGCACAAGCGAGCCGGTCACAAGCAGGGAGGTCGGAAGTGAGAGCGCCAAAGCTAATTAGGGCCCTTGGCCTTGCGGTCTTCATCAGCGGAGCGCTGGCGACGCCGGCCCTGGCCGTGCCCCAGCTGCAGCCCAATCTCACCAACGAACCGGAAACCCTGGCAAAGACCGACGAAGGGATGTTCTACAAGGTGTCGGTGAAAAACACGGCGCCACAGGACCCGGAGGTTGGGGACACACTGACTTGCCAGAACTCGATGACGTATTCGGTCAGCTACCAGTGGCTCAGAAACGGCGCCGTCATCTCCGGCGAGACGTCCAATACCTATGTGACCACCGCCGCGGATGAAGGCCAGGGCATTCAGTGCCGAGTCACCGGCACGAATCCGAACGGCCGAGCTGTGCTGGCTCAGGCCAAGGTTGTCTCCACCGCGGGCTCCAAAATCCTCACCCTCACCGAAACCGCCGGCGCGCCTCTCGCGGTCGGTCAAATTGTCGACGGCTTTGGTATCCCCCAAGGCGCCACGATCGTGGCGATCAACGCCGGGAGCCTGGAACTCTCCGCCGCTTCCACTTTCTCCTATTCCAATACCCTGATACGTACTTTTGACCCGACTCCAGTCAGCTTGGGAAGCACAGCCGTGTCCTTGCCGCCGATAGTGGTGAATCCGCAGCCGGCGACCCTGCCGCCGCTACCAGCGACTCAGGGCAGTGCTGCCCTGCCCACCATTAGCGGGGCGATACCGGGGGACTTCGCTTCACGGGATGGAGAAAAACTAACCTGTAAAGCACCCTCGAATTGGACCCCCGGCTCGACCTTTACCTACCAGTGGCTGCGCAACGGGGCCCCGATCCCGGGCGCCACCAGCACCGAATACACACCGGTCGAAGCCGAAGACAAATATGCCGTGATGCAGTGTGAGGTGACCATCACCGGTGGTAGCGGCGCGCCGCCAGATGGCGGGGTGGCGGTTGCCACGTCTGGAATTAGCTATTGGGCGCTGATAAAACCCATCACGGAATACGAAACATTCGAGGCGATCAGCCAGTACCCAAGAAGCAATGAAATTCCAGTCGCCTCCTTCTCCAGCACGGCGCAGGACCCGATAACCCTGGAAGTCGAGCTGCCCTCCGGCAGTGAAACCTTCCCCTTCGAAGTCAAGAACCCCGGCATCGACTGGAGCTGCAAAAGCTTCATGCCTTCGGGTCTCACCCCCGGCAAGGTGATCTGCATGCGCGAAGGCACGCTTGGTCCCGGCGAGTCCACGTCCTCGCTCGAAATCATCACCCACCTGGGCGAGGACGCCCCCGACGTGGGGATCGCCACCGCCACGGTCTCCGGCGGCGGCGGGCCCAGCGCCAGCGACACCGCCCAATACACCTTCACCCCCGGCCTCGGCTTCGGCGTCCTCGCCGGCAGCTTTAAAGCCAAGGTCTCAGACCAGTTCGGCAACGATGACACCAAGGCCGGCGGGCACCCCTTCTCGGCTTTCGAGACCTTCGGCCTCAACATCCACAAAACGGTGATCCGCACCGTCGAGCCGACCGAGCAGGTCAAGGACGTGGTGGTCAAGGCGCCGAGGGGTTTCGTCGGCAACGCGGTGGCTACGCCGGAATACTGCAAAGAGGTCGAGGAAGTGTTGCTCGGCACCTGCCCGGCGGGCAGCGCCATCGGCGGGATCTATATCCACGCCCCGATTCTCGGCTCCAACGGGGAAAAGGATCCCTTCCCGACCGAACCGCTCAACGGCATCGCCTACCCGATCTACTCGATCGAACCGGAATTCGGCCAGCCGGCGCAGTTTGCCTTCGCCGCGACCAGCAACGCCCCCTATACCTTCATTCCCGAACTACGGCCCGAGGAAGGCTATGCGATCAGCTTCAGAACGGCGCCGATCATCCAGATCCCGCGCCTGTTCGGCAACGAACTGTTCCTCTGCGGCTTCGGAGCGAAACTCGCTCCGTCGCCTGAAGGGGCAGAGTTCAAAGCCTGCCGCAAGCCGACCGAAGCCGGCGCCAACCCCGAACCGCTGATCACCAACCCGACCCGCTGCTCGGGCTCGCCGCCGGCGACCGGCCTGCAGCTCGACTCCTGGCAGCACCCCGAGGACATCAAGACCTACGACTTCACCGCGCCGCAGATCACCGGCTGCGAGGAAGTCGAGTTTGAACCTGAAGCAGAGCTGGTGCCGACCAATCGCCAGGCCGATAGCCCGACGGGCCTCGGGGTCGAAATCACGATCCCGTCCGAAGGCATTCAGAGCAACACCGGAGTCAGTCAGGCCAACCTCGACACGGCCAAGATCACCTTCCCCGAGGGGATGACGATCAACGCCGCGGCGGCGGAGGGCCTCTCGGCCTGCACCTTGGCCCAGGTCAAGCTGCACTCAAACGCCGCCGATGAATGCCCTTCCTCCTCGCGGGTGGGCCAGATCGAAATCGAAACGCCGCTGATCAGGGAAACCCTGCACGGCTCGATCTACCTGGCCGCCCAAAACGACAACCCATTCAACAGCACCCTGGGCCTCTACATGGTCTTCTCTTCAGCTCGCGATGGGGTGACTGTCAAGGTCGCCGGCAAGGTCGTTCCCGATCCCGCCACCGGGCAATTGGTGAGCACCTTCACCGAAAACCCCGAATGGCCCTTCTCGCGCCTGGCCCTGCACTTCAACCAGGGCCCCCGCGCGCCGCTGGTGAACCCGCCCAAATGCGGCACCTACGCGATCCGCGCCGAGTTCTCGCCTTGGTCGGCGGCCAACCCGGCAAACCCAACCCCGGATGAGATCGTCACCGACAACTCCAAATACAAGGTCACCCAGGGCCCGAACGGAGCGCCTTGCCCCGATGGCAACTTGACCCCGAAGCTGAAGGCCGGCTTGACCGACCCCACCGCGGGAGCGAAGAGCCCCTTCGTGCTCAGTCTTTCCAGGGAAGACGGCTCCCAGCGCTTCACCGCCCTGGACATCGCCAATCCCAAGGGCCTGACCGCCTACCTGAAGGGCATCGACATCTGCCCCGACTCCGCGCTGGCGACGGTATCTCCAGCAGAGGGAGCCGGATCAGGCGAGATCGCCCACCCCAGCTGCCCGGCAAACAGCCTGGTCGGCACAGCAGAAGCAGGAGCAGGCTCCGGCCCTGACCCCTTCTACGTCAAGACCGGCAAGGTTTACCTAGCCGGTCCCTACAAAGGCGCGCCGATCTCCCTCGCGATCATCACCCCCGCCGTGGCGGGCCCCTATGACCTCGGCAACGTCCTAGTCAGAACCCCTCTTTACATCGACCCCACCAGCGCCCAAGTGAGAGCGGTATCGGACCCGATCCCCACCGCCCTGCACGGCATCGCCCTGGACATCAGGGACATCAGGGTCGCTCTCAACAGGCCCCATTTCACCGCCGCGCCGACTAATTGCGAAGCATCCTCGGTCGACGCCACGGTCACCGGCGAGGCGGGAGCAACGGCCAAAGTCTCAAACCGCTTCCAGGTCGGCGGCTGCGAGAACCTCGGCTTCAAACCCAAGCTCTCCTTCCGCCTCTTCGGCGGGACAAAACGAGGCGCCCACCCCAAATTCAGGGCCACCCTCACTCCACGCCCAGGAGACGCCAACCTGGCCGCCGCCTCGGTCGCCCTGCCGCACTCGGAGTTCCTCGACCAGGCCCACATAAAGACGGTCTGCACCAGGGTGCAGTTCGCCGCCGGTCAGTGTCCGGCGGGATCGATCTACGGCGAGGCCACAGCGACCACCCCGATCCTCGATGGCCCGGTCTCGGGACCGGTTTACCTGCGCAGCTCCTCGAACCAGCTGCCCGACCTGGTCGTCGCCCTCAAAGGTCCTGACACTCAGCCAATTGAAATCGAGGTGGCGGGGCGGATCGACTCCATAAACGGCGGCATCAGATCTAGCTTCGAAGTCGTCCCAGACCAACCGGTCTCGAGCTTCACCTTGACCATGCGCGGCGGCAAGAAGGGGCTCCTAGTCAACAGCCGCGATCTCTGCGCAACGGCTAAGCCAGCCCGGGCCACAGCGCTCTTGGTCGGCCAAAACGCGAAGAGCCTGGAAACGCGCCCGAAGCTGAAGAACGCTTGTCCCAAGGCGCGCAAAGCCAAGAAGTCAAAGCGCCATAAGAAGCACGGGCGCTGATGGGAGGCAAAGCCCGCCTCAAGCCCGTCGCCGCGGCGTTGCTCGCGGCGACGGCGCTTGCCACCCACTTTGGCCCCGCCGCGATCGCCGAGGTCTCTCAAAAGGACGGCGTGCGGGTCTCGGTCTCGGGCTCGATGAGGCCCTCCAAGCTCCCCCGCACAGGATCGAAGCCGATCGCGGTCTCGGTCGCCGGCAAGATCGTCGCCACCAAGGCAGGCGCTCTGCCTAAGCTCTCGGCGGTATCGGTCGCGATCAACCAAAACGGCAGGTTCAACACCAAGGGCATCCCGCTCTGTCGTTTGGGCCACATCAATCCCTCCACGACCCAAGAGGCCCTGATCGCCTGTCGCCCCGCCCTGATCGGCGAAGGCTCCTTCTCCGCCGACGTGCGGATCCCCGATCAGTCCCCCTTTCCCTCGCAGGGAAAGATCCTGGCCTTCAACGGCAAGCTGCGGGGAAAGCCGGCGATCTTCGCCCACATCTACGGCACAAAGCCCGTCCCCACCTCCTACGTCCTTCCCTTCACGATCTCTCAGGCCAAGGGGACCTATGGGACCATCCTCCAGGCCTCGTTGCCCAGCGTCACCGGCGAATGGGGCTACGTCACTGGGATCTCTTTGAGCCTCGATCAAAAGGTGATGAGCGCCGCCTGCCCAGCCCCGGCGGGCTTCACCAAGGCGGTCTTCCCCCTGGCGAGGACCGCCTTCTCTTTCGACGGCGGTCTGACCTTGACCTCGACCCTGAGCAGAACCTGCCGGGTCGCAAGCTAAAGGAGCAAAGAGAGACTGATGACGGGACTAAAGCGACGCCTCACCTACGCCAACCTGACCTCGACCCTGGCACTCTTCATTGCTTTGGGCATGGGCTCGGCCTATGCCGCCCAGCAGCTCGCCCCGAAATCGGTGGGGGCCAAGCAGCTGCGACCGGGGGCGGTGACCCCGGACAAGATCCGAAAGAACGCTGTGACCGCGCCCAAGATCGAGTCCCTGGCGGTCAAGCAGGGAAAGATCGCCAACGGGGCGATCACGGCTGAGAAGATCGCAAACGGGGCGATAACCCAAGAGAAGCTGCCAACCGCGGTGATCGGAACCGAGAAGCTCGCAAACGACTCGGTGACCGGGGAAAAGGTCAATGAGGCATCGCTCTCCCAGGTGCCCTCGGCGAAGAATGCCGAGCGCGCTTCCTTCGCCGATTCATCGAACCCCGAGGCCTTCGCCCGGATCGATGCCGAAGGGACCCTCTTCCCGGCCTTCTCCAAGGGGATCGGGGTGCCAGACGTGGTGCAGGGCAAAGAACCGGGGATCTACTGCATAAACGTGCCCGGCTTCGTGCCTAAGGGGGCTCAGGTGACGCCTGAATTCGCCCTCAACTCGGTGGTCAGCGCCTTCGTCAAGCTGGGCGGGACGGCCTCTTGCCCCTACCCGCAGGTGGAGGTGCAGACCTATAACGCCGGGTCCAGGCAGAAGTATCCGTTTTTCTTTGTGGCTTATCGGTAGGGGTTAGCGGAAGGGCTGGGGCGAAGCCGAGAGGAGCTTCCACTTTCCGTCCTCCACTTTCATCGCCAGCCAGCGATCCGTGCCGTCGCTGCCGTGGAAGAGAGCAAAGCCGGCGCCGTCCCCGGACGATCCGCCCTTTTGGATCCTCAGGCTGGAGATCCCTTCGGGGGCATAGATCGGGGAACCGTCGCCACCGCTGCTTCCGAGCGGGGATTTTGACCAGGGTTCAAGCGCTTCACCACACCCTTCGACCGATCCCTTCGCCCCCTTGACCATGGCGATGATCTGGGCCTTGACTTCAGTCAGCAGGTATTCACAGGCGATGCCCCACTTCTGCGCTCCGAAGGCCTGGAGGTAGTCCTCGACGACCCTTTCCGCTTCGCCGAAGTCTCCACCGACGGCCTCCTCGCCGAATTCGGCGAGGTGGAGCTTGCCTTTGGCGCTGTACTTCTGAAGGGGGCGCTGTTGGCCGAAACCTGACCGCGGTGGGGAAGGTCAGCCTCGTGGTGGCGCAAATGGCCGCTGGGGGTGCCTTCGCTCGAGTCCCCTCCTTCGGAAGTGGCGCCGGAGGACGAGCCGTCTTGTGTCGCTTCGTCGCCGTTCGAGTCGTGGGTGGACCCCTCCTGACCCGGGGCAGCGCCGTTCCGCGGAACACTCGCTTCGCTGCCAGCGGAGGCCGTCCCCTCGGGGGCCGTCGTCGACCCCGAGGAATCACCACCGCAGCCCCCCGCGCAGGCGGCACACAGTGCGATAAGTAGAACGACGATTGCGGGTCTCATACGAGCTCGAGAAGACATCATGGTACAACAATTACTTTTTGGGAACTTGACTCTATCCTCACGGGCGTGAAGCGGTGACGGGAGTGGTGCGCAGTGGAGACTTCCGCCGGGAGCTCTTAGGGCCGCTGGCCGTGCTGGGGATCAGCGGCCCTGCCGCGCTGGGAGTATGCCGCGCCCGCGCCTTGATTCCGACCGGCTTTTATACGAACATACGTTCGTATGGAGGTTGCCTGTGTCCTGATCCCCGATTCCGCGCTTGCCGACCCGGTTGAGGCCGGCGAGCTGACCGAGGAGCTGCTGCGCCGACTTGAGAGGATCGGCGCCGCGGTCGAGTCGGAGCGGGCCGGGGAGGCGTTCTTCGTCCTCGATGGGTTGCGCGGGATCCACGGGGGCACGAGCGCCGGGGTACTGGCGGCGGCGCGGCGTGCGGCGGAGGCAGAGGTGCGGATCGGGGTTGCGCCCACCCGCTTCGCCGCTCATGCCGCCGCGCGGAGGGAGACGATCGTCCCGCCGCCTGAGGCAGGCGACTTCCTGGCAGCGCTTCCCGTCTCGACGCTGGTCGGCAGGCTAGAGCTGCCGCCGCGCGAGGCGGGGGGCCTGATCGAGACGATGCGGCGGCTGGGGATCGAGGCGCTGGGCGACCTCGCGGCGCTCTCCCCGGGCCGCATCGCCGATCGCTTCGGGCCGGCCGGGTTGGAGGCGCTGCGGCTAGCCCGCGGCGAAGACGCGCCTCTACGCCCGCGCCGCCCGCACGAGGAGCTGGCCGAGCAGCTCGAGCTGCCGGAAGGAGCTGCCGGTGGCCAGCTCGAGCACGCCCTGAAGCTGCTCGTCTCCCGGCTGCTCGCCGCGCCCCAGCGCAGGGGCAGGACGCTGCTGGGGCTGCGCCTCGGCGCCGTGCTCAGCGGCGGCGGCAGCTGGAGCGTCGACCAGGGGCTTGGGCGGCCGACCGCCTCGGAGCGGACCCTGCGCGCGGTGCTGACACCACGGCTGGAGACGCTGCCGGGACCGGTCGCCGCCCTCCGGCTTCGCGCCCTCGGCCTCGGCCCGCCGGTCGGCGATCAGCTCGAGCTCTCACTGCGCGGCGAAGAGCACCGCAAGCGCCGCCTCGGCGAGGCGATCCGCGAGGTCCGCGCCGCCCAGGGCGGCGACTCGTTGCTGACGATCGTGCCGCTCGACTCCGCCTCGCGCTTCCCCGAGCGCTGGACGATGCTGACTCCGGCCGCGGGTCGGCTGTAGCGCTTCTGGCGCAGCGGAAATGACACTGCCGTGACGTTCCGCGCGCCACGAGCGCGTAACGGCCTGCGACAATACGTTCCATGCTTAGTCGCCGCAAAGAGAGCCTTCGCGAGCTCATCCAGCACCAGCGAGAGGAGTCTGCCCGCCGGCATGAAGAGTCCGAGCGGCGACATGAAGAGTTCTTGCAGCGGGAGGAGAAGCGCAAGAAGGAGTTCGATCGCTACATGGAAAAGCGCGATGAGGAGAGCAAAGAGCGTGAGGCGCGGCTCCAGCTCACTAACCAGGAAACCAGAGCGCTCACTGAAAAGGCCGAAGCCCGAGAAGAGGAGACCCGGGAGTTCAACCGCGAGATTCTGCTTCGCAATGAGAAGGTCTACACGAGGCTGATCGTGCAGATGGAAGAAAACACGGAACAGATTCGGGCGAACACGAGAGCTGTCCTCAGCGTCCTCGACCGTCTCAACGGCCCCGGCGAAGCCGCCGCTTAGCTTCCCTTGTTAAGGGCGACGCTTGGGCTTGACTCCGTTTGCATAGTCATACGAACATACGTTCGTATGACTCCAGGATTGCGAAGGCTCTACGTGCCGCGACCGGTGCGGGTCGAGGCTGACCGGGCGGGTAAGCCTTTAGCGGTCGACGGCGTCGCGGTTGAGGCGGTGCGGGAGGAGTGGGTGGTCGAGGACCGCTGGTGGACGCCGAATCCGCTCGGTCGTCACTACTTCGAGCTGGTGCTTGACGACGGGCGCAACCTGGTCGTCTTCCGCAGCATCGTCAGCAAACGCTGGTACCGGCAGCGTGGTTGATGGCAGCCGAGGCACCTTACGTAGAGCTGCACGCTCACTCGGCCTTCTCCTTCCTCGACGGGGCTTCGACGCCACGCGAGTTGGCGAGTGCCGCCGCGGATCTCGGCTACGAGAGCTTCGCGCTGACCGACCACGACGGGGTCTGGGGCTCGATGGAGTTCATCCAGGCCTGCAAGGACCTCGCAGCTGCCGGCAAGCCCGACCTCAGGGCGATAACTGGCGCGGAGGTGACGGTGGGGCTCGCGGCAGCTCAGCACCCGCACCTCACCCTGCTGGTCGAAGACGCGAGCGGCTACCGCAACCTCTGCCGCCTGCTCACCGCCGCGCACGCCCACACGCGCGAGACCCCCCAGCGCAGCGCCGGCCAGCCGTCGGTGAGCGTCGAACAGCTCGAAGAGCACGCCGGCGGATTGGTCTGCCTCTCGGGCTGCGCGGGGTCGGGAATGCTTGCCGCTGCCTTGGAGAGGGGCGATGCGGCGAGGGGAGCGGAGACCGCCCGGGGGCTGCTCAGGGCCTTCGGGCGGGACCGCTTCCGAGTTGAGCTGCAGCGGCCCTTCTGGCGCCGTGACCGCGCTCGCAACCAGTGGCTGGCCGGGTTGGCCGAACGCCTAGGGGTGCCAGCTGTCGCCACCGGCAACGTCCACTCGCACGGGAAGCGGCGAGCTTTTCTGCAGGATGTCCTCGTCGCCGTGAGGCTGGGGATGACGTTGGAGGAGTCTGAGCCGCTGCGCCGCGGCAACCACAGCTCGGCCTTGGCCTCGCCGCGGAAAATGGCGGCGCGCTTCGCCGACCATCCCGACGCCGTCACCGAGACCCTGCGCGTTGCCGAGCGGCTTGAGTTCGACCTCAGCCGCGAGCTCGGCTACCGCTACCCGCGCGAAGAGGAGCCCGGAGTCGACCGCAAGTTGGGGGAGCTCTGCCGGGCGCTGCTGATCGAGCGCTACGGGCCCAAGCCCGAGTACAAGCCGAAGGCGGAAGCAAAGCTCGAGGAGGAGCTGGAGACGATCCGCGCTCTCGGCCTTTCCGGCTTCTTCCTCCTCCATCACGACCTGCTCGAGCTCGCCCGCGCGGTTGCTCACGAGGTGCGGGGACGGGACTCGGCCCGCGCGGCGATGCCTCCGGGGCGTGGGCGTGGCTCCAGCGTCAGCTCAGTCGTCTGCTACCTCACCGGCCTCTCCCACATCGATCCGATCGCCAACAACCTCAACTCGAGCCGCTTCCTCAACGAGGAGGTCGGCAAGCAGGCAGGCGCGACGATGCCCGACATCGACCTCGACTTCCCGCGCGATATCCGTGAGGTGCTGATTCCGCGCGTGCACCAGCGCTACGGCGCAGACCACTCGGCTCTGGTCGCCGCCTTCCCCACCTACCGCCCGCGCGGCGCCGTGCGCGACCTCGGCAAGGCCCTCGGTCTTCCACAAAAAGAGATCGAGAAAGTCGCCGGCATGGTCGGCTTCCACGAGCGCAGCGGTGAGATCGGGAAGGACGTCGTCGCCGCGATCGGGCCCGAGCGCGCAGCCGACAGGCGCTGGCGGGTGCTGTTGCGACTCTGCCCCGAGGCGATGGGGCTGCCCCGCCACGCCTCCCAGCACTCCGGCGGCATGGTGATCTCGACCCGGCCGCTGATCGACGTCTGCCCGGTGGTGCCGGCGGCGATGGAGGGGCGCCAGATCATCCAGTGGGACAAGGACTCCTGTTCTGATGCAGGCCTGCTCAAGATCGACCTGCTCGGCTTGGGCATGCTCTCCGCGGTCGAGCGCTGCGTCGACGAAGTGGCGCGGACGCGGGGGGAGCGCCTCGACCTCTCGCGCATCCCCTTCGACGATGAGAGGACCTTCGAGTCGATCCGGGCGGCGGAGACCACCGGCGTCTTCCAGATCGAGAGCCGTGCCCAAATGTCGATGCTGCCCCGCACTCGGCCCGAAACGCTCGACGACCTCACCGTGCAGGTGGCGTTGGTGCGGCCGGGGCCGATTCAGGGTGGCGCGGTGCACCCTTATATAGAGCGGCTGAAGCGGCGGCGCGAGGATCCCGACTTCGCAGTCCCCTACGAGCATCCGCTGCTCGCGCCGGTGCTCGAGTGCACGCTGGGAGCGATCGTCTTCCAGGAGCAGGTGATCGAAGTGGCGATCGCTCTCGCCGGCTTCAGCCCCGCCGAAGCGGACTCGCTGCGGCGGGCGATGAGCCGCAAGCGCTCGGAGGAGGCGATGCAGGCTCATCACGATCGCTTCATCGCTGGTGCCGTGGAGGTGAACGGCGTGCCCGAGGAGGTTGCGGGGAGGGTCTGGGACCAGATCCAGGGCTTCTCCGGCTTTGGCTTTCCCAAAGCTCACTCGGCAGCCTTCGGCCTGCTCGCCTACCAGTCGGCCTGGCTGCGGATCCACCGTCCCCAGGAGTTTCTCTGCGGCCTGCTCAACGAGCAGCCGATGGGCTTCTACCCGCCCGATGCCCTCGTGCACGAGGCTCAGCGTCGCGACATTCAGGTGCTCGGCCCGGACGCCAACCGCAGCCGGGTGCTCTGCCACGCCGAGCCGATCGAAGGCGAGCTCAGCGTGCGGATCGGCCTCGGCTACGTCAAGGGCGTGCGCAAGGAGGAGATGGAGAGCCTCCTCGCCGAGCGCGAGCGCAGCGGCGAC
>DATMIH010000192.1:0-2570 GCA_035554595.1 Solirubrobacterales bacterium
GGTGGCCCTTCATCGGCTCCGCCAGCTCGCGAATCCGTTCGATCGTCTCCTTGCCGGCGATGTGGGTGTAGTCGGCGAGGGACTTGTGGCCTAGTGAGACTTCCTGAAGCATCCGGGAGTTCTACATCGCCCGGCGGTCGCACGTGCTTTAGCCCTGCGGTCGTTTGCCCAACGTCACACTGACCTGCTCGCGCTTGTTGTCGCGCAGCACCTCGAGCTTCACGGATTCGCCGGGCTGGTGGGTGGCGATATAGCGGGCGAGATCGTCGGGCTGCACCACCGGGTGGCCATCGATCGCGAGGATCACGTCGCCTCCCGTTTCGTAAGGGGTTGCCTGGAAGGTGAGCTTGCCGTCGGAGCCCTTCAGCCCTGCCTTGTCGGCGGGCCCCCCCGGCACTACTTCGGAGAGCAGAGCGCCATGGTCGGTGTCGAGGCCGAGCTTGTCGGCAAGCTGGGGGTAGACCGCCTGGGTGGCGACGCCGATGTAGGCGTACTCGGCTTCGCCCTTGTCTTCCAACTGGGCCACGGAGCGCTTGATCGCCGAGACCGGCACGGCAAAGCCGACGCCGGAGTTGGAGCCCGAGTCGGTCTCGATCTGCTCGTTGATGCCGAGCACGCGGGCGCCGGCGTCGAGCATCGGCCCGCCGGAGTTGCCGGGATTGATCGAGGCGTCGGTCTGGATCGCCCCGAAGATCTGGAACTTGGTCAGCGATTCGACCGAGCGGTCGGTTGCCGAGACGATGCCGACCGAGAGCGATTGCTCCTCGCCGAAGGGGCTGCCGATCGCCGCCACCGGCTGGCCGACGACGAGATCGCTGTCGTCACCCAGTTTCAGCGGGTGCAGCTCGAAGCCGTCGGGCTTGACTTCCAACAGGGCGACGTCGGCAAAGGGGTCGAAGCCGATGATCTTCGCCGGCACGGTGTTGCGGTCGGGAAACTCGATAAAGACTTCCCTGGCGGCCTTGCGCGTGCCGGTCGATTCATCGGTGACGACGTGGGCGTTGGTGACGATGTGGCCCTTGCTGTCAAGCACGAAGCCCGAGCCCTCGGCAGCGCCGCCTTCGCCGCGGAAGATCGAGCGGATCGTTACCACGCCCGGTGAGGCTTCGCGGAAGACCCGCGCTGCATCGAAGCCGTGCTCGGCGGTCTGCACGGCCACCTGGGGTGCGGGTTCGGTAACGGTCGTCGTCTGACGCGCGACCTCGCCGCTCCCTCCTCCACACCCACCGAGCGCGAGTACTACCGCCAGACTCGCCACAGCGGTACTGCAACGTTTTACGGTCCTCATGGGGCCGCTTCGCGTTGCACCCTTCACGCCGTTGCCCTACTCGGGGCCGCCGGTGCCGGTTCGGCAACCGCTGCGCGCGAGCGCGGCAGGTCCAGCGTGAAGGCGGTGAAGCGCTTGCTGGATGCGATCGCGACGCGGCCCTCCATGCGCTGGGCGAGCTCGCGGGCGATCGCCAGGCCGAGCCCGGAGCCGCCGGCGGAGTCGGCGGTGTAGAAGCGCTCGAAGATGCGGCTGTGGACGCGGCGCGGGATGCCAGGACCGTCGTCGGAGACGGTCAGCTCGGCGCGGCGGTTGACGGAGTAGGTGGTCACGGTCACCTTGGTGCCCTCGGGCGTGTGCGTAAGGGCGTTGTCGAGGAGGATACGGATGACCTGGCGCACGCGGTCGGGGTCGGCGCTGGCGATCACCGGCAGGTCGGGCGTGCGCAGCTCCAGCCGCGAGCCCCGCCGGTCGGCCCGGGGACCGAACTCGCGCGCCACTTCGCGCGCCAGCGAGCCGAGGTCGACGTCGCGGCTCTTCATCGCCACGGCCCCGGCGTCGAGCTGAGAGAGGTCAAGCAGGTCGGCGGTGAGCTTGGTCAGGCGGACGATCTGTTCGCGCATTGTGCGCACGAACTCGGCCCGCTCCTCGGGGCTCGGGTCCTCCTCCTCGAGCAGTTCGACGAAGCCGCCGAGGCTGAAGATCGGCGTGCGCAGCTCGTGCGAGGCGTTGGCGATGAACTGCTTGCGGGCGCTGTCGAGCTCGGCGAGGCGTCGCTGCATCTCGTTGAAGGTGCGGGCGAGCTGACCGAGCTGGCCGGCGGCTGAGATCGGGATCGGTGTTTCGAAATTGCCGTCGGCGACTTTGCGGGCCGCGTCCTCGAGCCGGCGGATGTTTGAGCCGGCAAGGCGGGCGTAGTAGATGCCGATCCCAGTGGAGATCAGGATGGCGAGGCACCCGGCGATGAGGATCTGCCCTTTGACGCTGCCGATGCCGCTGGCGGCGCCGCCGATGGCGACCGTGTAAACGTAGATCAAGAGCGTCGTGCCGACCGCGATGCCGACCGCGATCAGGGTGATCCGGTTGCCCAGGTTGGGGGGCCTGAACCGCTGCATAGGGGTGCCTACTCGCGGAAGCGGTAGCCGACGCCGCGCACGGTGAAGAGGAACTCGGGATCCTTCGGATCGCTCTCGAGCTTCTCGCGCAGGTGGCGGATGTGGACGTCGACCGTGCGCGGGTCGCGGTACTCGGAGTCGCCCCAGACGTGCTCGAGCAGGGTCTCGCGGCTGAGCACGCGGCCGGG
>DATMIH010000193.1:0-24439 GCA_035554595.1 Solirubrobacterales bacterium
CCGCACCGACTGCAAGAACATGAAGGCGCTGAAGCGGGCGCCGGAAAGGTTCGTCGAGGTCAGCTGGGACGGCGAGAACGAGTCCTCCTACCGGGTCGAGCTGCAGATCGACGCCTACGATCGCACTCGCCTGCTCGAGGACCTCTCGCGCACCTTCTCGGAGGCCGGCATCAACATCATCGGCGCAAGTTGCACGACCAACCACCCGATGGTGAAAAACACCTTCGTGATCGAGGTCGGCGACACCGAGCAGCTCAAGCAGTGCATCGCCCGTTTGCGCAACGTCGACGCGGTCTTCGACGCCTACCGGATAACCCCAGCGGCCTAGTAGCGGGCCCGGTATTGGCCGAACTGGTCACTAAGCCCCCGATAGATCAGCGTTCTTGCCTAAAACCTGTCGCTTTTGGGCAAGGAAGGATAGGATGAGCCAGCGGGCCAAGTTTGCGGTGGCAATGCGGAGGGGGAGCGATCGGTGATGACGACGGTCAGGGTTAGATTGGGCACGTTTGCGGGCGGGATGCTGGCTTGGAAGCATCAGCGTGACGCTGGGGACGCTGAATCCGCCAGCGGCACCGAGCCGAGCTCAGACGATGTTCTCAGGGTGATCCGCTTCTACCTGAAGGAAAAAGGTGGGGGCGGTACGGGTTGGTCATACCCCGATCTGCTTCGCGAGGGGAGCCCCGAGGAGGAGATAGAGGTCGAGCTCGAGATCGAGGACGCGCTTTGGCGTGAGATGAGAGCGGAGGCCTCGCGGCAACGCGTGAGCGTCACCCAACTACTCGAGCACGCTGCCCTTTACTACGCCGCCGAGCTCGATGCTGGTCGTCTCACCGAGCGGATTCTCGACGAGGGCTGAGGCGGCGGACTAAACGCTGGGCGCGACCACTGGCGAGGCGCCCAGTTCAGTGAGCTTTTCCTGCAGGGTGCGCCGGCCGCGATGGTGAAGGCCGTGGACGGAGCTCTCTGACTTTTTCAGTGTGGCGGCGATTTCAACCGGAGAGAGGCCGGCGATGTGCCTGAGGATGAGCACC
Organism: Solirubrobacterales bacterium; assembly: GCA_035554595.1. Taxonomy (GTDB): domain Bacteria; phylum Actinomycetota; class Thermoleophilia; order Solirubrobacterales; family 70-9; genus VRUE01. The sequence continues at coordinate 1,032 of DATMIH010000193.1, forward strand.
TCGCGCTGATCTTCGGGCAGCTCCTCGAGCGCCAGGCGGAGGTCCCGGCCGCGCTCCTGGCCCATCTGAGCCTGGCCGCTGTCGGTAAGGCGCACTTCCTCGGTCGGCACCGCGCGCCTGGCACGCAGGTGGTCCAGGGCCGCGTTGCGTGCCACCCGCATGATCCAGGCGGCGAAGGGCACCTCGCGGGGCTCGTACTTGTTGATCGCCTTCATCAGCTTGGCAAAGATGTTCTGGGTGATGTCTTCAGCCTCGTGGTGGTCCTTGACCAGGCTGTTGACGAAGCGTTGAACGTCGGGTGCATAGCGCACGTACAAGAAGTGCAAGCCCTCGCTGTCACCGGCTTGGGCACGCTCAATAGCTTGCAGGACGAGACGACTGTTTCCAGACGCTGAGTTTGAGGCCTCGGGGAAGCCCGTCAAGTTATTTGGGCGAAGCTCTGTATCACGACTGGTCACAGCGTCCTCCAGACGCGTTGTTTTGCTTTGTCTGCATTACGGGGCTTTTCTGACCCCTGCGTCTTGGAAAAGAAACTTCTCCCAAAACGCAAACTCTCATATGACGAAATATCCGCAACTACCGAAAAATAAGAAGAAGCTTCAAATAGCCGCGGCCCGAAGAAATAGTGGCCCTTCGTCTGAAAGTCAATGCCCAATATTCGTCTAAATCTCAGCCCCAAGGCTCAAGTGGCTGCAAATGCACAGGTATCAGGGGCTGAAGTTAGGAGGATTGAGGGAAATGAGGTGAAAATCTTGGGCATGCGAATAGTTGTAATAAGTGGTGCACAGCGTGAAAGTCCCTCTCGGAACATTTGCTTGCAACGGAATCGAGGCCAATCTCGACGCCGATATCGCCACTGGCGTGCGCGCGGCGCTGAGTGACTTCACCCAACGACTCGAGTCCGGGCGCGCCCCGGTTGAGCTACCTGGAGGGCCCCTGGAGGGCATCTCTGCGGAACCGGCCACAGTTGTGGACGTGACCCTCGACGAGCGCACCTGGCAGCTCCTACGGCGCGAGGCGCGCCGCCAGGAAACAACCGTGAGCCAGCTAGCAGCCCACTCGGTCCTGGTCTATCTCGCCGAACTGGACCGCCTCACGCCGCCTGGCAACACCGTAACGGCGTAGCCCCTTATTTGCTCAGGACCGCGGCCGGGCGGCTCTGCCTGGGGCAACGCGCCTGGAGGCCCGTCTACCAACGCCGCGAGGGCCCTAAACGGTTGTGACTTCGCCGCGGGCAGCACTGAGCACGCTGTCAACAGAGGCAACCGGAACCGGTTCTCCCTGGGCGTGCAGCGACTGCTCGAGCGCTTCAAGGCCGAGCACGATCTCGACTCCGAGGCGGCCGTTGGAGACCGGTGTGGTGCCCTCGCGGATCGCCGAGGCGAAGTCGCTTAGCTCCTGGCCAAGGGGCTCCAGGGCCTGCAGGCGCGGGGCGATCATGTCGCCCGTGCGGTAAGTCAGGCGGTACTCGCCGAAGTTCGCGGGTGGGGCATCGAAATCTAGCCCGCGGTCATAGATGCGGACCGAGTCGTCAGAGGCGGTGTCCTCGTACTGGACCATTCGCTTGCTGCCAACCACGTTCATCTGGCGCAGCTTGCGTGGCGCCAGCCAGGAGAGCTGCACGTTGGCCTGGGTTCCACCCTCGAAGCGCAGGGTGAGGAAGGCGGTCTCGTGGATGCTCTCGCGGAAGACGCTGCGGCCGTTGGCAGAGACCTCAACCAGCGGCTTACCGAGCCAGTGCAGCAGGATCGAGAGATCGTGCGGCGCCAGGTCGAGGACGACGCCGTCGGGCTGGTAGAGCCCGAGGTTCATGCGCGAGGAGGTGACGAAGTAGATCTCGCCCAGCTCGTCTTCCTGGATCAGGTCGCGGACCTTGTTGACCGCGGGGCTGTAGAGAAAGGTGTGGCCGGGCATCAACACCAGGTCACGCTCCTCGGCCATCGCGACCAGCTGGGCCGCCTCCTCGGAGCGCCGCGCCAGCGGCTTCTCGACCAGGACGTGCTTACCGGCTTCAAGAGCGCGACTGACCAGCGGGAAGTGAGTGTGGGGCGGGGTCGCGATCGCGACCGCCTCGACCCGCGGGTCGGCCAGCGCCGTATCGAGGTCGCGCTCGATCCAGACGCCCGGGTGGCGGCGGCGGAAGTCGTTGATGCGGCTCTCGTCGAGCTCGCAGAGGCCCATCAGGCGGAACTCGGGCCGGTCGACCACGTTGCGGACGATGTTCGGTCCCCAGTAGCCGTAGCCGACCACCATCGTCCCGATTGCATTTGCTGGATTCATGCCGCCCCCCTTCTGGCCAGCACCGTGAAGGGCGTGCGGGCGAGGATTGAAAGATCAAGAAGCAAGGAACGCCGTTCGGCGTAGTCGATGTCGAGCCGGACCATTTCCTCGTAGGTGCGCTCGTTGCGGCCGCTGACCTGCCAGAGGCCGGTCAGTCCGGGCTTGACGGCGAAGCGGTCCAGGTACCAGCTTGGGTACTCGGCGACCTCGTAAGGGATCGCCGGCCGCGGTCCGACCAGCGACATGTCGCCGGAGACGACGTTGAAGAGTTGCGGCAGCTCGTCGAGGCTCCAGCGCCTGATCCAGCGGCCAATTGGAGTGATCCGGTCATCGACCGCGAGCTTGTAAAGGTTCTCTTTGCCGCCGTTGGCCTCCCTGCCCTTAATCAGGGCGGTGACGTAGTCGCGGTGGCCGCCCGGATCGGCGTCGGAGCGCATGCTGCGGAACTTGAAAATTGTGAACTCACGCTCTCCGTAGCCGACGCGACGCTGGCGGAAGAGGGCGGGGCCGCGGCTGTCGATCCTGATCGCGATCGCTATCGCTATAAGGATTGGCGAGAACAGGACGATCACCGCCCCGGCGACAACCAGGTCAAGCAGGCGCCGGGCGACGGCCGGCAGCAGCGGTTCGCCGGCGGTGCGATCGAGGGGCTGCTCGTGAGTGAGTTCGTGTGCCTCCATATCGCTATTTGACAAACGGCCGTTGAGCGCCAGCACTTGCACCGGCCGGCTGGAGGAAGTCGGAAAAAGGTTCGAGTCAGAAAATTTTTAGGTGAAGTTGCCCAGGCGCGCAAAAACTCAGCCGCTCGCCCGTTGATTGAGCAATGGCACCCAGGATCGTCTCCATCATCGGCTCCCGTCCCGAGATCGTGCAGGCCGCACCACTCTCGCTCGCCTTCAACGGCTGCGTCGAGGAGATCTTGGTTCACACGGGGCAGCACTACGACCCGGCGCTCTCCGATCTGCAGATCGCCGACCTGCGCCTGCCGCTGCCTGAACACAACCTCGGTGTCGGCTCACTGCCTAATAGCGAGAGCGTCACCGTTGCTCAAGACCGGATCGCCCGGGTGATCGAGTCAGAGCGGCCCGATGGGGTGCTGGTCCGCGGTGACACCAACGCGACGATTGCCGGCGCCCGCGCCGCCGTGGCGGCCGGGGTGCAACTGCTCCACGTCGAGGCCGGCCTGCGCAGCTACCGCGACGACATGCCCGAGGAGGCCAACCGGATCGAGACCGACCGGATCTCCAACCTGCTCTTCGCTCCCTGCGAGCACGCGCGTCAAACACTTCTCTCGGAGGGAATCGAGGGCACGGTCAAGGTAACTGGCGACGTTCTCGCCGACGTGCTGCTCTCCACCCGCGACCGGCTCGGCGAGGGAGCGGAGGAGGGCGATTACATCCTCGCCACCGCCCACCGCAACTACAACACCGACTCCCCCGAGCGGCTCGGTGCCGTGCTCGCCTGTCTGCGAGCGGCCGAGCATCGCGTGATCTTCCCGCTGCACCCGCGCACCCGCAAGAGCCTCGAGACCTGGGGCCTCGAGGTTCCCGCCAATGTCGAGGTGCGCGACGCGGTCACCTACACAGAGATGCTGACCCTGGAGCGCGACGCGGTCGCGATCGCAACCGACTCCGGTGGGGTCCAGCGCGAGGCCTATCTCTGGGGCGTGCCCTGCATCACGATGCGCGAGGAGACGGAGTGGATCGAGACCGTCTCCACCGGCTGGAACACCCTGGTCGGCGTCGACGCGGAGAAGTTCCGCGACGCGCTGGCCAAGCCACAGCCGCAGGAGCGCCCACCGATCTTTGGCGACGGCAACGCCGCCAAGCGAATTGCCGAACTGACCGTCGCTCATCTCGAGCCGGCCGTGGAGGGAACCCTTGTCTGAGCAGCTGAGAATCGGTGTCGTCGGCTGTGGGCGCATGGGCGCGTTCCACGTCCGCAACTACTCGCAGATCGATTGCGCCCACCTGGCCGCGGTCGCCGAGCCCGATGAGGAATCGCGCCGGCGAGCCACCGCGGGAACCGGGGCGGTCGAATTCTCCGACTGGCGCGAGCTGATCGAGTTCGGCGCCGACGAACTGGACGCGGTCTCGATCGCCTGCCCTTCCGAGTACCACGCCGAGGTCGCCCTCGAGGCCCTGGCCGCGGACCTGCACGTACTGGTCGAGAAGCCGATCGCGACCACCCTTCCCGACGCCCTGCGCATGCGCGGGGCGGCGATGGAGGCCGACCGCAAGCTGATGGTCGGCCACGTCGAGCGCTTCAACCCGGCCGTCGCCAAGCTGCGCGAGCTGGTCGCCGACGGCCGACTCGGCAACGTCTATCGCGCCCACACGACCCGGGTCGGGCCGCTGCCGACGCGGATCCAGGACACCGGTGTCGCGATCGACCTCGCTACCCACGACCTTGACGTGATGCAGCACGTGCTCGATCGCCAGATCGGTGAGATCTACGCCGACGGCGGTCGCTTCCTGCACGGCTCCCAGGAGGACCTGCTCACCTGCATGGCCCGCTTCGGCCCCACGGAGACTGGCGACACGCTCGGCCTGCTCGACGTCAACTGGCTGACCCCGGAGAAGAAGCGCGAGATCGCCCTGATCGGCGAGAACGGCTTGCTCCGCGCCAGCTACATCACCCAGGACGTCTGGTTCGTCGAGTCGCCCAGTGCGCCGCTGCACTGGGACGGACTCTCGATGCTGCGCGGCGATGGCGAGGGTGCGGCGGTGCGCTTCTCGCTGGCCAAGGCCGAGCCGCTGCGCGCTGAGTTGGAAGCTTTCTGCCGCTGCGTGCTCGACGACACTCCCGAGCCCGTCAGCGCCCACGACGGGGTCAAGGCGCTTGCCGCCGCCCTGGCGATGCGCGAGTCCGCCGCGGTCCGCCGCCCGGTCGAGCTGCTTGACATTCCCGTTCCCCGGCCGCTGGAGGTATTGGTGTGATCCGCTTCGTCATCCCCGCCTACAACGAGGCGGAAAACATCCCCAAGCTGCTTGCCGACCTGGCGCCGGTGGCGCGCGAGCTGGGCGCCCGCGTGATCATCGTCGACGACGGCTCGACCGATGGCACCGCCGAGGTGATCCGCGAGCACGCCCGCGACATGCACCTGGCGGTCGTCCAGCACACGGTCAACCGTGGTCTCGGCACCGCGATCAACACCGGCATCCGCTCAGCGCTGAAGGAGTCCTCCGATGACGACGCGATCGTCACCCTCGAGGCCGACACGACCTCGGACCTCTCCGACCTGCCGCGGATGATGGAAGTCTTCGACCGGGGCACCGACGTTGTGCTCGCCTCGGTCTACGCGCCGGGGGGCAAGATCGTCGGCGTCGCCGGCTGGCGTCTGGCGGCGAGCAAGTCGGTCTCCAACACCTTCCGCTACTTGGGCGGGCTGCGCCAGATCCACACGCTTTCCTCGCTCTACCGCGTCTACCGCGCCGGTACCCTGCGCCGCGCCGCCGACACCTACGGCTACCTGCTTGTGCGCGAGCCCGGCTTCGCCGCCAACGTCGAGCTGCTGCTGAAGCTCTACAACGCCGGCGCCAGTGTTGCCGAGGTGCCGACCACCAATGACTGGACGACCCGCAAGGGTGAGTCGAAGATGCAGCTGAAGCCGACCGTGCTTGCTTACTTCCGGGTGATGGCCGCGCAGATGGTCGGCCGCATCCAGCCGCCGCCGGTGTCACCCTTGGCGGAGGTGACCGCGCCGCGGCCGGTGCCCGACGAGGCGCCCGCCGCGGTTACGGCCGCTGCTGAGCCGCAGCCGGTCGCACAGCCGGGATGAGCCCACAGCCACCCAAGGTCGGCATCGTCGGCGGCGGGGTGCTCGGCACCTCGCTCGCTCTGCGCCTGGCCCAGGCCGGCGCCAAGGTGACCGTGATCGAGCGCGGCCCCAGTCTCGGCGGCCTGGCCGGGACGATGGACTTCGGCGGTCACCAGGTGGATCGCTTCTACCACGTGATCACGCCGGCAGACACGCGCATGATCGCGATGGCCGAGGAGGTAGGCCTCGGTGATCAGCTGCGCTTCACCCCGGTCGGCGCCGGCTTCTTTGCCAACGGCGAGATGCACGATTTCAACGGCATCGGCGATCTGTTGCGCTTCTCGCCGCTGAGCCCACCGGCGCGCCTGCGCCTGGGCTGGTTCGTTGCCCAGTGTCAGCTGCGCAGCTCCTACGACAAGCTCGAGCAGATTCCGCTGGAGACCTGGCTGCGGCGCCACTGCGGCCGCCAGGTCTATGAGCGGATCTGGAAGCCGCTGCTCGACTCGCGCTTCGACGGCGATCCTTCGGGCCTGCCGGCGACCTACCTTTGGGCCCGAACGCGGCGCATGTCGGGCGCCCGCGGCAAGGGCGGCGGCGAGGAAATGGGCTACATCGTCGGCGGCCACCAGCGACTGATCGACGCGATGGTCTCGCGGGCGGAAGAGCTCGGGGTTGAGGCGCGCACCAATGCCCCGGTCAAGGGCCTGGCGACCGATGCCGAGGGCGCCGTCACCGGGGTCGAGCTGGAGGGGGAGACGCTCGATTTCGACCTGACGATCCCCACCCTGCAGCCGCCGGCGCTGCGCTTCCTGCTGCCCGAGCGCCACCAGGGCCTGCTGGCGCCCTACCCGCAGCGCTGGCTCGGCTGCGTCTGCACGATCATCAAGGTGCCGCGCTCGCTGATTCCCTACTACGCGATCAACATCACCGAGCCGACGCCGGTGACGAGCGCGATCGAGACCTCCCAGGTGTTGGGAACCGATCACACCGATGGCCTCCACTTGGTCTACCTGCCGAAGTACTGCGATCCGGACGCGCCCGAGCAGAGCGAGGACGACGAGTCCATATATAGGCGCTTCACCGACTACCTGGCCCGGCTCTCGCCCGGCTTCAGCCGCGACGAGGTGGTCGACTGGACCGTGCAGCGGGCCAAGCTGGTCGAGCCGGTGCACCAGCTGCGCAGCGACGGGGGAGAGCGGGTGGCGCCGCTCTGGCCCGGTGTCGAGGGCCTTGCGCTCGCCTCCAACGCCCAGATCTACCCCTATCTGCTCAACGGCGACTCGGTGATGGGCTTCGCCGAAGAGGTCGCCGGCCAGGTGGGCGATCGCCTCGGCCTCGCGGGCACTTCGTCCGATAGTGCGAGAAAAGGACTAGTCGGCTCGTTGTCTTAGCGAGCCATGTACCAAGTCGAAGCTTCAAAAGCCCTGCTCAAGCCCAAGCTCTGGGCCCGCCGTTCGGCGCGGCTGAACGTGCCGCGCAACGTAGTGATGCTGGGCATGGTCAGCATGCTGACCGATGTCTCCTCGGAGATGGTGGCGACGATCCTGCCGCTGTACCTCGTCTTCAGTCTCGGCGCCAGCCCGCTGGCCCTGGGCGCGATTGATGGCACCTACCGCGGCGCAGCGGCGCTGGTGCAGGTGGCGAGTGGCTTTGTCGCCGACCGCTGGCGCAAGCCCAAGGAGGTGGCCGGCGCCGGCTACGGCATCTCGGCCGTGGGCAAGGTGGCCCTGGTCGCCGCCGGCAACACGATCGGCGGCATCGGCGCGATCGTCGCCTTCGACCGCATCGGCAAGGGGATCCGCACGGCGCCACGCGACGCGCTGATCTCGCTCTCAAGCAGCAAAGCCGGCCTCGCCACTTCCTTCGGCGTGCACCGGGCGATGGACTCGGCCGGCGCCATGCTCGGCCCGCTGATCGCCTTCGGCATCCTGCTTGTCGCGCCGGCCCGTTTCGACGCCGTCTTCGTCGTCAGCACGCTCTTCGCCGTGCTCGGCGTCGCCGTGCTGATCCTCACCGTGCAGGGCAAGCCGAAACGGGCGCCGCGCGAGGACAAGCCCGCCCCGTCGCTGCGCGCGGCGGCCGGCCTGGTCAAGGACCGGCGCTTCGCGCTGCTGCTGATCGCCGCCACCGTGCTCTCCCTGACCAGCGTCTCCGACGCGATGCTCTACGTCGGCCTGCAGCGCAAGATCGACTTCGCGCCGGCGGTCTTCCCGCTGCTCTACGTGATCACCGCGGTCGCCTTCATGGGTCTGGCGATCCCGGTCGGGCAGCTCGCCGACCGGGTTGGGCGCGTGCCGGTCCTGCTGGCTGGCTATGCCCTCCTCTTCATCGTCTACGGTGCGCTGCTGATGAGCTCGCTCGGCTACGGACTGCTGGTCCTCTGCCTGCTCGGCCTCGGTGGCTACTTCGCCGCCACCGAAGGGGTGCTGGCGGCGATCGCCGGAGCGCTCCTGCCGGAGGACCTGCAGGCGAGCGGGCTCGGCATGCTGACCACCGTGGTCAGCATCGGCAACCTGCTCTCCTCACTCGTCTTCGGCGCCCTCTGGCTCGAGCTCGGATTGCACAACGCCGTGCTCGTCTTCGGCGCCGGGCTCGCCCTGGCGATCGTCGTCGCGGTGCCGTTGCTGCTGCGCTCGCAGCGGACGCCGGTGCATGCGTAGTCGCAACGGCAAGATCCTCGTCGCGTTCGTCGCCCTCTGCATCGTCGCCGGCGGCGCCTACGTCGCCGTCGCGGCCCTGGGCCCGAACCAGACCACCACCGACGCGCGGCCGCAGGCGGGGGCGGTGCTGGCCCGCAGCGACCTGATGGTGCGCGCGGTCGAACCGGCTAACCCGCGCCTCAACGGCCGCGTCTTCATCGTCGAGCACGGCGATGTCAAGCAGCTGCCGGGCGACCTCAGCTGCGAGCGGGTCTACTACGCCGCCGGCCACGGCGTCTGCATGGGCATCGCCCCCTCGGGCGTCGACTACACGGCCCAGGTCTTCAATTCAAAGATGGAAACGGTGCACGAGATCGCCCTGACCGGGCTGCCCTCGCGAGCCCGTGTCTCCAGCGACGGCCGCTACGGGGCGATGACCGTCTTCGTCACCGGCGACTCCTACCTCTCCTCGCCGACCGCCTTCTCCACCCGCACGACGATCCTCGACATGGCCAGTGGCAAGCAGGTCGGCCAGCTCGAGCAGTTCAAGGTGAGCAAGGACGGCGTGCCCTTCGACGCGGTCGACTTCAACTTCTGGGGGGTCACCTTCGATCCCCGGGACTCCAATCGCTTCTACGCCACCCTGGGCAGCGGCGGCGTCCACTACCTGGTCGAAGGCGACATCCGCGACAAGACGATGCGGACACTCCGCGACGGGGTCGAGTGCCCCTCGCTCTCGCCCGACGGCAAGCAGATCGCCTACAAGAGCCGGATCGGCAAAGAGGCCCGCTGGCGGCTGCGCGTGCTCGACCTGGCGACCCTGGCCGACCACGCCGTCGCCGAGGAACGCTCGATCGACGACCAGGTCGAGTGGCTGGACGACGACACCCTCGTCTACCCCGACGAACGCAACGTCTACACCGTGCCCGCCGACGGCAGCGGCGAACCGGGGCTGCTGGTCAAGGACGCAACCTCGCCGGTCCGCCTGACGGCGCGCGACCTGCCTCAGTAGCTGAAGGGAAGTTCCGCCTCGACCTCGCTGAGGCGGGGGGCGGTGGCATCGCGCTCGGAGGGGATCAACTCCACGTCCTGCGGCCACTCGACCCCGACCTCGGGGTCGTTGTAGGCGATGCCGCGCTCGATCGACTCGTCGTAATAGCCCGAGCACTTGTACATCACGTCAGCGATGTCGCTGGTCACGCAGAAGCCGTGGGCAAAGCCGATCGGCACGTAGAGCTGGTGCAGGTTCTCGTCGTCGAGCTCGAAGCCCTCCCACTGGCCGTAGGTCGGCGAGCCCTTGCGCAGGTCGACGACGACGTCGAGGATCGCGCCGCGCGAGCAGCGCACCAGCTTGGCCATGCCGGCGCCGATCTGGAAGTGCATGCCCCGGACGATTCCCTTGCCCGAGCGCGAGTGGTTGTCTTGGACGAACTCGTCGGTGATGCCGAGCTCCTCGTAGACGTTGCGCCGGTAGGTCTCGTGGAAGAAGCCACGGTGGTCTCCGTGCACCACGGGTTGGACGAGAATCGGGCCGTCGATCTTCGAATCCAGGCGTTTCATCGCGGGGAATCTAACGATTGGGGCGGGTTTTGGCTTTCGCGCTCGCGGAAGTTGGCCCGGGGAGCCCTCGTTTCTTCTACGAGATGACCGCGACAACTCTCGATGCTTGCGCAGGTGAGCGTCAGAACAACTTCGACGTGCTCAGGCTGCTGGGCGCCACCCTGGTCCTCGCCTCCCACTCCTTTGTGGTGACGGGCGCGGCCGAGCCGAGAATCGGCCACTGGCCGCTGGGCACCTTCGGCGTCGAGGTCTTCTTTGCGATCAGCGGCTTCCTGATCGCGATGAGCTGGCTGCGCCGACCGAGCCTGCGCGGCTTCGCGGTGCGGCGGGCGCTGCGCATCCTGCCCGCCCTGGCGGTCACCGTCGTGCTCTGCGCGCTCGCGCTCGGCCCACTGGTCACCGACCTCAGCGTTTCCTCTTACCTCACCGATCCCGCCACGCCGGCTTACGTGATCGACAACCTGGTCTCCGTCGGCACAGCTGGCTTTGGCCACGAGATCGCCCTCGTCCTGCCCGGGGTCTTCGTCTCCCACCCCGATCACGCGGTCAACGTCTCGCTCTGGACGCTGCCGATTGAGGTTCGCGCCTATGGCCTGGTAGCACTGTTGGGGCTGATCGGACTGCTGAGCCGCACGGTGGTGCCGGTCGCCGTCGCCTTCTTCGCGCTCTCGATCGCTCCGAGCGGTGTGATCGACCTGCCGCTGCTCGGCGCGCCGCTGGACTTCCTCCGCGGCGCCGACGGCCTTGCCGCCCACCTGACGGCGATGTTCTTCGTCTCCGCGGCCTTCTACAGGTACCGCGATCGCGTGCCGCTGCGCCTCGATCTAGCGGCGGCCTCGCTGCTGGCCCTGGTCCTCTCGCTGGGCACTCCGCTTGAGCGTCCCGTCCTGCTGATTGCGATCCCCTATCTGGTGCTCTGCGCGGCGTACCGCTCTTCCGGCGGGCTGCGTCGCCTGACTCGCCCCGGTGACGTCTCCTACGGGATCTACCTCTTCGCCTTTCCCGTTCAACAGGCGATCTACGAGCTCTGGGGCGGCTCGGGGCCGAGTCCAGTTCTACTCGCCCTGATCGCCTTTCCCGTCGCCTACCTGCTTGCGCTCGCTTCCTGGCACGGGATCGAGCAGCGCGCACTTCGCTTGAAGCATCGCTTCTCGGCCTCGAGAGGCAGCTTTGCACCACTCAGATCCCAACGATCGGATGCCGTTGACTCGGCGCCGGTTCCGAGTCAACCCTGAACCTGGATGGAGGAATAGAAATGACCCAGAACCCAGACAACCAGAAACAGCCGGCAAGTCTTCCCGGGCAGGACACCCGTTCCAACGGGCTGCTGCCGGAGGCCCCTGAACCGGGCCAGACGATCCTCGTCGCCGGCGGCGCCGGCTACATCGGATCGGTACTGGTCCCGCGCCTGCTCGATCGCGGCTACAACGTCCGCATCCTCGACCGCATGTACTGGGGCGAGCAGCCGTTGGCCGCGGTGATCGATCGGGTCGAGCTGGTCCTCGCCGACGTCCGCGAGATGCCGGCGACGGCGCTTGACGGCGTCGACGCGGTGATCAACCTCTCCGGCCTCTCCAACGATCCGACCGCCGAGTACGACCCCGAGGCGAACTGGCAGATGAACGCGATCGCCACCGAGACGCTCGGTCAGGCCTGCGTGGACCGTGGCATCGAGCGCTTCATCTTCGCCTCCTCCTGCTCGCTGTATGACGGTCTGCCGCCCGGCATGCACGACGAGACCGCGCCGATTGAACCGCGCGGCGCCTACGCGACCTCAAAGCGCTACGGCGAGGAAAAGCTGCTCGAGCTGGTCGATTCCGGGCTCTGCCCGACGATCCTGCGCAACGGCACCGTCTACGGCTACAGCCCGCGGATGCGCTTCGACCTGGTCGTCAACACGTTCGTCAAGGACGCCCTGGTCAACGGCAAGCTCTACCTGCACGGTGGCGGCTGGATGTGGCGCCCGCTGGTCGATGTGCGTGACTGTGCGGAGGCGATGATCGCCGCGATGGAGGCTCCCGCGGACCTGGTCCGGGGCGAGATCTTCAACGTCATGCACTCCAATTACCAGATCCGCGAGCTGGCGATGCTGGTTGCCGGTTCGGTTCAACTGCTCGGCCGTGAGGTCGAGTTGACCGAGCAGCCGGCGCCGAAGTTGACCCGTGACTACGAGTGCTCGAACGCGAAGCTCTCGAGCCGGATCGGCTTCATCCCCAGTCGCTCGGTCGTGCAGGCGGTCTCCGAACTGCTCGACGAGGTGGCGACGGCGAACTCGGCGGAGCTGACGGACCCCCGTCACTACAACATCCGCTGGCTTGAGCTGCTGAGCGAGGTTCAGCCCCGGGTCGAGCAGTTCGGGGGGGTTCTGTGAGCGGATTCGAATTCGAGCGAGTGCTGGCCACCGGCGGTGGTGGCCAGCTCGCCTCCGACCTGGAGGCGCTGCTGGGCGGGGAGTGCGACTTCCAAGCGCGCTCCCATGCCGAGCTCGACATCGCCGATGCCGACGCTCTGGCGCGGGTCTTCGCCGAGACCCGGCCTGACGTCGTCTTTAACTGCGCCGCCTTCCACAACGTCGAGGTTTGCGAGCGCGAGGAGCAGCAGTCCTTCGCCGTCAACGCGACCGCGGTCAAGCGAATGGCGGAGCTGTGCGACGAGCACGGGGCGCGCCTGGTCCATCTCAGCACCAACTACGTCTTTGACGGTGCCGCCGAGGCTCCTTACGAGGAGCACGACGCTCCCTCGCCGCAGAGCATCTACGCGCTCTCCAAGCTCGCCGGCGAGTACACGGCCCTGACCTACGCTCCCGGCGCGCTGGTGGTCCGCACCGGCGGTCTCTACGGGCGCTTCGGCAGCGCTTCCAAGGGCGGCAACTTCGTCACCCGGATGATCGATCGCGCCCGCGAGCAGGGTGAGCTGGCGGTGGTCGCCGACCAGCGCCTCAGCCCGACCGCAACTGCGGACCTCGCCGTCGCCGTGGTCGAGGCGGTCAAGGCGGATGCGAGCGGGTTGCTGCACCTGACCGCGTCCGGGAGCTGCTCCTGGCACGAGTTCACCGAGGCGATCGTCGAGCTGGCCGGCGTCGAGGTCGAGGTACGCCCGACGGTGACCGAGCGCCAGCCCGGCGCCGCCCGGCGCCCGCTCAACGGTGTCTTGGCCCGGCCCCGGGCCGACGCCTTGGGCTTGACGCCGCTGCCCCACTGGCGCCAGCAGCTCGAGGGCTACATGGCGGCGGCCGAGCTGCTCCCGCAAGAGCCGCTGTCGGCACCACGTTAAATAGGTAGAAAGCGATGCTTGGCGAGCAAAAGAACGAGCGCGATCTCTCGATCGTCATCGTCTCGACCAACGAGGCGCACTGGCTCGATGCTTGCCTGACCACTGTTTACGCCCACGCCGGCAGCGCCAGCCTCGACGTCGTCGTCGTCGACAACGAATCGAGCGACGGCGTGCGCGAGATAGTCGAGGGGAACTTTCCCGAGGCGCGCGTGGTCAGCTGTCAGAACCGCGGCTTCGCCCACGGCAACAACCGGGCACTGGAGACCTGCACCTCGCGCTACTCGCTCTGCCTCAACCCGGATACGGAAATCGTCGACGGCAACTTCGGCGAGCTGATCGAGATGCTTGACGCGCGTCCGGAGATCGGCCTGGTCGGGGTTAAGCAGCTCGACAGCGAGGGGGCGCTTTACCCAACCGTGCGCCGTTTCCCCAGTGCCAGGCGGGCTTTCGTCGAGGCCTTCATCCCGGAGAGCCTCTCGCCATCGTCCGCCGGTCTGGGCGAGCGCCAGCTAGACCTTGCCGCTTACGAGGGCGAGCTGGAATGCGACTGGTCGACCGGCGCCTACATGCTGATCCGCCGCGAGGCGCTGCTCAGCGCCGGCCTGCTGGATGAGCGCCTCTTCCTCTACTGCGACGAGCCCGACCTCTGCATCCGCATCAAGCAGGCCGGTTGGAAGGTGATCCACTCGCCGCGGATGACGATCGTCCACCACGCGGGCAAGGCCGGGGTCAAGCCCAAGCTGGTGGCGCAGGACGTCTTCGCCCGCCGCGTCTACGCCGAAAAGCACTTCTCCACCGCGCACCGTTACGCCTATCTGGGCGCCGTCGCGGCGCGCCACGCAACTCGGGCGATCCTGCCACGCAGGGTCGGCGGTAGCGCCGAGCGCCGGGCCGCCTCAAAGCTCGCCCTGAGCACCCTAACCGGCCGCCGTGAGCCGCCCTTCGGAGCGCCGCCGCCGACCTCGGTCGACGCGCCGATCCGGATGTTGCCGGTCTCAGCGGGCGCGACTGAACAAGGGCAGTAGGCGGTCGCGGCCCTCGCCGAGCGCTCGTCGCGCCAGCGCGCCTGGCTGGCGGCGGGGAGCGGGCACGGTCGCGACGTCGACCAGGTTGTGGGCCTGAAGCCGCAGCTCGACCGTCGACCCTGGCACGACCTCTACCGGATCGCCGTGTTCGGCCGGCCGGCCGTCGACGATCAGCCGCTCGTTTGCCGGCCCCGGGTGGGCGGCGGGGAGCTCGACCAGCAGTTGCTCGACCGTATCGGGAACCACCACCCGCGCCCGCCTCGTCAGCGGGCGAACGCTCAGCTGTGAGCCCTGCAGCCGGGTCTCGAAATTGCTGGCGACGATCTCGCTAAGTGAGCACCACCGGGTCCCACCGAGGCGGTTGACCTCGTTGACGGCGCTTGCCAGGACGTCGAGCCCGCCCTCGGCGAGGTCGTTGTGGTGACCGTAGAGGATCAGCGGTTGGTCGAGAAAGGCGCGCAACACCAGCTCCGGCGGGTCGCGGCTGAGCAGGGGGTGGCGAAGCAGAACCGGCAGGGCGCCGGCAAAGTCGGCGGGGCGCCAGCCAATCAGGGCGTCGGTACCCGGCAACCGGGCCAGCCAGGAGCGCGGCGGTCTGGCGAGCCACGGTAAGGGCCGGGTCATCGTGATCGCCTCGAAGCCACAGCGCGACAGGCCCTCGACGGTTGCCTGCGAGCACTCCTCGTGGGGCGGGACCATTGTGCGGTCAACCGCGATCCCCGTCCGCCGCTCGAACGCGGCTATTCGACGCAAGGCCTGCGCGGCCAGCGCCAAGCCGTCGGCTTCGGTCTCCTGCCGCCCCAGCTCACCGCCGTTGTGGTTGTTGCCGTGAACGGTCAGGGAGATGGTGCCGTCGCTCTGCTTCAGCGTTCGCACGGCAGCGGGGTGAGCGAACCAGGAGTCGAGCGGGACCATCGCCAGTGAGGCGTGGTAACCGTGAGCACGGGTGTGCTCGCTCAACTCCTTCAACTTGATGAAGCCATACGAGGGCCAGTGCAGGTTGGGGTCGTCAAAGAGGATGCAGGCCCGGGTGGCTGGCGGTTGCCAGTCGATCGGCGCGCTCAGCTGGCGCAGGAAGTGCACGAGTGGCAGCAGGGCGGCGCTGCGGCTGAGGCAGAGTCGTTCGCGCAGGGCCTCCTCGGGCCCCAGCTCCGCGGGCCCCAGCAGGGCCTGCTCGGAGCGCCCGGAGCGGATCCAGGTCGGCTCGCCGGCACAGCTGGCCAGGACGAGGGCGCCGGCATCCGCCGCCAGGGCGCTGGCGGCCTGCTGGGCTGCTCCAAGGTGCGAATCGGGGAGCGCCGCCCCACGCAATCGCCGGTCCAGCTCGGGCGCCGTGGCAAGGTTCTGGACGACCTGCTTGCCGCCCGTCACCGGCTCGGCAACCAGCAGCGAGAGCAGCGGGATCGCGGTCGCGCCAGCGATCCCGACGCCGCCGATCTCCAGCGCCGCGTCGATCTCGCGCAGCTCGCCGGGCTGCCGGCCCTCGAAGCGCACGGGAAAGACCCCTTCGAGCGCGGCGAAAAGCAGCGGCCGCCGGTCCAGCTCGTCGGCCGGAAAGACCCCGATCGCGATCGGGGTGGGGGAAGCGGTCACTTGCGCCGGATCGGGCGCAGCTGGCGGTAGAACTCACGCATCGGCGTACTGCGGCCGAGCGGCACCCCACAGCGGGCAACCGGTTCGGCGGGGTTGCCGCGCACCATCGTCAGTGGTGGTACCGAGGTGGTGACGATGCTGCCGGCGTTTACAACCGCACCGTGGCCGACCGTAACGTGGGGAAGCAGGATGGCGCCGGGCCCGATGAAGACGTCGTCTTCGATCTTCACCGAGGGCTCGCTTTCATCGGCGACCTCGCCCTGCTGGTGGGCGACGATCGTGGTCCGCATGCCGAGGTCGACCCGGTCGCCGATCTCGACCAGGTGCGGGAAGGCGGTCTCGATGATCACGTCGGTGCCGATGAAGCAGCCGGAGCCGATCTTGACCCCGCGCATCCGGTGCAGGCGGACCCGGGTCGTCTCCGCGCCGGGGCCGTAGAGGGCGATCAGCGCCAGCAAACGACGCCGCGCGCCGGCCATGGTCGACTCGTACCTCATCCGCTGCTCCTCGGAGGTCTCTCTAGAAGGCCGGCCACATAGGTGGCGAGCGGGTCGAGGACGGTGATCTGCTCGGGGTCGAGGTCTTCGAGGTCGATCTCGATATCGAGCTTCTCCTCGAGCGCGACGATCACCTCGACGAAGCCCAGCGAGTCGATCATGCCGCTGCCGCGCAGGTCGAGGTCGCCCGCGGCGTCGGCCGCGGTGATGCCGAAGTCGGCGAGCGCCGGGCCACAGGCCTCGAGGATCAGCCCTCGAACCTCAGCAATGCGGGCGGGGGCCTGCGCGGCAGGGTTGTTATCTGGGGTGGTCGAGTCCATCGCGTCGATTGGGGCGGAACGGTCCCAAGCGGGTATTCAATACCCGATGCGGTAGACGGTGTAGAAGTTGGAGGGGTTGGTGCCGCCGACCCGCGGCGGGCCGCCGAAGCTCGCCACCGGCCGGCCCCCGCGAGTGAGCCAGCTGGCGAAGAGGCGGTTGTAGTCGACGCCAAAGCGTTCGAAGCGGTAGCCGCTGAAGCGGCGCTGATCGATCACCGCATAGCGGACGTGCTCGGCTTTGAGGCGCGCGATCGCCGCCACTTCGTCGGCTCGCGAGTCGAGCAGGCCGGGCAGGAACATGGCGTCGTAGAGGGCGGGCGGGCGATTGGTCATGAAGTGCAGGCCGGAGTCCAGCGGCACCGCCAGGATCGGTTCCCCCGGCGCGGTGTGGCTGTCGATGAAGTCGATCGTTCCCTGCAGGGCGGGCGCCGCCTTCGGCGTCGTCACGAAGCTGCCGCGGGGGGTGTGGACCGTGGCGCTGTCGTCGCGGTAGAGGGCGATCTGGGCGTAGGCCGTGAGGCCGATCGCGACGGCGGCCAAGAAGCCGTAAGAGGCAGTCCGTGCCTGGGGCCAGCGCTTGCCGAGGCGGTCGTGGAGGAGCGCCAAGAGGAGCACCAGCGGTGCCGCGTAGTAGGGCGCGTAAGAGGCCTCGGCGGTGAAGGCGTCATAAGCGCGACCGCCCAGCGCCGCGGCGGCGGCGACCAGGGCCAGATCGAAGCCCCAGGAGCCCGAGATCGGTGCTTTTTCGCCCCTAAACAAGCAGACGGCGATAACCACGCAGGCGGCGAAGCCGAGCGCCGGCAGCCAGCTCATCCCAATCAGCAGGTGGGTCGACTCGTACTGAACCGCCGAGCGGGCGCCGTCCCAGATGCCGAGGACGCGCCAAGCGCCGCCGATCAGCAGCAGCCCGCCGATTGCGGCGGGGATTGGCCAGAGGGCGCGCAGCTTGCCCGCGCTACCACGGGCCCTGGCGAAGAAGACGGCACTGGCGATTGCCGCGGCCAAGAAGGTGCAGTAGACGCCAGCGCGGGCCAGGGTCGCAGCGAAGCTTTCGAGGTCGAACGGGGCCCAGGCGTTCTGCGAGCTGAAGCCGGCGATGCGCAGGAAGTCGACCGGCCAGAGGTTCTCGGTGAAGAGCGTCCCCGCGCCGGCGTCGTGGGCGAGTATGCCGAGCACGGCGCCGGCGACGAGCAGGATCGGCAGCGCCAGCCGCGGCAGGTTGCGCAGCGCCGTGCGAATCCCGTCCTGGCGAGCCTGCCCGACCAGGTAGGCGCCGGCGGTGAGCACGGCGACGGCGGCGAACTCAGGCCGGGTCAGGCAAACGACGCCGGCGGCGAAGCCGGCGAGGAGCAGGCGCTCGCGCGAGAGGGCGAGCAGCATCAGCAGCATGAAGAGGATGCCGAAGGTGGCCGAGTTGGTGTGGGGGAGGACGAAGTTGAGGGCGGTGCCGGAGAACCCGATCGTGGCGACGATCGCCGTCGCCAGGAACGACGGCACGACCGGCAGCAGGCGCCGCGCCAGCGCGTAGAAGGCGGCGAGAATCGCCGCGGTCTGGGCCAGGCCGAAGGCGAAGGCGGTGGTGAAGCTGGTGCCGAAGACGGCAAAGCTGCCGCCGAGGGCGTAGACGCCCACCGGCCCGTAGAAGTAGCGAATGTCCAAGTAGGGCTCGCCGCCGCTGGCGATCGAGGCGGCCGTGGTCAGCTCGTGCCCCGGGTCAACCGAGGGGACGCCCCACTTGCGCCAGCTCAGCGCCGCCAGCAGGGCGAAAAAGAAGGTGAGGCCGGCGATCGCGAGCGCATCCGGGCTGGTGCGGATTCGCCGCGCCGTCGAAGCGGTGCCGGGCTCGGGGGAAGCCGGGACGGCGGGCCGCGGCGGGGTGCGGACTGCGACGTTCATGCCGAAGCGGGTCGTACCGCTCCGAGGAGGAGGCGCATCTGCCCCGGGGCGAGGCGAAAGGCGGCCAGGGCTCCGTAGAGGAGCGAGCCGATACCGACCGTCAGCAGCGGTGTCTCGATCCCGCTCCCGACTGCCGTTCCGATCGCCGCTCCGATGCCATAGCAGGCGGCGGCAAAGAGGGCAAAGCGCAAGCCGTCGCGGGCAAGCTCACGGGCGATTGCCCCGCTGCCGCGGCCGGCGCCGACGATGAGTAGGACGACGGCGAAGATGAGCGGGACGATGAAGAAGGCTCCGACCACGCCGTTGGCGCCGAAGAGGGCGCCGCCGAGTGCGGTGATCCCCACGTGCAGGATGAAGACCGGAATCGCCAGGGCGTTGACGACCTTGGCCCGGTCGAGCGCGAACATCGCCGGCAGCAGCAGGTTGACCAACAGCGCCGCGACGGTCCAGGCACAGAGCAGCGCCCCGAAGACCCGCAGCTGGGCGACCTCCGAGGCATCGAAGCTCGACGGCAGGACATCGCCGATCAGCGTCGCGCCGCCGGCGATCAGGGCAGCCAGGGCGGGGGCGACGATCAGCATCGCGTAGCGGAATCCGGCCGGCACGGTGTCGGCGATCACCTCGCGCCAGTCGGCGAGGGCGCCACGGCGCATATCGGCGATCCGCGACATGCCGAGGGCAAAGCCGGTGGCGGCGACCAGGTAGCTGGCGAAGAGGTAGGCGTAGGAGAGGACGGTCGCGCTGCCGGCGCTGTAGTTGCTGGCGAAGGCCAGGGTGACCACGTAGAGGCCGTTGAAGGCGAGGTAGACCATGGTGCTGCCGAGCACGAGCCAGACGCAGCGGCTCAGCCGCTTCAGGCCGAAGCTCGCCCGGCGAGCGTTGGCACTTGCCTCGCTGCGGCTGGCGCGGGTGCCCTCAAGCATCAGGCCGCTGGTGACCACGGCCATCGCCAGCATCGACCAGCCCAGCGAGAGCTCGCCGGCGCTTCCCGAAACCGCCAGGTAGACGACGAGGCCGGATGCGGCGCCAGCGATATAGGCGGCGGCGATGCGGTCGAAGCGGTCGCGGACGGCGAGGACGGTCGCTCCACCGGCCGCCCAGAGCTGCAGGACCATCGCGACCCCGAGGATCGGTAGGGCTGATTCGGTGACGCCTCGACCGGCATCCCCGAGCCCCGGTGCAAGCAGCGCCGCCAGCGGACCGGCGAGCGGGACCGTTGCGATCGTCACCGGGATCGCGATCGCGCAGAGGGCGATCGCGAACTCGCCGGTCGAGAGCCGCGCCTTCTCGCCGACCAGGAGCGGCGCCGAGGTGACCCGGATGCTCTGGCTGAAGACGCCGAAGCTCGTGTAGAGGGCGAAGGCGACGAAGAAGCCGTCAGTACGGCCGTTGATGCCGAAGGAGCTGAGGTAGAGCAGCGCCTGGATGCCCGAGGTGGCGCCCATAGCGAGCGTTGCGATCGCCATCGCGACGCCGGCGTGGGCGTGCTTTTCACGCAGCCCATCCTTGTGTCCGGATGAGGCTGGAACGGCAGTGGGGGTGGGCTGCGGGGCAGGGGCGGTGACGCTCATGCACAACTAACGGCTTAGTTGGCCCAATACTTCCCACGCTTGTTCACGGTCACAAGAAACCGTTGCGTTTGGCCGTTCTCCTGATGTGAGCGATTCTTCGCAAACGAGCTTGCTATCAGGGTTTGCTCGCTCGCTTGAGGTCTTTCCCGAGCGATCGGCCCTGGAGGTTGGGGGCGAAAAATTCAACTACGCCGAGCTTGGCGAGCGCGCCGCCCGCATCGGCGCCGCGATCACTGAGCGCAGTCCAGATGATGCGCCACCGCTGACCGCGATCTACGCCGCTCGCAGCGCAACTGCCTTCGCCGGCGTGTTGGGGGCGCTCTGGGCCGGTCACGGTTACGTACCGCTCAATCCCCACTTCCCGCCGCAGCGCTGTCGCGAGATGCTGTTGCGCTCCGGCTGTCGCACGATCGTCGCTGATGTGTCTGGCGCGGAGCACTTGGACGAGCTGCTCGAGGGCATCGAGGATCCCCCGGCGGTGATCGCCCCCGCCAGTGAGGGAGACCTGGCGGCGGCCTCGGTACCGCCGCGGTTTCCCTCCGAGGACGCGATCGCCTACTTGCTCTTCACCTCCGGCAGCACCGGGCATCCCAAGGGGGTGGGGGTTGCCCATCGCAACGCCGTCTCCTTTATCGAGGCAGTCGCCGAGCGCTACGGCATCGACGAGAACGATCGTTTCTCGCAGACCTTCGAGATGACCTTTGACCTCTCGGTCTTCGACATGTTCGTCGCCTGGCAGCGCGGCGCCTGCGTTTGCTGCCCCTCCGAGCGCCAGCTGCTGGCCCCGGGCCGCTTCATTCGCGACTCCAAACTAACCGTCTGGTTCTCGGTTCCGTCGCTTGCCGCCCTGATGCGCAAGCTGCGCATGCTTAAGCCCGCCAACTTCCCGAGCCTGCGCTGGAGCCTTTTCTGCGGCGAGCCCTTGCCGGCCGAGTTGGCCGGTGCCTGGGCAGACGCGGCGCCTTCCTCCGTGGTCGAGAACCTCTACGGGCCGACCGAGGCAACGATTGCCT
Organism: Solirubrobacterales bacterium; assembly: GCA_035554595.1. Classification (GTDB taxonomy): domain Bacteria; phylum Actinomycetota; class Thermoleophilia; order Solirubrobacterales; family 70-9; genus VRUE01. The sequence continues at coordinate 22,459 of DATMIH010000193.1, forward strand.
GCACGCTGCATCGCTACTCGGCGGCGGAGCCAGTCACCGCCAACGGCGTCGTTCCGATTGGCGAGCCGATTGGTGCCACCCGAACCCTGATCGCCGATCCTCAGTTGCGCGAGGTCGAGCCCGGGGCGGACGGCGAGCTGCTGATCGCCGGCCCGCAGGTGACGCCGGGCTACTGGCAGGATCCCGAGAAGACCGCAGCGGCCTTCGTCACCCCTCCCGGCGAGGGGGAGATTCACTACCGGACCGGCGATCGGGTGAGGCGGCCCCTGCGGGCCGGTGAGCCGATCACTTACGTGGGTCGGATGGACCACCAGATCAAGGTCCTCGGCCACCGGGTCGAGCTGGGCGAGATCGAGGCAGCGCTGCGTGATGCCTCCGGCATCGACGCGGCGATCGCGATCGGCTGGCCGCTTACCGACAGTGGTGCGGGTGGGATTGTCGCCTTCCTTGGTGCGACCGACGTCGACCTGGCGCCGCTGCGCGAGAGCCTCTCCGCACGCCTGCCGGAGTACATGATCCCGCGTCGCTTTGAGCTGTTGAACGAGTTGCCGCTCAACTCCAACGGCAAGTTCGACCGCAAGAAGATGCAGGCGATGCTCGAGTCCGAGCAGGAGCCCGCGGCGCCCAATCGAGCCTGAGGGCTCGGGCTCAGCGGGCGCTTGGGCCGTAGCGCTGTTCGGTCGGCGACCAGGTGATGCCGGCGTTTCCGTTGCGCAGGCGGTAGTCGTCTTCCTTGGGGGACTGGAAGCGGGGAGTGCAGCTTCGGGTTGAGGACGGGCTCAGCCGCGGCAGGGTCCCTTCCCACTGGCAGACGACGTTGCCGGTATCGGCGAAGCCGGGGAAGCCACCGTTCCATTCGCTCCAGGCGCGGTAGAGGACGTTGTCCGCGACCGCGGTGCTCTCGAAGGGGCCTTCGCCCCAGACCACGGGCGAGCGGTTACTCGCGGTCCAGATCGTGTTGTGGTCGAGTCGCAGACGGCGGATCGGCCCGTAGAGCTGGACCACCGCGGGCGGGCCGCAATCGAGGCCCGGCGGGTCGCAGGAGGCGGCGTTACGCAGCATCAGGTTGTTGCTGAGGATGACGTTTTCAACCGGCGCCGGCTGGTCCTTGACGAAGAAGCCCTGGCAGCGGTTGTCGTGCAGGTAGTTGCGCCGGAAGTAGAGGCCGTCACCACCCCAGACCGACTGCAGGCAGTCGCTGTGGTTGCCGTTCTCGCGCACGCCGGTGATCTCGTTGCCTTCGATCAGGATCCCGTAGGGATCGGCATCGCCGCTGTCGTGGTAGCGGTTGAGCCGAATCGCGTCCTCGCCGAAGGGTCCGGCGAAGAGGTTGCCGCGCACCGTTGTGTCGGAGATCGAGGTGCTGGTCGTGGGGCCGGCATTGAGCCCGAAATAGCCACCGCTGATGCGGTTGTCGAGCACGGAGATCTTGCGCGAGCCGGGCTCGATCGTGATTTCTCCGGCGATGATGAAGTGGGACAGGAGCAGGCCGCTGCCGTTGAGGTCGGCAGCCGCGATCGTTGCCTTACCCGGGTTCTCGGCCCGCACAGTGACGCCGGATCCCGTCTTATCGGCATCGAGGTGAAGTTCGTCGTAGCTGCCGTTGGTCAGGCAGATGACGGCGCCGGACGGGGCGGAGGCAGTGCTTGCTTCCGCGGCGGAGAGGCTGGAGACGACGGCCGAGCAGCCGCCGGCGCGGACGGTCTTGCTCTGGGCCGCGGTCAGGGCGACGACCTGGTCGTTCTTCGAGCCGAGTAGTACCAGCAGCAGCGCCGCGGTCGCGGCTAGGGCCACCACTGCGAGCGCGGCCGACTTGCGGAGGCCGCGGGTTGAGCTCATGTCACAACAACGCGCCCGGCCCACCATTCCTTGCCGGCGGGCCGGGGACCGGCGCGCTACTTGGGCCCCGGATCAGGGGCCGTAGTGCTGTTCGGCGGGCGCCCAGTCGACGCCCCGGTCGGAGCCGATCAGGCGCAGATCG
>DATMIH010000194.1:0-7105 GCA_035554595.1 Solirubrobacterales bacterium
AACTTCCAACTACTCTTTCAATCATCAACGCCACCGACATCGCCCTGAAAGTGCCCCATCGCGAACATGGATATACCTATCCGGTGTCGGCTGGCAAAAGTCTGGAAACCGGGTACGCGACGGTGTCGGTGTATATACCTGGCCAAGAAGAAGAACCCGCCGACCAAATGAGTCCAGAAGAAGAAAGCGACCTTGCCAGTGATCTTCTCGATGGCTTCCAGAATTCAAATGGCCCGAATCCATTCAGCAATCAATCAAAACAGCGACCGCGCAATAAGCCGGTGACTCGAAAGCAGGCAAAACGGATCTTGCGGCCGAGCAAAACGGCCCTCGATGTACCTGCGCCAGAAGCATCCGCTTCTGGAGGCCCGGGGTCATGTTGTGAAGAACCCTGGAAACCAGTAGAGACCAAGGGTCGCGTGTATTCAAATGCAGATGATCGAGTATGGGACGTCGAAATTCAGGATGGTATCTTCGAGTTGACTAAACGTTGGGCAGCAGTTGGAACCACCGACGAGCCCAAGTGCGATGATGATGTGCTGTGGTATTGGAAACTCAACCTACTAATTCCAAATCAGTCCGATGTCGATAACCTCGGCCCCGGAATTGTCTACCGAGGAGAAGGAAAGCACCTCACCTATCGCTGTACGTTCTCGGTCATTATCGGTCCGCTTCCGGAGGAGTACGTAATGGAAAACCAGAATGAAATCCAGCTTTGGGTGTATCCGAATGGCTTCCAGTCCTCCCATATCGGCGAAAATAACTGGCTGTTGTATGAAAAACTCTGGTAGAGCTGAGGTACGGGTTGTGGCTGGTGAGCAATGTATACGTTTGGATTCCTAGGCAAACCTAGCCAAAGAACAGTACAACTAGTCCGAGGAACACTCGCTGCCGTGTCCCTTGTAATGGGTTGCTATGGCATTGCCTTTGGGCAAGGCACGCTTGCGGCAGCGACCCCGGGCTTCACGGTGCACCCCCCAGGACAGTGGAAGGTATTTCGTACCCCCGCCACTCATGGGTATACGGTGTTCGTTGTTGCAGAAGGGCGTCGAGTAAGCGTGGAAGCAATATCGCGGAGGCGGGGCGTCGTTAACTATACGACCACCGGTGAGAGAGTTGGCACATTCATAGTTGCTCGGTTTGGAGGGCTGGGGTTATACAAGATGCGGTTTCATGCTTCGGGTCCAATTACGCGGAGCACGGAACCACAAGGGGACTGCCGGGGCCGTCGAGCAGAAGTGCGACAAGGTGTATTCCAAGGGATCTTCCGTTGGCGCGGCGAGGAAGGCTTTAGCCGTGCATTTACGCGGGAAGGTTCTGGCGTGTGGGTGAGATCTCATCGCGAAGTCTGCAAGGGAGAATCCGCAGCAGTTGGCCCTGATCAATCGGCTCCCCCATTCCTACACGTCGCTTCAAGATGGTCAGGAAATAGTCGTGAAGTGGAAGCGTATGGATCGCCAGACACGGGGGGTATCTTGCTGGCGCGAGTGACCGAACATAATCCTGAGGTTTATATACAGCGGTCGATTGGCGTTCGGCTGGGAGAGTCCACCGTCTACCCGAATGAGTTCAGTGATACTGCCGTAAGCGGTGCGTGGCCCTTTCGGGGCGTGGGAGAACTGAGCTCTGACACGGAAGATGCAGAGCCATGGCATGGATCCTTAGAGGTCGATTTTCCAGGCCGTAGGTCTGTTTCTCTTGTGGGCTCATCGTTCAGAGTGGTGCCGTCACACGGGTCGGTGACCGTACATCCTTTGGAGTCTAGGCTCCCGTAATTGTGGTGTGCTGTGCTGGGGGACGCTTGGGTTGGGTGACCATGTGTCGCGCACGTTCCGGATGACGATTGGATAGGTGATCAGTCGCTGGACTAGGTAAGCCCGTTAACGGCCAGCGGGCTTCTGGTGTGCTGCTAGCTTGTGGCCGTAGGAATCATCGAGCTCAGGTGACACGCATCCCTAACAGCGCAGCCTGAGCTCTGTCTGACTTCGTAGGCGCATAATGGCGCCTCGTCGTCGCGATCTCCTTGTGCCGCAGCACCTCGGATACCACGTCGATGGGAGTGGGGTTCTTGTCGTCGTTGAGGGCGATGGTGGCCCATGCGCGGCGGAAGCAGTGCGGGGTGACTCGGGAGGTCATGCCGTTGACGGCGTCGATCCCGGGCGTCGCTTTCTTCAGGCCGACCCCAGCCCGGATGCCGTGCCAGGTGGCGATCTTGGTGACGGTCGTGGGGCTGGTCTTTCTGCCGTTTGAGGTCATCAAGACGTAGGCGGTGTCGGGATCGCTGAGGGCGTCCCGCATCGCTGGATGGCGTTCGGCTTGCGAGAGCTGCCAGCGGCGATAGACGCGAAACGCGCGGAGGAGCGGTGGCGAGAGGGGGAAGATGTCCACCTTTCCGCCCTTGCCGACAACTTCCCACTCAGCTGCATCGAGGTCGATGTCGCGCCAGTGAGCATCGGCGTAGGTCTTCCGGCGCGAAGGCGCGTAGAAGAGCCAGTGGACGAGCAAGACGGCGCGGGGAGGACCGTCCGTCTCCAGCAGGCGCTTGACCTCCTCCTTGCTCGGCGTGTAGCCGCGCTTGACGATCACTCGGGGTAAGGACTCCAGAACGGTGGGGTCGATGTCGGGGAGTTCGTCGTCGGCCTGGAAGTGGCGGTAGAGGAAACGCAGCGCCGACAGGTAGCTCTTGCGGTAGGAGGCCGACCAGCCCGGCCCCTCGCGGCCGTCGGGATAGTTGCGCGCCTTGCACCACTCGCAGCGCAGCCGGGCGCTGTCGGGGTTCGGCCCACCCTGCTTCTCCAAGTGGCCCATGAAGAGCCGGACCTGCTTCTTGTTCGCAGCGTAGAAGTCGGAGGCGTGGACGCTCGCCAGGTACTGGGCGAAGTGGACGAGGTGATCGCGGTAGCGCTCCAGCGTCGTGGCCCCGACGCCCGCGTGGTTGCATTCGACTGCCTCGTGGATCAGCTGCTCATTCGAGAGTCCCATTCGTAGCTCCTCGGATTGATCGAGGAACCGGGCTGGCGCAGGGGCGAGAAACGAGAGTTGCGTCCGCTCCTGCGTGTCCATGCCGCTGATGTGCCATCTGGCTCCTCGAATTTCCGAGCCTGGCGATCTTTCGAGCTATAGAGCCAAATCCGCGACTGGTTTAGAACCACCCCTCGGAATTCGGCTCTGGAGAGCGGAATCGAATGGGCACGGCTGGTTTCGAACCAGCGACCTCTCGCGTGTGAAGCGAGCGCTCTCCCACTGAGCTACGCGCCCGGGACGGGGACGAATCATACGGTGGACGGGGCGACTTCTCCGGTCTGGGAGGGGGGTTCGCCGGCGCTGTCCGGGTCGGTGGCCCCCTTGCGCAGGGCCATGCCGACGAAGGGGTAGATCAGGGTCGAGAGCATGGCGGCGCCGACGAGGCCGGCGGCGGTCGAGGTGCGCATCTCGCCGGCGTCGATTGCGATCGTCGTGATCGCGACGACGAGGGGCAGCTCGGTGGCGCAGTAGAAGGCCAGCGCCATCCGGTCGCGGGTGACGAGGACGCGCCGGTAGAGGACCATCGCCGGGACCCCGCGGACGACCAGGAAGAGGCCGAGGAAGAGGAAGAGCTTGGCGATCGCTTCCGCCGAGCCGAGCGCGGCGAGGTTGAACTCGATCCCGCTGGTGACGAAGAAGAAGGGGACGAAGAAGCCGAACCCGACCGCGGTCAGCTTCGACTCGAAGACCTGCAGCTCGTGCCCCTTCAGCGCCAGGCGGGTGATCATCCCGGCGACGAAGCCGCCGAGCAGGATGTCGAGGCCGAGCTTGCCGGCGAGCAGGACGAGGCCGAAGACGAGGACGACGGTCACCCGCACCGCCAGCTGGCTGCTCGACTCGAAGGTCCTTTCCAGCGCCGACCACCCCCGCCATCCGTAGCGGACCGAGACCAGGGCCAGGCCGAGGGCGAGGGCGACGAAGGCCAGCAGGATCGCCGCCTCGTGGAACGGGTTGGCGGTCGAGAGGACCAGCGTCACCAGCAGGATCGGCCCGAACTCGCCGGCGCCGCCGGCGGCGAGCAGGTGGGTGCCGAAGCGGGTCTTCAGTTCGCCGTTGTCGCGCAGGATCGGGATCAGCGTCCCGATCGCCGTCGTCGCCATCGCCGAGCCGGTGTAGAGGAAGGAGACGACGACGCCGGCGGCGGCGAGGATCCCGCCGAGGCCGTAGGCGAGGACCACCGAGAGCAGCCAGCCGAAGAGGCCGAGCTGCATCGGCTTGCCCTTGATCCGGTCGAAGTCGATCTCGTAGCCGGCGAAGAAGAAGAGCATCCCGAGGCCGAGGTTGGAGAAGAATTCGACGAAGTCGTCACTGTGGGCGAGGCCGAGGACTTCGGGGCCGATCAGGATCCCCAGCACCAGCTCGATCACGACGACCGGCGGAGCGAAGCGTTTCGGGACGATGGCAACCGTGATCGCGGCGATCGCCGCGACGGTGACGATCGCGAAGAAGGAGCCGGTGTCGACCTGGATCGCGGCGGCGGGCAGGGCGGGCAAGGCCCCATCCTATGTTCGGCCGGGTAGGATCACCACTGGACCGTGCTAGGCGGGGTGTCAGCGGTGCCTTGTGACCCGAAATCCGCTTAGCGGGGCCGAATACCGTTCCGAGGGACTGGCCGTCGGGGTCAGTGCGTTGTGGCGGCGTTGACGGCCGGGTCCTGCGCGACGTGGGCACGCGAACCAGGTCAGGTCCGGAAGGAAGCAGCCTTAAGCGGATGCCGCGGGTGCCGCAGGCGAGCCCGGCTCGAGCCATAAGCGACGGACACGCCCGGTGACCTCGTTTCGAAGGACGGGTGCACGGTCCATAACTTCGGCGTTCGTCCTTTGTGGGGCATATGCCCCACAAAGGACGAACGCCGCGTCTAATCGATCAGGCGCTTGCGCATCTGGTGGATCGCGACGCGCCAGGTGAGCAGGGCGAAGGCGACGAGGAAGGCGAAGCGGAGGATGTCCTGCCACTCGTAGCCGAAGGCGCCGCCGCGGACCAGTTCGACCAGCTGGTGCAGGGGGTTGAACTGGGCCACCACCTGCACCCCCTCGGGCAGGCCGTCGATCGGGAAGAAGGTGCCGGCGACGAGGAAGAGCGGGGTCACGAACAGAGCCGTGACGTAGTTGAACTGGTCGATCTTGGCCACGGTCGCCGCCATCGCCACCCCGAAGCCGGAGAAGCCGAGGGCGGTGACGAAGGCGAAAAGCGGCACCAGCAGCATCCCCGGCTCAGGAGTCAGCCCCCAGAAGAAGGTGACGATCAGCGGGACGCAGCCGTAGACCGCCGAGCGGGTCGCGATCCAGAGCATCTCGGCGGTGACCAGCTCTTCGACGTCGACCGGCGCCGCGAGGATCGCTTCGTAGGTGTTCTGGAAGCGGTGCTTGACGAAGGTGCCGAACATCGCCGGCAGGGCGCTGGAGAAGATCACCGCGGTCGCCACCATCCCGGTGCCGACGAACTGGATGTAGGGGACGCCTTCGACTTCGTCGACCAGGGTGGCACTGAGGCCGAGGCCGAAGGCGAGCAGATAGACCAGCGGTTCGAGCACGCTGGAGAAGGTGGTTCCCTTCCAGTAGGTGCCGAAGTTGGCTACCTCGCGGCTCATCACCCCGGCGATCGCGGCCGGTTCCAGCCGCCGCATCGTCCGCCGCCTTGGCGGGGCCTGAGTCGAGGCCTCCATCACTCCGCCTCCTCGCCGGTCAGCAGCACGAAGACGTCCTCGAGCGTCGCCGCCCGCACCACCGCGTCCTCGGGAACGGCGCCGTCGCTTGCCCCCTCGGAGCCGACGATCGCGATCGCCGGTCCCGCCGGCCGCACCCTCAGCCCCGCCGCCTCGGCGCCGGCGCGCAGTTCGGTCAGCCGCTGCGGCGGCGCGTAGACCTCGGCGGTCTGGCGGCCGGCGTGCTGAGAGATCAGGTCGGCGGGGCGGCCGCGGCTGATGATCTTGCCGCGGTGCATCACCGCCACCTCGTCGGAGAGTCGTTCGGCCTCCTCGATGTAGTGGGTCGACATCAGGATCGTCGTCCCGCGTGCTTTCAGGTCGCCGATCAGCGTCCACAGCTCGGTCCGGATCTGGGGGTCGAGGCCGACGGTGGGCTCGTCGAGCAGGATCAGCTTCGGTTCGTGGACGAGGCCGCGGGCGAGCAGCAGGCGGCGGCGCATCCCGCCGGAGAGTTTGTCGACCGCGTCGCGGCGGCGATCCTGCAGGCGGGCGAGGTCGAGGCAGCGGTCGACGGCGGCACCGACGTCCGGGACGCGGTAGAGGCGGGCGTAGACCGCGAGGTTGTCCTCGACGGTGACGTCGACGTCGAGGTTGTCGAGCTGGGGGACGACCCCCATTTCGGCCCGGGCGGGCTTCGACTGGCCGGGCAGCTCGTAGCCGAGGACGCGGAGCTCGCCGGAGTCGGCGATCGCCTGGCCGGTCAGCAGCCTCATCGTCGTCGACTTGCCGGCGCCGTTGGGGCCGAGCAGGCCGAGGCAGATGCCTTCCGGCACCTCGAGGTCGAGCCCGTCGACCGCGGTGATCGGGCCGAAGGTCTTGAACACGTCGCGTAGCTCGATTGCCGCCATCGATCTGATGGTTTCATGACCGCACCTTTTGCTTCCTCGCGGTCAGTCGGCGAGCAGGCGCTCGGCGACCCAGAGGTCGCAGAGCCAGTCGCCGGGGGCCGCCTTGCGGCGGGAGATGACGAGCCCATCCGGTCCGCTGCGCACCTCGACCCGCTTCGAGGTCGCCTCGAAGTCGTGGCAGCGCGCGGCGATCTCGACCTCGCTGTGGCCGGCGTCTTCGTGGCCGCCGAAGCGGACGGCGACCCGGTGGCCGCGGCGCTCGCCGCTCAGCTCGGTGGTGCCGCGCAGGCGGTAGTCGAAGCCCGGCATCGTCGGCGAGCGCGGCTCGAAGCCGCCCTTGGGTCGCTCGCTCACCTGCAGGCCCAGTGGCTTCATCGCCCGGTCCATCCGCTCGTAGCCCTGGTCGATCTCGCCGCCGGGGCCGATTGCGCGGACGGCGCCGTAGATGGCGGCGATCACGATCAGCGGTCCGCCGATCAGCAGCGGCAGGAAGGATTCGAAGAGGTAGATCGACGGCACCGTGAGG
>DATMIH010000195.1:0-1648 GCA_035554595.1 Solirubrobacterales bacterium
GGTCGAACTGATCCTCGACCCGATCATCAACTCCGCCTCCGGCCTGCCCTCGGCCTCAGGCAGAAACACGGCGATCCTCAACAACACGATCAACGTCGCCTCGAAGTTTGCGGTCAACCTGAACGACGAAGAAAACCCCTAAGGAGACTGGGATAAGCAGAAGTGCATGCGCCGGGGCCAGAGCCCCGGCGCTTTTTCTATCTAGGTCGATAGGCGCAGCGCCAAGTACGTCTCGCGGGCTTAGCCAGGTCCGATGGTCTGCGCGACCGATGCGCTCCGGTGCAATGTTGTGCTTGGTTGTATATCTAATTCCGAGCTGGTACTACTGAGGGAACACTTGGATACTCCGGGGGACCTACGAAGGGAAAACCTTGCGGTGGCTGGTTGGAATGGAGCGCGGCGATGTCCGCCTCACGTGATCCTTCATCGGCGGGGCGAGTCGACTCCAGTCAGGTGGACTTCAATCAGCTGAAACCTGGGCCGGGGGCTTCGCCGACCAAAGTTGCAGCTCACCAATCCGCTCGGATCCGCCGGGCGATGATCGAGATCGTGGCCGAGAATGGATACAGCGCCGTCAAGGTGCGGGAGGTCGTGCATCGGGCCGGCGTCTCCTCGCGGACCTTCTACCGTCTCTTCACCAGTAAAGAGGATTGCTTTCTTCACACCCACGATATGGTCGTACGACGTGCCCGGGTGGGACTTGTCGCCTCGCAGTCGGGCGAGAAAGATTGGCGTGAGCGCCCCCGGCTGATCTACGTCGCCTTCGCCGAGGCGCTGGAGAGCGATCCCTCCGCGGCGCGACTCGCATTGGTCGATGCTTATGCCGATGGCGCCGTGCCGCTCGAACGTGCCCACCGCGCCGAAGAGACCTTCGCAGCGATGATCGGCGCCAGTCTTGCCCGCGCTCCGGATGGGGTGCCGGTGCCACCACTAGTAGTCGAGGGGATGATGGCGGGAATTACGCGGGTTGCCAGGAATCGGCTGCTCGCCGGGCGGGAGGGGGAGCTCCCTAGTATGGAGGCCGAGATGATGGAGTGGGCGATGTGCTTCCCCTCCGAAGCCGCCGCCGCATTGGCCGAGCTTGACCTAGGAGCGTCGCTCGGCAGTACAGGAACCTCGTCGTTGACCGTTCCAACCGGCGCGGACGTCAATGCCTCTCTGTCTCCAAGCGGCGACAGGGCAACGATCCTCGCCGCAGTCGGCAAGCTCGTCGCCGCGGACGGCTATCGGTACGACGACTTGACCGTTCCTCGCATTCGAGCCGGCGCCGGTGTATCTCGAAGAATTTTCGACGGTCTCTTCGACAGTGTCGAAGAATGCTTTCTCGTCGCCCTGGGAGAGCGAGCCGCCGAGGCCGTAGCTCAGGCTGCGCGTGCCCAGATAGCTGGCAGTACCTGGCCTGGCGGTTTGTACCGCGCCCTCATCGCCTTCTCTATGCATATAGCAGCCGATCCGCTACTGGCGCGTGCCTGCTTCCAGGATGACTTCCCCGTTGGCTCAAGAGGCTCGCTCACCCGACGGCGTCTGGTAGCTGGAGTGAGCGACCAGCTGCGTGAGAGCGCACCGCTCGCCGATCAGGCTAGCGATTTCACCGTAGAAGCATCGGCCGGAGCCATCTGGGGTCTCTTTCACCACCACGTGCTTCGTG
>DATMIH010000196.1:0-11959 GCA_035554595.1 Solirubrobacterales bacterium
CGCCGGCCTCATCGGCCTCCTGGCCGACCTTGCCGTCGAGGGCCTGGACTACCTCGAGCACAGAGATCTCCTCGGCCGGGCGCGAGAGCGTGTAGCCGCCGCGCATGCCGCGGTGGCTGGTCAGCAGGCCGGCGCGGCGCAGGGTCGAGAAGAGCTGCTCGAGGAACTGCTCGGGGATGTCGCGGCGCTCGGCCAGCTCCTTGATCGGCACGGGGCGCTCGCCCGAGCGGGCCAGCTCCGCCATCGCAACCACCGCATAGCGCGACTTCGAGGTGATCGAGATCACAAGTGCTTTCTACCGCACTGCCCGGACTGGGTTAGGATCGGCCGCAGGGCTCCAGGGCTGACGATGGAGCCGTCGCCGAACACCCAAATATCGGAACCGGTCCTGAGCGAGCGTCCACAGTGCCTTGTCGTCGATGGTCACCCGATCGTCCGCATCGGCGTGCGCCGAGCGCTGCAGGACCGCTTCGAGTGCCAGGAGGCGACGAGCCGCGAGGAGGCCGTCGACCTCGTCCGCGACGTCGGCAGCATCGACATCGCAATCCTCGACATGCGGCGCCGACCCGATGGGCTCGATCCGGCCCCCCTCGGCGCCACCGAGACGATCCGGATGATGCTCAAATCCGAACCCGGGCTCGGGATCGTCGCCCACGGTGAGCGCGCCGAGCGCCACCTCGCCAGCGCCGCGATCCAGGCCGGCGCCAGCGCCTACATCTCACGCACTGCCAGCACCGAGCTGCTCCTGCACGCCGCCCAAGCCGCCCTCGCCCAGGAACGCTTCATCGACCCTGCCGTGCCCCCGCGCGGCAGTCGCGGCAAGGTGACCAAGCGCCAGCGGGAAATCCTCCAACTGCTCGCCAACGGCGAATCGACCACGGTCGCCGCCCGTGAGCTCGACCTCAGCGAGGAAACGATCAAGACCCACACCAAGAACGCACTGGCCCGGCTCGGCGCGCGCAACAGGACGCACGCGGTGGCGATCGCCCTGCGCGAGTCGCTGATCGAGTAGCCCGGTACTTCTAGATCCAGCCGCGGTCGCGCGCGGTGAGGACCGCCTGGGCGCGATCGACGGCGCCGATCTTGCCGTAGACGTTGTGCAGATGGGTGCGGATCGTCGAGACGGAGAGCTGCATTTCGCTGGCGATCTGCTTGTAGACCATGCCCTCGGAGAGATGGCGCAGAACGTCAAGCTCACGAGCCGAGAGCGGGCAGGGCTCGGAGACTCGCGAGACGTCGTTGCGGGCGTAGGGAAGTTGGTAGAGCAGGTCGCGCAGGGCATCCGGACTGAGTCCACAGCGCTTTGCCGAGGCGTGCAGGCGCTCCGGTGAGACCGCCTCTCCCTGGCTGTAATGGGCGACCATGTCGGCCGTCCCGATCAGGGCGGCCAGGCCCTCGGCGTCATCGGCGTGATGGCGCTCGATCGAGACCGCGATCCGCTGCGGCAGGCTCCAGCGTCGCGCCAGCACGCCGCCGACCAGGGCGTGGTCGATGCCAAGCCGGTCGCGTTCCTCGCGCAGGCGCTGCTCGGGGGTGCGAGAGATCACGTCGAAGTGGCTGCGGTCGCCGGGGTGGAGATTGGCGATCACCAGGCGGCCGACGTCATGCAGGAGCGAGGCGACGGCGAGTTCGTCGCGGTCTTCCCAGCCGACAGCGCGGCCGATCTCATCGGCGGCCTGCTGGGTCGCAAGGGCGTGAACGCGGAAGCGCTCGGGGCGCATCTCGCGGCCGCCGTTCGTCTCGAAGAAGTCGAATACGGGGGCGGTGCCGGCGATCGCCAGTACGCCGGAGGGCTTGAGGACGTCGATAGCCGCCGGGATCGAGCCGATGCTGGCGACGGGAGAGCTGGAGCGGTTGGCAAAGCGCAGCACCGCGATCGCCAGCCCGACGTCGGCCTCGACCGCCTCGACCAGGTCACCAATGCGACTGGTCTCCGCTGTGGCTGCCTGCATGACGCGGGCTCGTGACTCGAGCAGCACGGGGAACTTCTCCACCGCCTCGAAGGCCGCGGCAAGGCGGGCTCCCGGAGCAGGCCGGCCGCTGGCGTCTTTGCCGACGGAGCCTGGCTTGGCTTTGCCGTTGGTCTGGGTCTTGGTGGTCTCCATTGCGATAAATGTCCTCGACTGCCTCATCGGCAGCGAAGGACGCACGGTTTAGCCCGACCATCCACAAAATTAAGGTGCAGAAAAGCGCCATCTGTCCATTTAGGCGGATTTCAGCGGTTTTGCTTGTCCGTTAGGACCGCAAACGCGTGATTGCAGCGTCGATGCGGGCCAACGATTCCTCGCGCCCAAGCGCCGCCAGCGACTCAAAGATGCCGGGCGAGACGGAGGTGCCGGTGATTGCAACCCGAATCGGCTGGTAGACCTTGCCGGGCTTGGCCCCGAGCTGCTCGGGTACCGGTCCAAGCGCCGCCTCGATACCTCCAGCATCGAAAACCGGCGTCTCGGCGAGGGCGCTGCGAGACGCCTCCAGCGCCTCCAGCGCGCCGTCCTTCATTACCTTCGCCCATGCCTTCTCGTCTTCTACGGGCGGCTCGAAGAGGAAGCGGATCAAGTTCCAGACCTCGGCCAGTGTCTGCGCTTTCTCCTGGGCGATCGCGCAGGCCGCCCGCAGGCGCTCGTCGGGCTCGCGCCCGAGATGGCGCGCCACGGTCGCCGTGTACTCCTCAAGTGGGAGCTCGCGCATGAAGCGGCCGTTGAGCCAGCGCAGCTTCTTCTCGTCGAAGATCGCCGCGGAGCGACCGACATCCTCAACCCGGAAGCGGCGGACCAACTCCTCGGTCGCCATCACCGTGGTGTCGTCGTCGGTCCCCCAGCCGAGCAGAGCGAGATAGTTACGCACCGCCGCGGGCAGGTAACCGGCCTCGCGCAACTCCTGCACCGAGGCGGCGCCGTGGCGCTTGGAGAGCTTCTTGCCGTCGGGGCCGTGCAGCAGCGGCAGGTGCGCATAGCGGGGTGGCTGGTGACCAAGCGCGCTGAGCACGAGTAGCTGCTTGGGGGTATTGGAAAGGTGGTCGTCACCGCGAACGACCTCGGTGATCCCCATCTCGGCATCGTCGACCGCGACGGCGAAGTTGTAAAGAACCGAGCCGTCGCCTCGGGCAATGACGAAATCGTCGTAGCTGCGGTTGGGAAAGCTGACCGGGCCGCGGATCAGGTCGTGGACGACGGTCTCGCCGTCGTCGGGCACGCGCAGACGCACCGCACCACTGCCGTCGCCCGCGGGCTGACCGCGGTAGCCGCGGTCGGCCCCGTGCTCGGCCTTCCAGGCCTCGACATCCTTGGCCGTGGCCGAGTCCTGGTAGGCAGCACCTGAGTCGAGCAACTGCTCCAGTGCCTCGGCATGGCGATCTGCCCGCGAAGCCTGCGAGACCGGTTCCACGTCCCAGTCGAGCTCGAGCCACTCCATCGCGTCGAGGATTTGGGCGACGTTCTCCTCGGTCGAGCGCTCGCGATCGGTGTCCTCGATCCGCAGCACCAGCTCGCCGCCGCCATGACGGGCCGCCAGCCAGTTGTAGAGAGCGGTGCGAGCGCCACCGATGTGTAGGGCGCCGGTCGGAGATGGCGCGAAGCGGAAGCGCTGTGGCATTTGGTCAGGCACGGCCGGGCGCATGTTTCCACAGCGCCCGCTCGCGCATCCAGAGGAAGAGCGGCAGACCGAAGCAAAGCCCAACCAGAAACGTGGCCGGGATGCACAGCCACCACCTCTCGACTGGGACCCGCCGGCCCTCGACAGCGGCCCAGGCCAAGAACGCGAAGGCGGCGATGACAAGGTCGAGCACCAACTGCGTGGATGGGGTGCTGGCGAACCAAAGCGAGAAGTAGCGGCCAAGCTCGACGCCCTCCCCGGCCAGGAAGAGCACGACGCAGACGTTCGGCACGACGAATCCGATCAGGGTCAGCGCCAGCAACAACCGCTCCGTCGCGCTTGGGCGATGCGCCCCGGCCTGAATCTCTGACGACCTCTCCCGACTCATAGGATGCCCAGCCTATGCTGATCGGCGCACACGTCTCGACCTCGGGAGGACTAGACAAGGCGATCGAGCGCGGCGCCGAGCGCGGCTGCGAATCGATCCAGATCTTCAATCAGAGCCCGCGGATGTGGCGGCCGACCAAGTACGGCCCTGAGGATTTCGCCGCTTTCAAAGAGGCGATGGCGGGCTCGCCGATTGAAGCCGTGGTGATCCACGCCGTCTACCTGATCAACTGCGCCAGCAAGGACAAAGAGCTGCGCAAGAAGTCACAAGCATCGCTGACTCACGCGTTGCGGATCGGCGACGAAATCGGCGCCGCTGGGGTCGTCCTGCACCCCGGCGCACAGGTGAAAGAGCCGCTCACCCCTTCGATGAAACGCGCCGGCAAGACGATCGCCGCCGCACTCAAAGACAGCGAGCGTTGCCCGCTCCTGCTCGAGCAGACGGCCGGCCACAAGGGCCTGCTCGGCCGCGACTTCGACCAGACCGCGGAGCTGATCGAGCTCGCCGGCAGTGGCAAACGCCTCGGCCTTTGCCTCGACTCCTGCCACCTCTTCGTGCAGGGCTACGACATCACCGACGAGGAGCACCTGGCCAAGGTCGCCGACGAAGCCGACGCCAAGGTCGGCCTCGACCGCCTCCAGTGCCTGCACGTCAACGACGCCGCCGCCCCGCTCGGCTCCTGCCGCGACCGCCACGCCAACCTCGGCAAGGGCGAGATGGGCAAACAGGGCCTCGCAGCCTTCCTCTCCGAGCCAAGGTTCGAGGGCCTCCCGGCCACCCTGGAGACCCCTGGTCCCGACAAGAAAGGCGCGGATCGCAAAGAAGTGCTGGCGGCCAAGCGACTGCGCAGGACGGGCCTCAAGCGGCGGCGCGGCTGAGCTCACCTAGCGGGGAGAGGTATCGCCCGCATCGGCTTATGAGGCGGTGCCGACCATCAGCCGCTTCTTCGGGATCAGGATCACCATGTACCTCGACGACCACGGCTACCCGCACTTTCATGCCTACCATGCCGATGGTGCAGCCAAGATTCGGATCGACAGCGTGGAACTCATTCATGGCAACCTCAAACGGCGCCAACTCCGCCTTGTGCTCGCCTGGGCCGAGCTACATCAAGCAGAGCTGGAAGAAAACTGGCACCGGGCGCGGGCCAGTGAAAAACTACGAGAGATAGAACCTTTGCAATGACTAGAGTCGCCCCGTACATCATCACCGACGCTTCTGTCGTGCGCCACGGCGTGGTCAGGCTAACGTTCGCCGACGGTCTGAGCGGCGAGGTGGAGATCATTCAGCGAATGTGGGGACCGGTCTTCGAGCGAGCCCGCACCGAGGAGGGGTTCACTGAGATGTACCTCGATACCGAGACACACACGATTGCCTGGCCGGGCGAAGTCGACCTCGCCCCCGACACCCTCTACGAGCGCGTTCGGACCGGGAGCTGGCCGGAGCCGGCTTGGGCTATTTGA
The DNA here is from genome assembly GCA_035554595.1 of Solirubrobacterales bacterium. Classification (GTDB taxonomy): domain Bacteria; phylum Actinomycetota; class Thermoleophilia; order Solirubrobacterales; family 70-9; genus VRUE01. The sequence continues at coordinate 5,443 of DATMIH010000196.1, forward strand.
CGCGGACGCCGAGATCAGCTGACGCCGATCAGCTCGACTCGGTTGCCCCAGGGGTCGGCGGTGTAGAACCTGCGCACGTTCGGGATCGCCTCGTCCCAGCGCACCTCCAGGCCGGCCTCCCCCAGTCTCTCCGCGAGCCGGTCCAAATCCTTGAGGGCAACCCGCAGCGCCGGGTGCGCCTTGGCCGCGGGCGAAAAGCCCGGCTCGATCCCGATATGAAGTTGATGGGCGCCACAGGCGAACCACACGCCACCGCGGCCCCGCAGGGCCTCCGGCTTCTCCAGCTCGGTCAGGCCAAGCAGTCCCCCATAAAAACGGCGCGCCGCGTCCTCGCAGCCGGGCGGCGCGGCGACCTGCACATGGTCGAGGCCCTTGATCAGGGCTATTTGACGTGGACGCCGGAGATCGCGCGCGAGATGACCAAGCGCTGGATCTCCGAGGTGCCCTCGAAGATCGTGTAGATCTTGGCGTCGCGGTGCATCCGCTCGACCGGGAACTCGCGCGTGTAGCCGTTGCCGCCGAGGATCTGGATCGCCCGCTCAGTCGACCAGACGGCGACCTCGCCGGCCTTCAGCTTCGACATCGAGCCCTCGGCGTTTTCGAATTTCTGACCCGTGCGGCCCATCCAGGCGGCGCGCCAGACGAGCAGGCGGGCGGCGTCGATCTCGAGCTTCATGTCGGCAAGCGTGAAGGCGATCGCCTGGTTCTCGATGATCGGCCGGCCGAACTGGGAGCGCTCTTTGGCGTAGTCGAGGGCGTACTCGTAGGCGGCTCGGGCGATGCCAACGGCCTGGGCGCCCACCGTGGGGCGGCTGGCCTCGAAGGTCTGCATCGCCGCCTGAGACTTTGCCTTTTTGCCCTCGCGCACGCGGGCGAGGCGCTCGTCGAGCTTCTCCTTGCCACCGAGCAGGCAAGCGCCCGGCACGCGACAGTCGTCGAGGTGGACGTCGGCGGTGTGCGAAGCGCGCAGGCCGTGCTTCTTGACCTTGGCGCCCTGCTCGCAGCCCTTGGTACCGGGCGGGATCACGAAGGCAGCGTGGCCGCGTGAGCCGAGCTCGCGGTCGACCGAGGCAATGACGACGTGGATGTCGGCGATGCCGCCGTTGGTCGCCCATGCCTTCTGGCCGTTGATCACCCACTCGTCGGTCGCCTCGTCGTACTTGGCGGTGGTGCGGATCGCTGAGACGTCGGAGCCGGCGTCTGGCTCGGAGGCACAGAAGGCGGCGACCTTGGGGTCCTCGGGGCTGCCGAAGCACTGCGGGATCCACTCGCCGATCTGCTCGCCGGTTCCCTGACCGAAGATCGCGGCGACGGCCAGCGAGGTGCCCATGATCGCCATGCCGATACCGGCATCGCCCCAGAAGAGCTCCTCGTTGGCGATCGGCAGGGTCAAGCCGGTTGGGTCAGCGAAGAACTGCCCGAGCGCTTCGAAGCTGTAGAGGCCGATCTTGGCCGCCTCCTGGATCACCGGCCAGGGGGTCTCCTCGCGCTCATCCCATTCCGACGCGGCGGGACGGACTACGCCCTCGGCAAAGCCGTGCACCCACTCGCGGATGTCCTTCTGGTCCTGGTTCAGCTCGAGCGTGAAGGCAGGACCCTCGGGGGACCCGTCACCGCCCGCAACCTCGTCCACGATGCTCTCCTTCGCTGCCTCTGCAACTGCCGCTGTATCGCTCACTGACCCTCCATAGGTTTTACGGCGCGGGATCGTACAGGGATCGGTGTCAAGTAGGTCGCACTCAGACGTCGCGCAGATCGAAGGCCTTGATGCCCTCGGGACCGGCGTCGGAGCAGTCGAAGAAGCGGCGGTTGACGCAGTCATAGGACTCGCCCTCCCCCTCGTAGGCCTGCTCAACCGAGAACTGGCAGTGAGGCAGCGCATCGCCGGTCATCTTCACGCCGCCGAAGCCACCTGGCTGCAGCACGGCCTCGAGATCGACCTTGGCGGCGAAGACGTCTTGCATGCAACCGACATATTGGCTGCCGGTCAGCATGTCGACGAAGGAGTAGAGATAGCGGCAGCGCATTTCGACGCAACCGCGAGGCTCGACCATCTTGTCGCAGAACGAGCGGCACTGGCGACACTCACCCGTCTTCTCATGCGTTACCGGCATAAAGGAAGTCTACGGACCCCTGACCGTGAAAACCAAGCAGTTCGGCGGACGCAGGGAGCGCAGCGTGCTCCGCACGCAAGCGACCGAGGACTCCGAAATGCGCCGGTTTGCAGCTGTCAGGCGGCCAGGGCAGTCGCGCTGGAGAGCACCTGGTCCAACTCGCTGCGGAGCTTGCCGGAGGAGCGAACACGGAAATTGTCGCCGCATCTCAGCTCCGTCATCCGCCCGTCGGCGCCGAGCAGGGCGACCCGAACCTCTTCGGGGCCTTTGTGATGTTCGAGCACGGCCTTGATTTCCTCGATCAGCGCCTCGGAGTAGGCAGCTTCGGCAACCTCGACCTTGAACGGCCCACTCGGCGCACTGGCAACCACCGGCGCCGCGGCGATTTCCGCCGCGTCGGGTTCGAAGCGCTCGGCCTCCTGGACGACGAGCTTGGTCTCGCCGCGGTCCTTGTGGTCGAGGCGCCCCCGCACGACCACGATCGCGTCGGGCTCGATCACGGCGGCGCTCTCGGACTCATCGGCCTTGAAGACCAGCATCTCGACCTGCCCCTCGACGTCGTCCAGAGTCGCGAACATCATCTGGTTGCCGCTCTTGGTACGAATCTTCTTGCACTCGGTGACGATGCCGCCGACGGTTACCCAGGAACCGTCCTGCTTGTTGGCGAGGTCGGCAATGCCGCAGTCGACGCGGGCGCGCAGGGCACCGCGGACCTCGGTCAGCGGGTGCTCGGAGAGATAGGTCCCGAGCGTCTCCTTCTCCATCGCCAGTAGCTCGGCGCGCTCGAACTCGGCGGCGGAAATAGGCGGTCGGTGGTGCGCCTGGGTCGAGTGGGCGCCTGCCCCCGCCTCCTCGCCGAAGTCGAAGATCGAGCCTTGGCCCATTTGGGCGTCCTCCTGGGCCTTCTGCCCCGCCGACTGCGCCGCCGGCAGCGCTTCGAGCATGCCCTTGCGGGTGGCACCGGTCGAGTCGAGGGCGCCGCACTTGATCAAACATTCGATCGCGCGTTTGTTGACCGCGCGCGAGTCCACCCGCTCGCAGAAGTCCCAGATCGAGGCGATCGGGGTGTCCTTGCGCGCGCGCAGGATCGCCTCGACCGCGGCGTGGCCGACGTTCTTGACCGCATCGAGGCCGAAGCGGATCGCCTTCTCGGAGACGACGAAGCTGTGATCGGAGGAGTTGACGTCGGGGGGCAGCACGTCTATCCCCATCTCCTCGCAGCGATTGACGAAGAAGGGCACCTTGTCCTTGGTGTTCATCACCGAGGAGATCACCGCGGCCATGTACTCGGCCGGGTAGTTGGCCTTGAGGTAGGCGGTGCGGTAGGAGATCAGCCCGTAGCAGGCGGCGTGGGACTTGTTGAAGGAGTAGTCGGCGGCGGCTTCGTTCAGCTTCCAGAGGTCCTTGGCGACGTTGGGCGCCGTGTTCGATTCGGCCAGCCCCTGCATGAACTTGTCCTTCATCGTCGCCATCAGCTCGCGCTTCTTCTTGCCGATCGCCTTGCGCAGGTCGTCCGCCTCGGCGCCGGAGAAACCCGCCATCTCGCGGGCGATCGCCATCAGCTGCTCCTGGTAGACGACGCAGCCGTGGGTCTCCTCGGTGATCGCGCGCAGGCGCGGGTCCGGGTAGCGCACGGTCGAGGGATCCTTCTTGCCTTTGGCGTAGGCGGGGATGTAGGCCATCGCGCCGGGGCGGTAAAGCGCGCCGAGCGCGACCAGGTCGGAGAACTCGGTCGGCCCGACCTTGCGCAGCGCGTCGCGCATTCCCTCCGACTCGAATTGGAAGACGCCGGTCGAGTCGCCGCGGGCGAGCATCTCGTAGGTCTTGGCGTCATCGATCGGGATCGCCTCCATGTCGACCTCCTCACCGCGCGAGCGGCGGATGATGTCGATCGCGTCCTCGATCACGTCGAGGTTGCGTAGGCCGAGGAAGTCCATCTTCAGCAGCCCGATCTCCTCGATCGGGCCCATCGAGTACTGGGTGACGATCTTGTACTGGCGCTCGGCCTTGCCGCTCCCGTTTCCGTTGCCGCTCGGAGCTGCCGGCGCCGTCTTGTCCTCGGCCAGCTGCAGCGGCACGACTTCCTGCAGCGGGCGGTCGGCGATCACCACCGCGGCGGCGTGGATCGAGTTGTTGCGGATGATCCCCTCGAGGCCCTGGGCGACGTCGATGATCTTCTTCGCGTCGGGCTCAGCGTCGTAGGTCTTCTTCAGCTCCTGGCCGTCTTTGAGGCATTCCTCGAAGGAGGGGCTGCGGCCCATGATCGGCTCCGGGATCTGCTTCGCCAGGCGGTCGCCGGTGCCGTAGTCGAAGCCGAGCACGCGGGCGGCGTCACGGGTGGCGGCGCGGGGGGCCATCTTGCCGAAGGTGATGATCTGGGCAACCGATTCGCGGCCGTACTTGTCGGCGACGTAGCGAATCATCCGCTCGCGGCCGCGGACCGAGAAGTCGATGTCGATATCGGGCATCGACTTGCGCCCGGGGTTGAGGAAGCGCTCGAAGAGCAGGTCTTCGGCGAGCGGATCGATGTCGGTGATCGTCAGCGCGTAGGCGATGATCGAGCCGGCCGCCGAGCCGCGGCCCGGGCCGACCGCGATGCCGTTGTCCTTGGCGTAGCGGACGAAGTCCCAGACGATCAGGAAGTAGGAGGGGAAGCCCATCTCTTCGATCACGCCGAGCTCGAACTCCATCCGCTCGACCGCCTCGGCCGGCAGCGGGTCGCCGTAGCGCGCCCGCATCCCCTCTTCGGCGACGCGGCGCAGCATCGCCTCCGGCTCCTCGTCGTCGGGCGTCGGGTAGCGCGGCAGCAGCAGCTTGCCGAGCTCGATGTCGATGTTGCAGCGCTCGGCGATCTCCAGCGTGGTCGGCACCGCCTCCGGCCACTCGGCGAAGGAAGCCGCCATTTCCGCCGAGTCCTTGAGGTAGAACTCGTTGGTGTCGAAGCTCATCTTCGGCGCTTCCAGGGTCGACTTGGTCTGCACGCAGAGCAGCGCCGCGTGGTCTTCGAAGTCCTCGCGCCGCAGGTAGTGCACGTCGGCGGTGCCGACCAGCGGCCGGCCCAACTCGCGGGCGTAGCGGACGATCCCCTCGTTGGCCTTGTCCTGCTCGGGAATGCCGTTCTTCTGCACCTCGAAGTAGACCTGCTCGGGGCCGAAGGCCTGGATCAGGTCGTCGAGGTGGGCACGTGCATCGTCAGGGCGCTCCTCGATCAGGCGCCGGCAGAAGCGCGACTGCAGGCAGCCGGTGAGCACGATCACGCCCTCGGCATGAGTGGCGAGCATCTCCATGTCGACGTTTGCCTTGCCGCGCGAGAAGCCCTCGAGGAAGCCGGCGGAGGTGAGCTTGACCAGGTTGGCGAGGCCGGTGTCGTTTTCGGCCAGCAGGGTTAGGTGGTTGCGCTCGTACTTCGGCTTCTCCTTGATCGACTTGACGTCGTCGACGAAGTAGGCCTCGAAGCCGGCGATCGGCTTGATCCCGTGCTTCTTGCAGGCCTTGTAGAGATCGACCGCCCCGTTCATCACGCCGTGATCGGTCAGGCCCAGGGCGGGCTGCCCCATTTCCGCCGCCCGCGCGGCCATCGCATCGATCTTGCAGGCGCCATCGAGCAGCGAGTACTCGCTGTGGGCATGCAGATGGACGGCGGAAGGGCTACTCACGATCGGTGGACGATCATGCCAATCACTTCAGATGGAGCGGGGCGCTTTTGGGCGTCTTCCGCGCTACTTCCGTCGTAATCCAAGGCTCATCGCGGTGGAAGCGGAATCAGCCGGTCGACATGCCTGTGACTTCAAGCACTAAGGGCCAAAGAATTCATTGGCTTCTTGTTCCGCTTCGAATTCATTGAGCGATTCCTGGGTTTCGCGCTGGACTTCGTTGAGCGGCTGAACAACCCTGTCTCGGTACTCGGTCAGCTCGTCGCCGCAGTAGACAGAGCCGTAGCCGTTCTTGGCACATTCATTCAAGTTCAGGCCAACCGGATAAAGCACATGATCAAGACGGCCGGTGAAGTAGAGGACGAGAAGCACCGCGATAACCGCGCCGACAATGCGTCGAACAGTCTGGGGCTTGACTACAGGGCCAGAGCCCTCGTCCCTTCTGAGAGGCGCTCGCTGGTCGGTCCATTGCTCGCCATCCCAAAAGCGCTGCGTGTCTACCTGCTCTGGATCCGGATACCAACCGGGAGGAGGGCTCGCGCCCTGCCTTGGTGTCGCACCTCCATCGTCCATGGCAGTCGAGAATCTTTCTCGTTCCCAAATAAGACTTGATCTACCCCCGTTCTGATGGAGTTCCGTTTCTAGAGTCCTTCGGCCCCAAGGAGGATTCAGATGCCCCACAGGTACCCAGCAGAGGTTCGTCATCAGGTGATCGAGCTAGCTCGATCAGGCACGAAGGTCGCCCAGCTC
>DATMIH010000197.1:0-13000 GCA_035554595.1 Solirubrobacterales bacterium
GGTGCCACCTTCACCGAGCTCGAGCATGAGGAATCTGCCGACACCCTCTACACCGAGGGTGCGTCGCGCTTGCTCTCCGAGGCCCACTCCGCCGATCTGCCCCGCGCCGACCGATTGATGACCGCACTGGAGGAGCGGGCGACGCTGCTGGGCATGCTGCGCTCGACTCTTGACCAACGCTCCGTCTTCCTCTGGATCGGCGCCGAGAACCCGAGCCCGGAGCTGCGCTCGGTCAGCGTCGTCGGCGCCAATTACGGCCTCGCCCATCGCAACCTCGGCGCCGTCGGCGTAGTCGGGCCGCTGCGTATGGACTACGCCACCGCGATCGCCTCGGTCCGCGGCGCCGCCCGCGAGCTCTCGCGCTACTGCGAGACGGTCTACGACGGCTAGCGATGGCGGGCGACTACTACCAGCTGCTCGGGGTCGAGCGCGGCGCCTCCGATGCGGAGATCAAGCGCGCCTTCCGCAAGGTCGCCCGCGAGCTGCACCCCGACGTCAACGCTCACGATCCGGAAGCCGAGGAGAAGTTCAAGGCAGCGGCGGAGGCCTACGAGGTCCTCTCCGACCCAGAGCAGCGCCAGATCTACGACCGCTACGGCCAGGATGGCTTGCGCCAGGGAGGCTTCCCGCCCGGCGGCGGTGCCGGCTTCAGCTCGATTGAGGACCTGCTGGGCGCGGTCTTCGGCGGCGCCTTCGGCTTCGAGGTGCGGCGCGGCCCGATGCGCGGTCAGGACCTGATGCACGCGGTCGAGGTTTCGGCAGTGCAGGCGATGCTCGGGACCAGCGTCAAGATCCCCAGTCACGACGGCGAGCGCGAGATCGAGCTGCCCTCCGGCATCCAACACGGCACCCAGTTCGCCTTGCGCGGCCACGGGCTGCCGGGCGCCAACGGCGGCCCGCCCGGTGACCTTCGCATCATCATCCACGTGATCGTCCCCAGCGAACTCTCCGATCAGCAGCGCGAGCTGGCCGAGAAGCTCGAGCAGTCGCTGGAGCCGCACAACCTGCGCTCCGATCAGGGCGACGAGGGCTTTCTCTCGCGCATGCGCAGAGCATTCGGTTGATCCGCCTCGCTGTCCGCTGTGCGCCCGAGCAGGCCGAGATCGTCCTCGCCGAGCTGACCGTGCTGGCGCCCAACGGCGTCGAGGAGGAGACCGGACCCGGCTACGTCGAGTACGCGATCTACGGCGGCGAGGGCGAGCTGCCCGAGCTGGGGGAGATCGAGGTCGCCGCTGGCGACGGCCTGGTCGACGTGGTCGCGACCGAGGTCCCCGACGACTGGGCCGACCGCTGGCAGGACTTCCACAAACCGCTCCTGGTCGGCGAGCGGCTCTGGCTGCGACCTTCCTGGGAGGAGTCGCGCGAAGGCGCGATCGACCTGGTTGTCGATCCGGGTCAGGCCTTTGGCACTGGCGCCCATCCGACCACGCGACTTTGTCTGGAATTTCTGCTTGAGCTCGAGCAGGCCGGCGAGGCGGTCGGCCCGCTCACTGACCTCGGTACCGGCTCGGGCGTGCTCGCCATCGCCGCCGCGAAACTCGGCTGGGACCCGGTGACCGGCTACGACCATGAGGAGCCCTCGGTCGAGGCAGCAGCTGTCAACGCTGAAGCCAATGGCGTCTCGTTGGCCGTGGAGCGCCGCAACCTCCGGGAGGGTATCCCCGAGCTTGCCCCGACGACGGTCGCCAACATGACTGCGCCTGTCCTGAAAGTGGTCGCGGAGCAGCTCAACGGTGAAAGGACTCCCGCAACGCTGATCCTCTCCGGGCTTCTTCCGGGCGAGCTCGACGACACTGCTGCCGCCTTCGCCCCTGTCGGTCTCGCGGAGGCGGACCGCCGCTTGCAAGGGGAGTGGGCCGCGCTCCTGCTCCGGGGCTAGCGATATGTTGCCGCCGATGGATCTCGCCACGATCATCAGTCCCGGCTACAAGATTGCACTCTTCTTGCACATCTTGGCCGTGGTGCTGGCCTTCGGCCCGACCTTCGGCTACGGGTTCTTCTTCTCGGTCGCGCCGCAGTTCCCCCGCGCCACCCCGGCGATCATCGCCGGCGTGCAGAAGGTCGATCGCTATCTCGTCACTCCCGGGATGATCGTTCTGCTGGTGGCAGGGATATACCTGCAGACTGACGGCGATTGGGACGCAAGCACGGCATTCATAAGCGTCGGCTACCTGGCGATCATCTCGCTATTCGCCCTTCAAGGCGCATTCTTCAAGCCCCAGACGCGGAAGGCGGGGGAACTGGCCGAACGCGACTTGAAGGCCGGCGATACGCTCAGCGACGAGTTCAACGCAGTCAGCGAACGACTCAGCAAGGTGGGAGGGCTCGCCGGCCTAATCGTCGTGGTGACGATCTTCTTCATGGCCTACAAGCCCTTCCTGTAGAGCCCTGACTGACCGGGCCGCAAGCGGAATCGCGCTCGACGCATCGCTGCCGATCGCGATGTTCGACTCGGGGGTCGGCGGCCTCACCGTCCTGCACGAGTGCCTGGTCTCGCTGCCGGAGGAGGACTTCGTCTACCTCGGCGACACCGCCTGGTTTCCCTACGGGACCAAGGACACGGCCCAGCTGCGAGCCCGCATCCGCGCGATCGCCGAGTTGCTGCTGGGCGACGGCGCCAAGCTGCTGGTCATCGCCTGCAATACGGCGACGGCGATCGGCGAGGACGTCGCCCGGGAGGTGGCCGCCGAGCACGGCGTGGAGGTGGTCCCTGTGGTCGAGCCCCAGGCCGAGATCGCGGCGGCGATCACCGACAGCGAGCGTGTCGGGGTGCTGGCGACGCCGAACACCGTACAGAGCGGCTCCTACCGGCGTGCCTTGGAACGACAGGGACGGGCGCTCGAAGTGACCGAAGTGGAGGCCCCGGACCTGGCGCCCTTCATCCAGCAGGGCTCGCCTTTCGACGACGGGGTGATGGAGATGGCGCGCGGCTACTGCGCGCCGCTGAAGCGGGCCGAGGTCGACACGCTGATCCTCGGCTGCACCCACTATCCGCTGGTTGCCCCGATGTTGCAGCGCATCCTCGGCCGCGACGTGAGGCTGGTCAGCGGCGGCCACGCCGTTGCCGCCGCCGCGCAGCGCACGCTGGAGCGCGCCGGAATCGCCCGCAAGCCCGACGGCGAGGGCGACTACCGCTTCCTCTGCACCGGCGACGTCGATTCCTTCCGCGAGCTCGGCACCCGTTTCCTGCAGATGCCGCTGGGATCGATCGAGCCCGTCGACTTGGCTGGTCAATGACCAAGTTGAAAAGATTTAGTTGACTAAGTTCGCGCCCACTGCTACGTCTAGACGGGGAGGCGCCTCCTTTTCCAGTCACATGCAATTGGAGGAGGAAAGATGAATTCATTCAGGTCGGCCGGTCTCGTGTTGGGACTGGCCATGCTCACGATGGCGATTTTCGCCGTGGGCTCTGCCGCGGCGGAACCGACCAAGCTCTGTTCGGCCAACGAAGAACACTGCTCGAAAGAAAAAACCCTGTCGGGCAACTGGCTCACCAGCTTTGCGGCGCCCGGCACCAAACCGACGACCGGAGCGAGCATGACAATGTCGTCGCTTCCGACGGTTACCTGCACGACCTCGAAATTCAACTCGCAGGAACTCAAATCCTCAGGAGGGCCGCTCGTCGGAAAACTCAGCTATTGGTACAACGAAGGATGCAGCGGCACTGAAGCCACCGGGTGCAAGATGGGAACGATGGTCGAATCACCATCGTCGTTGCCAGTAGAAGTAGTCAATACCAGCGGCGGCAACGGGACCATCAAGGTCACCAAACCGTTGCTGAACGTGGAATGCACCAGTCCTAAATTCCAATGCACCTTCACCAAGACGACAATGGAATTTACCCTGACCGGCGGTGCACCCGCCAAAATCGACACCACCTCTGCTCTCACCAAAACCGTCGGCACCTGTCCCTCGACGGCGACGTTCAAAGCAACGTACTCAGTTTCGGATCCGTTGTCGGTTTTCGTAACGAATTGACGAGCAGAGTGCCGACCCTGTTGGGTTCGCCAGGCTGAATGACCTAAGCGAGTTTTTGACGGGGCGCGCCGAGAGTCGCGCCCCGTCTCTCGGCTTGGCTCGGAGCGCGGGGCGGCTACCCTTAGGCGGGATGAGCGTTCTCGAGCAGGTGCAGGCCGACGTGCGGACCGCGATGAAGGCGGGCGACCGCGAGCGCGCGGGCGCCCTGCGGTTGATCGTCGACTCGTTGCAGAAGGACGCCAAGCTCGGCGACGGCGACGAGGTGGCGGTGCTGCAGCGGGAGCGCAAGAAGCGCGCCGAGGCCGCCGACGCCTTCGCCGATGCGGGCCGTGACGAGCAGGCGAGCGCCGAGCGCTTCGAGGCCGAGCTGATCGAGGGCTACCTGCCACAGCAGCTCTCCGACGGGGAGCTGAGTGAGCTGGTGGACGCCGCGATCAGTGAGACGGGTGCCAGTGAGCAGAAGCAGATGGGACAGGTGATGTCTGCCTTGATGCCAAAGCTAGGCGGGCGCGCCGATGGCAAGCGGGTCAGCGCGGCGGTGCGTGAGCGGCTTGGCGCGTAGGCAACTGACCCTCGACAACACGGTCGCCGCCGAGCTGGCGGGCTCCGAGGACGCGGTGCTGCGCGAGCTGCGTGGCCACCTCGACTGTGACTTCCACCTGCGTGGCAATGTGCTCACCCTTGACGGCGAACCCGACGACGTGCAGATGGCGGCGACGGTGGTCGACGAGCTGGTCGAGCTGATCGAGCAGGGTCACGAAGTGGCGCCGGGGACGATCGAAGCGGTGACCGGGGCACTCGATGCCGACGAGAGCCCGGCGGAGATTCTCGACGACGTGGTCTGGCGCCACCGCAACACCAAGGTGGCGCCGAAGACGCTCAACCAGAAGCGCTACGTCGACGCGATCCGCGACCAGACGATCACCTTCGGCGTCGGCCCGGCCGGCACCGGCAAGACCTTCCTCGCTGTGGCGATGGCGGCCGCGGCGCTGGCCGAACGGCAGGTGCAGCGGATCATCCTCACCCGGCCCGCGGTCGAGGCCGGCGAGCGGCTCGGCTTCCTGCCCGGCGACATCCAGGCCAAGGTCGACCCTTACCTGCGGCCGCTCTTTGACGCCCTCTTCGACATGCTCGACCCCGACCGGGTCAACGGCTACTTCGAGCGCGGCGTGATCGAGGTGGCGCCGCTCGCCTTCATGCGCGGTCGCACGCTCAACGACTCCTTCGTGATCCTCGACGAGGCGCAGAACACCAGCCCCGAGCAGATGAAGATGTTCCTCACCCGGCTCGGTTTCAACTCGCGCATGGTCGTCACCGGCGACGTCACCCAGATCGACCTGCCGACCGACCAGCGCTCCGGCCTGATCGTCGTCCGCGACATCCTCGACCAGGTCAAGGACATCTCCTTCATCGAGTTCGGCGGTGAGGACGTCGTCCGCCACAAGCTGGTCCAGCGCATCGTCGCCGCCTACGACGAACACGGCAGCCGCGAGCGCGCGGCGCGCGCCGAACACGGGCCGACGCCGCGCTCTTGAGCATCGACCTGACTGACGTGCCGGCGGACCTGCGAGGGCCGGTGGCCGCCGCGCTCGCTGCCGCCGGCGTCGAGGACGGCCACCTCGCGGTCGAGCTTGTCGACGCCGCGCGCATCCAGGAGCTGAACCGCGAGCATCGGGATAAGGACGCGCCCACCGATGTGCTCGCCTTCCCGATCGACGAAACGGGTCCGACCGCGGGCCCGCGCGAGCTCGGCGACGTCGCGATCTGCCCCGAGCACTGCTCCGACGTGACCGAGGCCGCGGTGCACGGCGTCCTCCACCTCTGCGGCTACGACCACGAGACCGACGCGGGCGAGATGCTCGCTCTGCAGGCGAGCGTTTTGGCGGAGATCGCGTGAGTCGCTCCGGCTTCATCGGCCTCGCCGGCCGCCCCAACGTCGGCAAGTCGACCCTGGTCAACCAGATCGTCGGCAGTCACGTCGCGATCGTCTCGATGCGGCCGCAGACGACGCGGCGGGCAATCCGCGGCATCCACACCGACGTCGAGGGGGAGCGCCAGCTCGTCCTCGTCGACCTGCCCGGCGTGCAGCGTCCCCGCGACGTGCTCACCGAGCGGATGCAGAAGCGGGTCGAGCGCGAGCTCGCCGACTCCGACCTGGCGCTGATCGTGATCAACGGCGAGGAGGGTGTCGGTCCCGGCGATCGCTTCATCGCCCGGGCACTGCTCGGCGCGGGGGCGAAGCTGCCGATCATCTGCGCCGTCAACAAGGCCGATCGACTCGGGCCGAACGAGCTCGTCCCGGTTCTGGCCGAGGCCGCTGAGCTGGGCGGCGTCGACGAGGTCTTTCCGATCAGCGCTCGCACCGGCGAGGGAGTCGACGCGCTGGTCGAGCGCATGGCGGAGCTGATGCCCGAGGGTCCCTATCTGTACCCACCCGAGGATCACAGCGACCAGTCAAGCGAGCTGTTGCTGGCCGAGCTGATTCGCGAGCAGGTGCTCAACCGCACCCGCGATGAGATTCCGCACTCGGTCGAGGTCAAGGTCAAAGAGGTCGACGAGCGCGAGGACGGCCTGGTCACGGTTAACGCCGAGGTCTGGGCCGAGACCGAGTCCCAGAAGCGCATCCTGATCGGCAAGGGCGGGGCCAAGGTGGGCGAGATCGGCACCGGCGCCCGGCGGTCGCTCGAAGCCGAGCTCGACGCCAAGGTCCACCTCGACCTAAAGATCCGCGTGCGCAGCCACTGGCGCCGCGACGAGGATCTTCTGGATCGGCTTGGAATCGAGTGAGAGGAGATGGGGATGCCCTCGCCCGTCCAAGTGCCGAGCTAATTAGCTCGGCACTTTGAGTATCCGCCCGTTCGAGGGCATCCCCATCTCCTCGCATACGATTGAACCCGATGTTCGAACAGCTTCAATTCGATGAGCGGGGGCTGATCCCCGTTGTGGCGCAGGATTCCGGGACCGGTGAGGTGCTGACGTTGGCGTATGCCAACGAGGAGTCGCTGCGGCTCACGGTCGAGACCGGCGAGCTGCATTTCTACTCCCGCTCGCGGGAGGAGATCTGGAGGAAGGGCGAAACGTCGGGGAACGTGTTGAAGCTGCGAGAGCTGCGTTATGACTGCGATGGAGACGCGATCGTTGCTCTGGTTGAGCCGACGGGGCCCGCCTGTCACACCGGAGAGCGAAGCTGCTTCTACCGCGCCCTCGACGGCGACGGAGAGCCGGCGCCGGTCGTGCACGAGGCGCTGGCGACGCTGGAGCGGACGCTGCGTAGCCGCGCGGCGGAGCGGCCCGAGGGCAGCTACACGGTCGAGCTGCTCGACAACCCAAAGCTGATCGGCGAGAAGGTCGAGGAGGAGGCCGAGGAGGTCATCCGCGCCGCCCGCGAAGAGAGCGACGAGCGCGTCGCCGAAGAGGCCGCCGACCTGCTCTACCACCTGGCCGTGCTGATGGCCTCGCGCAAAGTCCCGCAGTCCGCCGCGATGGAAGTGCTCAATGGCCGTCGCCGCTGATTCGGAGCTGCGGCTCGAGCCGAGTCTCGAGCGGGCGCGTGAGCTCGCCGAGCAGGGCAACGTCGTGCCGGTTTGCGCCCGCTTCCTCGACGACTGCGAGACCCCGGTCTCGGCCTTCCTCAAGCTGCGCGCTGGCGAGCCCGAGGGGGCGCCCTGCTTCTTGCTCGAGTCGGCCGAGCAGGGCCAGGTCGGCCGCTACTCCTTCGTCGGCTTCCGACCCCGCTCGATCCTGCGCTGGAACGATGGCGTGCTCTCCGAGTCCGAGGCGGACGATCGCGCGGTCGCCGACCCCTACGCCGCTGTTGCCGAGTACCTGGCCCAATATCGGCCGGCGCCGGTAGAGGGCCTGCCGCCGTTCAGCGGCGGCGCGGTCGGCTTCTTCGGTTACGACCTGGTGCGCACGGTCGAGCCGCTCGGCCCGCCCAATCCCGACCCGCTCGGCCTGCCCGACATGGCGCTGATGGTCACCGACCTGCTGCTCGTCTTCGACCACCTGCGCCACGAGCTAACGATCATGGCCTGCGCCTTTGCCGACGATGAGGGCGGCATCGACGCCGCCTACGAGCGCGCCGCCGCCGAGATCTCCGAGGCGCGGCGGCGCCTGCGCGGCGCTGTGCCGGCGCCGGAGAGCCCGGCCGTTGCCGAGCCGCCCGAGTTCAGCTCCAACATGGAGCGCGCGGAGTTCGAAGCCGCGGTCGCGCGGATAGTGGAGTACGTCCACGCCGGCGACGCCTTCCAGGTCGTCCCCTCGCAGCGCTTCTCCGCGCCCGCTCCGGTCGAGGCCTTCTCGATCTACCGCGGCCTGCGCGCGGTCAATCCCTCGCCCTACATGTACTTCCTCGAGTTCGGCGACTTCCAGATCGCCGGCGCCTCGCCCGAGCCGTTGGTCAAAGTCACGGGTCGCACGGTCGAGACCCGGCCGATCGCCGGCACCTACCCGCGCGGCTCCGATGAGGAGGAGGACCGCCGGCTCGCCGAGCGCCTCGTCAACGATCCCAAGGAGCGGGCCGAGCACGTGATGCTGGTCGACCTCGGTCGCAACGACCTCGGCCGGGTCTGCGAGTACGGCTCGGTCTCGGTCGACGAGCTGATGGTGGTCGAGACCTACTCGCACGTGCTGCACATCGTCAGCCAGGTCTCCGGCACGCTGCGTGAGGACGTCGGCGCGATGGACGTGCTGCGCTCGGCCCTGCCCGCCGGCACGCTCTCGGGCGCGCCCAAGGTGCGGGCGATGCAGATCATCGACGAGCTGGAGAAGGTCAAGCGCTGCTCCTACGGCGGCGCGATCGGCTACCTCTCCTGGAACGGCGACCTCGACACCGCGATCCACATCCGCACCGTCGTCGTCAAGGACGGTCAGATTCACGTCCAGGCCGGCGGCGGCACCGTCGCTGACGCCAAACCCGCCTACGAGTACAACGAGTCGGTCAACAAGGCGAGGGCGGTCTTCCGTGCCGTCGAGCTTGCCTGCGAGCAGCCGGATTGGGCCTGAGCATGCGCGTACTGGTCATCGACAACTACGACTCCTTCACCTACAACCTGGTCCAGTACCTGGGCGAGCTAGGCGCCGAGCTCGAGGTCGTGCGCAATGACAAAGCCACGGTCGACGAGCTACTCGAGCGCGATGTCGATCGTCTCGTCGTCTCTCCCGGCCCCTGCACGCCGGCCGAGGCTGGCATCTCCAAAGAGGCGATCCGCCGCTTCGCCGAGGCCGGCACGCCGGTGCTGGGCGTCTGTCTCGGCCACCAGTCGCTGGTCGAGGCCTTCGGCGGGCGCACCGTGCAGGGAGAGCCGATCCACGGCAAGGACGCCGAGATCGAGCACGACGGGCGCACGATCTTCGCCGGCCTGCCCAGTCCCTTCGTCGCCGGTCGCTACCACTCGCTGGTGGCCGATCCCGACCTGCCCGAGGTGCTCGAAACGAGCGCCCGCCTCGGCGACGTGGTGATGGGCGCCCGCCACCGCGAGCTGCCGGCCGAGGGCGTGCAGTTCCATCCCGAGTCAGTGCTG
Source organism: Solirubrobacterales bacterium (assembly GCA_035554595.1). GTDB lineage: Bacteria > Actinomycetota > Thermoleophilia > Solirubrobacterales > 70-9 > VRUE01. Next base: position 9,501 of record DATMIH010000197.1, read on the forward strand.
ACTCCCCAAGGCAAGCATCTCCTTGCGAACTTTCTGGCGGACCACGGATGAGCTTCCGGTGCGCCTTTTGCGGCGCATGGCCACATAAAGCGCACCGGAACGGAGGTGTTGGGGGTCTATGACCACGAACGACATCGTCACCCGGGCGATCGACGCCGTCTGCGCCGGCGATCACCTGACGGCCGATCACGCGGCGACGGTGCTGGCCGAGATCATGGAGGGGCGCAGCAGCGAGGTGCAGACCGCGGCCTTCCTGATCGCGCTGCGGGCCAAGGGCGAGACGGTGCCCGAGCTTGTCGGCCTCGCCCGCACGATGCGCTCGCTCACGACTCCGGTCGAGACCGCCCGCACCGATCTCGTCGACACCGCCGGCACCGGCGGCGGTCCCTCGACCTTCAACGTCTCGACCACCGCGGCTCTGATCGCGGCTGCGGCCGGCTGCGCGGTCGCCAAGCACGGCAACCGCTCGAGCACGAGCAAGTGCGGCTCCGCCGACCTGCTCGAGGCGCTCGGAGTCAACATCGAGCTCGAGCCCGAGCAGGTCGGGCGCTGCATCGACGAGGTCGGCTTCGGCTTCATGTTCGCGCCGCGCCATCACAAGGCGATGGCCCACGTGATGCCGGTGCGCAAGCAGCTCGGCGTGCGCACGATCTTCAACTTCCTCGGCCCGCTGACCAACCCGGCCGGGGCGCAGCGACAGCTGCTCGGGGTATCCGACCGCCACTACCAGGAGACGATCGCCGAGGCGCTGGTCGGCCTCGGCAGCGAGCGGGCGATGGTCGTCTCCGCCGAGGATGGGGTGGACGAGCTCTCGACTTCCGCCCGCACCCGGGTGATCGAGGTGCGCGACGGGCGTACCGAGGAGCACTACGTCGAGGCAGCCGACTTCGGGCTGGGCACCGCCGAGCTGGGGGAGGTCGCCGGTGGCAGTCCGGAGCAGAACGCCGTCGCCGCGCGTGGGGTGCTGACGGGCGAGCTGGGCCCCCGCCGCGATCTCGCTCTACTCAACGCTGGCGCCGCGATCTACGTCGGCGACGGCGCCGAGAGCCTTGCCGCGGGGGTTGAGAAGGCCGCGGAGACAATCGACTCCGGCGCGGCAGCCGCCTTGCTGGGACGGCTGATCGAGGCGACCAGCTCCGCCGCCGTCTAGGCTTGGCAAGTCAAGTGGCAATGATCGAGCAGCTGATCTCGGTAGCACGGGAAGGGGTCCAGAATCGTCGCGGGCAGGTTCCGCAGGCGGACCTCGAGTCGCGCCTTTCCGCGCGCGGCGAGGATCGCCCCTTCAGCGAGGCGCTGGTGCGCCCGGGGCTTTCGCTGATCGCCGAGTTCAAGCGGCGCTCGCCCAGTATTGGCGACATCTCCGCTGAGGCCGATGTGACCGCACAGGTCCAGGCCTACGAGCGCGGCGGGGCGGCGGCGCTCTCGGTGCTCACCGACGAGCGTCACTTCGGCGGCTCGCTCGACGATTTGCGGGCGGCGATGGCCGCCTGTGACCTGCCGATCCTGCGTAAGGACTTCATCGTCGATCCCTACCAGCTCTACGAGGCCGCGGTCAACGGCGCCGACGCGGTGCTGCTGATCGTCCGCGCGCTCTCCGACCGGGACCTGCGCGAGATGCATGAGCTCGCGCGCGGACTCGACCTCGACTGCCTGGTCGAGGTCCACGATGGCGAGGAGCTGCAGCGGGCGCTCGAGCTCGACGCCGACGTGATCGGGATCAACAACCGCGATCTCGACACCGGAACGGTTGACGTCTCGACTACCTATGAGTTGATCACCGACGTCCCGGCGGGCAAGACCGTTGTCGCCGAGAGCGGCATCTCCTCGCGCGAGGAGCTCGAGGAGCTCGACCGGGTCGGGGTCGACGCGGTGCTGATCGGCGGCGCCCTGATGAGCGCCCCCGATCCCGAGGCCAAGACACGCGAGCTGACCGGCGCCGATGACGCCACCAGCGAGCACCGCCTGCCTTAGCCGCGGAATTTAAGCTCGTTTTGCGGCCCGTTTAGGAACCGCTCAGGGAGGCTTCCTACAGTGCCCCCAATGAGTCGCTTCTTTCGCACATCGTTTGGCTCGGCACTGCTCGGCGGCGCCGTGGTTGCGGTCCTTGGTTGGATCGCCGTTGTGGCCGGTTTGCTCGATACCGGCCACGACACCACGACGACGATCACGGCGCCGCTCAGCAGTGCTCCCGTTGCCAACACCGAAAGCAGTAACGCTTCCGACACGGTCAACCAGATCTACCGCAACGACGGGCCGGGGGTCGCTTTCATCGAATCGACCGAGCCGGCCGAAGAATCTTCGGCGCCGTTCAACCCGTTCGGCGGCGAAGAAGAATCGCGCGGCGGTGGGATCGCCACCGGTTCGGGCTTCCTGATCGACAACGAAGGCCACATCGTCACCAACAACCATGTGGTCGAAGGCGCGACCAAGGTCGAGGTCAGGCTCGGTTCCTCCGACACCGAGCACGAAGCCGAAGTGGTCGGCGCTGACCCGGCGACAGACGTCGCCCTGCTCAAGATCGACGTGCCCTCCGACCAGCAGCACCCACTTGAACTGGGCAACTCGGCCGAGGTGCAAGTCGGCGACCCGGTGGTTGCGATCGGCAACCCGTTCGGGCTTGACCGCACCGTCACCGCCGGCATCGTCTCCGCCCTGCAGCGCCAGATCCAGGCCCCCAACGGCTTCTCGATCTCACACGTGATCCAGACCGACGCGGCGATCAACCCCGGCAACTCTGGCGGTCCGCTGATCGACGCCGAAGGCAAGGTGATCGGGATCAACTCCCAGATCCAGACCGGCGGCAGCGGCGACGGCAACGTCGGCATCGGCTTCGCGGTGCCGATCAACACCGCCCGCGAAGTGGTCGAACAGATCGAAGCGCACGGCAAGGTCGAACACGCCTTCATCGGCATCAGCGGGGGCAGCATCACCCCGGCCCTCGCCAAGGCGCTGAAACTGCCGGTCGAAAAAGGCGTGCTGGTCAACGAAGTGACCAAAGACAGCCCGGCGGACAAGGCCGGCATCGAAGGTGGCGACACCGAAGCGACGATCGAAGGCGTCAAGGTCAACCTCGGCGGCGACATCATCACCGAAGTCGACGGCAAGCCGATCAGCTCGATGGAAGAGGTGATCAACGCGGTCAATGGCGCCCAGCCGGGGGACAAGATGGAACTGACCTTGCTGCGGGGGGATAACGAAACCAAGCAAGTCACGGTCACCCTCGGGGTGCGGCCGAAATCAGCCGAATAGGCCTGGGCCGGCAGAGCGCCGGGTGGCACCTCCCAAAACGCTCGGCAGGAGCCTCGCTGGAGTGTTTTGGGAGGTGCCACCCGGCGCTCCCCTGGTCCGCGCGAGATTGCCGCATCGGCTGCTCCCGTACCCTGAGGCCTATGCGCGTGAAGATCTGCGGGATCACGAACCTGGATGACGCGGCCGAGGCCGGGTTGCTCGGTGCCTGGGCGATTGGGTTGATTCATTACGACAAGAGCCCTCGGGCCTGT
>DATMIH010000198.1:0-19631 GCA_035554595.1 Solirubrobacterales bacterium
CGTCACTCCGATCACCACGCCAACCCGACCCGCCGCTACCAGGCGCTGCGCCACGTCGACGAAGCGCCGCAGCTGCCCACCGGCTACGCCGGGATGATCGTGCTCGCCTGGTTCCCGCCGCTGTGGCGGCGGGTGATGGACCCGATCCTGGTCGAGCACTACGGCGGCGACCTCAACCGCGCCAACATCCAGCCGCGGGCCCGCAAGCGCATCCTCGCCCGCTACGGCAACGGGGCCTCTGCGTGAGCCGCTGGCGCTGCCCGAGCTGCGGATACGTCTACGACGAGGAGCAGGGCCACCCGCGCGAGGGCTTCCCCGCTGGCACGCCCTGGAGCGAGGTTCCCGACGACTGGGCCTGCCCCGACTGCGGGGTGCGCGACAAGGTTGACTTCGAGCCCGACGAGGGTGGCGAGTGACCGCTGCTGCTGGCACGATCCCGGCGGTGGCCACCCGCACGCCCTATCCCGAGGCCGCTCGGCAGTTGCTGCGCGAGACCCTCTTCGGCGCCGCCCGCGACCAGCTGGAGACGAAAGCCTGGTCTGAGATCACGATGTCGAAGATCGCCGCGGTTGCCGGGGTCAGCCGCCAGACCCTCTACAAGGAGTTCGGCAACCGCGCCGAGTTCGGCCAGGCCTTCGTCATCCATGAGGGCGAGCGCTTCCTCGACGGAGTCGACGCCGCGGTGTGCCAGCATCTCGACGATCCCCGCGCCGCCGTCGGCGCCGCGCTCGAACTCTTCCTCAGCTCCGCCGGCGAGGACCCGCTTGTTCGCATCCTGCTCAGCGACGACGGCACCGGCGGCATGCTGCCCTTCGTCACCACCCAGGGCATGCCTGTCGTCCAGTGGGCGACCGCCCGTCTGACGGCGACGATCGAAGCGGGCTGGCCGCAGGCCCCCGCGGCCAAGGTGAAGCTGCTGGCCGAGTCCCTCGTCCGCCTCGCGATCAGCTACATCACTGCGCCGAGCGATGCCCCCGAGACGACCGCCGCCAAGGCCGGCGAGCTGCTCGGCCCCTTCATCGACGACGCGCTCGGCTCGGTCGCTTAGCTAGAGGTCGAGGCGGAAGACGAGGCGGCCGAAGCCGGTCTCGTCGGTGCTGTCGCGCTCGGGCTGGCGCTGGTAGCCGAGTGATTCGTAGAGGCGGTGGCCGGCTCGCTGGTAGGGACGGCTCCAGAGCGAGATCGCTGGCCATCCCTCGCTGCGCGCCAGCTCGGCGCAGCGATCGGCAAGGGTGCGGCCGATGCCTCGACGGCGCGCCGCGGAGCTGACGACGAGGCGGGCGAGTTCGGCTTCGTCCTCGAGCGCGACCGCGCGGCTGGGCTCGTCGGGGGCGAGCAGGGCGACGACGCCGGTCACGGCGCCGTCGATCTCGGCAACGAGGAGGTGCGCGGCGGCGGCCTTCGTCTCTTCGAAGTCAGAGTGGATGTAAGGGGCGTCGCGGCCACCGTCGCCTTCCTCGAAGTAGGCCTCGGTCCAGAGCCCGGCGATCGCCTCCGCGTCCTTGTCGGTGGCGGCACGGATCACAGCTCGGCGGTGATCAGTCGCAGGCCGATATCGAGTTCGGGCAGGGCGCGGAGGTGACCGTGCGCCTCGTCCCAGCGGCCGCTCTCGAGGTCTGCGCGCAGGCGCTCCTGCCCGCGCTCAATCACCTTCGGGGAGAGCCGGTGCCAGAGCGAGCTGGCGCGCAGCGTGGCGGGCTCGAGGAACAGCTCGGGCCGGTCCCAGAGGGCGCTGGTGAATTCGTCACGACAGCGGCTGGGCATTGGGACGGTCTCGATCGTCGCCCCCGGAAGGCGGGATTCGAGCGAGGCAATCGAAGGCATCAGCTCTTCCTCCAGCGCCATCGCCTCAGGGAAGTACTCGGCAAGCGTCCAGATCTCGGCGTTCTTCGTAGCGTCGATCGTCAGCAGCACGATCCGCTGGCGAGCGACACGGCGCATCTCGGTCAGGCCCGCGCCGAGGTCGCTCCAGTGATGGATGGTGAGGATGGCCATCGCGGCATCGACGCTCTGCTCGTCGAGCGGCAGCGCCTCGGCCGTACCTTGCAGTGCGGGGGCCGCACCCTCGGGGCGCTTGGCGATCATCAGCGACGAGGGCTCAATCGCGATCACCTCGCGGTCGCGTGGCTCATAGGAGCCGGTGCCGGCGCCGATGTTGGCGACGCTGCGCGCGTCTCCCAGCGCCGCCCAGACCCTTGCCTCGATACGGGGGTCGGCACGCCGAAAGTCGGAGTAGTTGACGCCGATCTCGTCGTAGGCGGCGCCGTTCACTGGGCGGCCCGTTCGCGCAGCATCGAGACCAGCAGCTCGACGAAGTCGCCGTAGAGGTCGTCGCGTACGGCGTCGGGGCTGACCAGCGCTTCGATCGCCAGGCCGATGCCGAGCGCGCGCAGGACCAGTGCAAGCTCGGATGGGGGGAGAGGGGCCTCGGCGCCTTCCTTCTCCTGGTAGTGGGCGATGAAGGCGGCGATTGTCTCGCGCAGCCCCGCGGAGCGGCTGCCGAAGCGCTTGGCCAGCTCTGGCTCGCGGCGGCTGGCGGCAAGGAACTCGAGGTGCAGAAGGAAGGACTCGCGGTCGTCGGCGAAGCGTGCCATCCACTGGTCGGCCAGGGCGCGGGCGCGGGTCTCGAGCGGCGCGTCCTCCTCGATCCCCACCTGCGTCGCTGCCAGCTCCTGTGCCCGGTTGGCCATGTACTGCTCGAAGACGGCGAGGAAGAGGTCGGACTTGCCGGCGAAGTTGGAGTAGACGGCACCATGCGAGTAGCCGGCCCGCTCGGCGATCTCCTCGACCGAGGCGCCCTCGTAGCCGCGCTGGGCGAAGACGCTCGCTGCTGTGGTGATCAGCTCCGCCCGCGTTCGGGCCTGCTTCTCGGCCCGGGTCTCTCGTTTCGTGGTGCTCACAATTTCAGATTGGATCTGTAATTCAAATTATGCTACCAATCTAATATGAAGACCACCACCCACTGTCGGCAACGCGCCCTCCATTTCCCACCTCAGTGGTGGTCAAAGGAGGGAAGGTGACGATGGGCGGGCCGCTGGAGCAGCTCGGTCGTTGGTTGGTCGATGCCCGGGCGGCCGGCGTGGAGGCGCCGATGGCGATGACCCTGGCGACGACTGGCGCTGATGGGCAGCCATCGGCGCGGGTCGTCTCCCTGAAGCGGCTCGAAGGAGATCGGCTCATCTTCACCACTGCGCTTTGGACGCGCAAGGTCGAGGAGCTGCGGACCAACTCGCGCGTAGCCGCCGTGTTCTTCTGGCCGGCGCTGGGACGGCAGGTTCGGATCGAGGGCCGAGCCGAGATCGCCGCGCGCGAGCTGGCCGAGGAGCTCTTCGCTGAGCGTCCGCGCAGCCATCAGCTGCAGGCGCACGTCTCCAGACAGGGAGAGGAGATCGAGAGCCTGAACCAGTTGCGCGACAGGCTCGCGGCACGGCGGGCCAAGCTGGGGGAGCGCCCGGTGCCGTGCCCCGAAGACTGGGGCGCGGTGCGGCTCACGTCCGACCGCATCGAGTTCTGGCAGGAGGGCGAGGACCGCCTGCACTGTCGAGAACTCTTCGAAGCGAGCGCCGACGGCTGGCGCCAATCCCTGCTCGCTCCCTGAGATCGATCTGGCTCAGGATCCGCGCAGGAGAACGTGCAGCTGCTGCCAGGCGCCGCCGCAGCCGGGACGCACGAGACGGTTGATCCGGGACCCTCCCAACCGACCCCGAACGGCAGTCTCCGGCGCGGTCGCCGTTGGGGCGACGGCGCAGGCTCGATCTGGTGGAGCCAACGCACCTGGGTGTCGGGCGAGCTCGGCGCAGGAGCGGGCGGCTTGGGGGTGGGTGCCGGCGGGCGGCTGACACCTGAGCGACCACGTCTCACCCTGTCGTGGATGGCTCGCGTCTGGCGTGAACCGGATGGTCAGCTCCGCTCGCGGTTCCGCCTGCGGAGCCGCCTGCGGAGCACCGCAACCGAGTGGGAAAAGAGCAATCGGGATTGCGAGGAGGTGCCACCGTGGATGGCGCGGCGCGCGGCTCGTGATCTTCTTCATTAGGTACGAAATAGGAATGATCTAGGTACTAATAGAGGAAATTAGGCCTACAGTGCGCGGTTCATCGAGCGTTCGAAACTTGCAAAGTATCCAGGGGAGGAACGATGCGCACACGGGCAACTTGGCTGGCTATCGGTGCATTGCTGGCGCTGACGATGGCTTTGCCGGCTACTGCCGCCGCGAGCAGCTCGCACGACCCGAGCGAACACGGCCCCATGCTCGGTCCCCTGCGGCCGCACGCCCATGCCCTGTCGCCCTCCTCCAGCGAAAATCTCAGCTATCACGGCGGCCCGGTGATGCACAGCAACACCGTTCGTGCGATCTACTGGACCGGTGACGAAGAACTGATTCCGCAGGAATACTCCCAGCAGATCGATGATTTCTTCGGCAACGTCGCCACCGATAGCGGCGGCGACCAGAACGTCTACTCGTTGACCGATCAGTACGGCGACGGGGGCGGCGTAGCGGCCTACGACAGCACTTTCGGCGGCTCCTTTCAGGACATTGATCCGTTGCCGACCGAAGGCTGTACGCCGATCGACGAAGAACCGTGTGTCTCCGATGCTCAGATCAGGGCCGAGCTCGACTCATTCATCAGCGACCATGGCCTTCCCCGTGGCCTGGGGCAGCTCTACTTCGTCTTCTTGCCGGAAGGCTTTGACACCTGCTACTCGGCGGGCGAATGTGCGTACACGAGGTTCTGCGCCTACCACAGCTCGTTTGGCAGCGGCAGCGGCACGACGCTGTACGCCAATCAGCCGTGGGACGACTTCGTGCCTTCCGGCTTTGGCGGGCGGGTCTGCGGAGATGAGGACTCGCCGAACGGCTACACGGCGGCCGATCACGAGATCTCGACGATTTCCCACGAGCACAACGAGGCGATCACCGACCCGCTCGGAAACGCCTGGTTTGACAACAGCGGCGAAGAGAACGGCGACAAGTGCGCCTACCAGTTCGGCCCCGAACTCGGGTCGACCGAATTTGGCAGCTTCAACCAGGCGATCGATACCGGGCGCTATGAGGTTCAGCTCGAGTGGAGCAACCTCGCGCACGGCTGCCAGGCGCGCGCCGGGGCGACCGACCTGCCCCCGGAAGCTTCGTTTACGTGGTCGCAACCAGCGCGGGTGAACGTCCCGATCAGCTTCGATGGCAGCTCCTCCTTCGATCCCGACGGCTCGATCGCCAGCTATGCCTGGGACTTCGGCGACGGTGCGACGGCGACCGGACCTTTGCCCACTCATACGTACGCGACAGCCGGTACGAAGACGGTGACCCTCACCGTCGTCGACGACGCCGGCAGCCAGAGCTCGACGACGGCCGCTGTCCAGGTACTCGGGACGGGCTGCCAAGGGAACGTGCTGGAACCGAACGACGATGGCTACACCGAGCAGGTCGAACTCCCGTTCACACTCGACTTCTTCGGTCGACAGCACTCGTCCCTCTTCGTCAACAACAACGGCGACATCACCTTCGACTCGCCCCTCTCCACCTACACGCCGTTCGACTTGACCAGTACCTCACGCGAAATCATCGCCCCGTTCTTCGGCGATGTCGATACTCGTGGCCCTGGCTCCGATGCCACCACCTACGGGCCGACGACGTTCAGCGGGCGCCCCGCCTTCTGCGTTGTCTGGGGCGGAGAAAACGGGGTCGGCTACTACAACTCCCACACCGACAAGCTGAACAAGCTCCAGCTGCTGCTGGTCGATCGCAGCGACGTGGCGGCGGGCGATTTCGACATCGTCATGACCTACGGCCAGATTCAGTGGGAGACGGGCGATGCCAGCAGCGGCATCAACGGGCTGGGCGGGGCCTCTGCGCGGGTCGGATACTCCAACGGCACCGGCCAGCCGGGAACGTTCTTCGAACTGCCGGGTTCGGCGGTCAACGGGGCGCTCCTCGACTCCAACGCCGAAAGTGGCTTGGTTCACAACAGCCGCGGCAGCCTCACGCCAGGGCATTACTTGTATGAAGTCAGGAACGGTGAAGCGCCGGTTGGGGGCTCGTTCTCCGGAACGGTGGAACGATCCAACGGTGACCCGGTGGCGCATGCCCCCGTGCAGGCTTGCGCCCAGGCCGGTGGCCCGTGCGTGACCGCGCAGAGCAACGACTTCGGCACGTACACAATTGCGGGGCTGGAAGCCGGCGCTTGGACCCTGAGCGCAAGTCCGCCGGCGGGAGACCAGACCAGCCTGCCGGGTTCGGTGACGACGAACCTGCTGAAAGACGAAGCCAAGATCGGCGTGGACATCGTCCTCGCCGGCGCCGGCGCGCCTCCGAGCGATACGGAAATCACCTCAGTCGGCACCTGGGCGGACGGGGAGCCAATCCTCTACTGGGAGGAAGCGCTGACGTTGACCACGCACGGCTGTGAGGGTGGCAGCGCTCAGTATGCGATCACGCTCGAAGGCACGCAGATCCGCAGCGGCTCGATGAGCGAGGGCCCGGCGGGCGCCTACAGCGCCAGTATCGCCCCTCTCTTTCCCAACCACGGCTACGTCCAGTTCCACCTCACCATCAACTGCCCCAATCCGGGGGAAGACGAGGACGACACCTGGGCGGCGTATATCGACCCCAGCGGCGTCGTCACCACCGTCGACGGCAAACCGCTAGCGAGCGCCACCGTCACCCTTTACCGCTCGGACTCGGCTGTCGGCCCCTTCTCCCCGCTGGCGGAAGGCGATGCGGCGATGTCACCGGCCAACCGGCGCAATCCCGACGCCAGCGACGGTGCCGGCCACTTCGGCTGGGACGTGGTCGCCGGCTACTACGTGGTGCGGGCCGAACGGGCTGGCTGCCACGACCCCGCGGTGTCGGGGCGGGCGTACGCCGAGAGCGGCGTCCTCTCGATTCCCCCGGAGGTCACCGACCTGCACCTGAGGCTGGCCTGTCCTGCTCTCGAAGAACAGGCTGGCCCAGGGGGTGGAAGCCCTGGAAGCCCTGGGCCCACGAGCGGTGGGTCGGCCGGCGGAGGCAGCACGCTCACCCAACCGGCGGGAAGGTGCGCGGGCCTCGCGGGCAAAGCGCGCGCCGCCTGCCTGGCCCGAGCCGCGCTTGACAAGCGACTGGCCGCCTGCAATCGCAAGCACGGCAAACAGCGTTCGCGCTGCCGCAAGCGGGCGCTCGTCCAGGCGAGGTGCGCGCAAAAGAAAGGCTCCGCCAAGCGCGGCTGCCTGCTCGGGGACAAACCTCGGCTCAGCTCTCGAGCATCAGGGTGACCGGGCCGTCGTTGACCAGGGCCACGCCCATGCAGGCACCGAAGACGCCCTTGGCTGCGCCGAGGCGCTCGCAGAAGCGGTCGTAGAGCGGCTCTGCCTCGGGCCTGGGGGCCGCCTCGACGTAGCTCGGGCGGGTGCCCTTGCGGGTGTCGCCGTAGAGGGTGAACTGGCTGACGCAGAGGATCTCGCGCTCGCCCAGCGGCTCGTTCATTCGCCCCTCGGCGTCGTCGAAGATCCGCAGCGCGCGCACCTTGTCGGCGAGCCGGTCTGCCTGCTCGATCGTGTCGCCGCGCTTCACTCCGAGCAAGACCAGCATCCCCGGCCCGATCTGGGCGACACGCTCACCCTCGACGTCGACCGCGGCCTGGCTGACCCGCTGGACCAGTGCTCTCACCTCTTCCTCCTTATGAAAATGAGTCTCATTTCTGATTTACTCGCCTCGTGCTCGAGCCCTTCCAGCTGCCTTTTGTCCAGCGCGGGCTGTTCGAGATCCTGATCCTCTCGGTTCCCGCCGGGTTGCTCGGCACCTGGATTGTCCTGCGCGGCCTCGCCTTCTTCTCACACGCGGTCGGCACCGCCGCCTTCCCGGGCCTGGTTCTCGCCGATGGGTTGGGGTTCGCGGCGCCGCTGGGCGCCTTCGGGGCCGCGGTCGTCTTCAGCGCCGGCAGCGCCCTGCTCGGCCGCCGCGAGGAGGAGGCGACCGACAGCGCCGTGGCGATCGTCCTCGTTGGCTGTCTCGCCGCCGGCACGATTCTCGCCAGCGACGTCTTCGGCTCCGGCGCCAATATCGAGACGCTGCTCTTCGGCAGTCTGCTGCTGATTGACGGTAGCGACCTGATCCTGGCCGGAGTGGCGGCGGGGCTGACCTTGGCCGTCTCGATGCTGCTCGGCCAGCGTTGGCTTGCGCTCGGCTTCGATCCGGCCGCGGCGGCTCCGGGGGCGGGCGGCCGGCTGGATCTGGCGCTCTTTGGCCTGATCGCGCTGGCGATCACCGCGGCGCTCTCGGTCGTCGGCGCCCTGCTGGTCACGGCGCTCTTCGTCGTGCCGGCACTGACCGCGCGGCTCTTCGCCGAGCGGATGCTGAGCTGGCAACTGGCCAGCGTCGCCCTGGTCGCGCTCGAGGGCACGGTCGGGCTCTGGCTCTCAGTCAAGACGGATGCGCCGCCGGGGGCGACGATCGCCGTCGTCGCTGGGGCCGTCTTCGCGATCGCCGCCGGCGGGCGAGCGCTGGCCCGCTCTCGCCGTCGGGCGCCCGCCCTCGCCCTAGCCGCGCTGGTCGCGGTTGGCGCCTTCCTCGCCGGTTGCGGCAGCTCCGGCTCCAGCAACGGGCAGTTGCGGGTTGTCGCCACCACCACCCAGATCGGCGATTTCGTCCGCGAGGTCGGCGGCAACGCGGTTGCGGTCGACCAGATCCTCCAGCCCAACACCGACCCGCACGAGTACGAGCCGCGGCCGAGCGACGTCGCCGGCGCGGCGGAAGCGAAGCTCGTCTTCGCCAACGGCGACGAGCTCGACTCCTGGGTCGGCCAGATCGTCTCCGACAGCGGCAGCGATGCCAAGATCGTTGATCTTGGCGCGATCGTGCCCGAGCGCCGGCCCGGTGAGTCGAGTGGGGCCGAGGCCTCACGCTATGACCCGCACTGGTGGCACGATCCGCGAAATGCCGAGGCGGCCGTGTCCGCGATCGAGCGCCACCTCGCCAGTGCCTATCCGAGCCGCCGCCACGAGTTCGAGCGCAACGCCCGCGTCTACTTGACGAAGCTGCGCCGGCTCGATGTCGGCATCGCCCATTGCATGGGCGCGGTGGCCGCCGCTGGCCGCAAGCTGGTCACCGACCACGACGCCTTCGGCTACTTCGCCGCCCGCTACGGGATCGAAGTCGTCGGTGCCGTCATTCCCTCGCAGACCACGCAGGCACAGCCGTCGGCCAAGGACCTCAGCGCGCTGGCCAAGCTGATCGAGCGCGAGCACGTCAAGGCGATCTTTCCGGAGAGCTCGCTCAGCCCCAAGGTCGCGGAAGCGATCGCCGACCAGACCGGCGCCTCGGCCGACTACACGCTCTACGGCGACACGCTCGGGCCGGAAGGCTCCAGCGGCGCCACCTACCTGACGATGGAGGCGGCGAACGCCAACGCGATGATGCGCGGCTTCACCGATGGGAGGCGGGGATGCCGACCACTGCGCTGATCGAGGCCGAGGGCCTCGCCGCGGGCTACGACGGCGCGGTGGCGATCTCCGGCGTCGACTTCTCCCTGTGCAGGGGGCAGACGCTGGCTCTGCTCGGTCCCAACGGTGGCGGCAAGACGACGTTGCTGCGGGCGCTGCTCGGCGAACTGGCGCCACTGGCGGGGGCACTGCGCGTCACCGCTACCTGCGGGACCGTGCCCCAGACCGAGCGCTCGCGACTCGACTACCCGGTCTCGGCGCTCGACGTGGCGACGATGGGGACGCTGCCGCGGCTGCCCTGGTGGCGCCGCCCGGGCCGGCGCGAGCGCGAGGCGGCGGCGGGGGCGCTCGACCGGGTCGGGCTGCGGGCGCTTGCCGAGCAGACCTTTGGCCGCCTCTCCGGCGGCCAGCGCCAGCGGGTGCTGATCGCTCGGGCGCTGGTCCAGGACGCCGGCGTGCTGCTGCTCGACGAGCCCTTCTCCGGCCTCGACCGGCCCAGCGCCGAGAGCCTGGAAAGGCTGATCGCGGAGCTGGCGGCGGAGGGTCGGGCTGTGGTGATCGCCACTCACGACCTCGAGCAGGCGCGAGCTTGCGACCTCGTCCTCTGCATCAACAAGCGCCAGGTCGCCTGCGGACCGCCGGACCGGGTGCTCGAGGACATCGGCGTGCTGGAAGCGACCTACGGCGGCGCCATCGTCGAGATCCCAGGCGGCGCCGGCCGCGCGATCCTGCCCCCGCACCATCACCACCACTGATGCTCGAGCCACTGCAAGAACCGTTCATGCAGCGTGCCCTCGCCGAGGTCGTGCTGCTCGGGGTCGCCGGCGGGGCACTCGGCTGCTGGGTCGTCTTCTACGGCCTCTCTTACGCTGCCGAGTCGCTCTCGCACTCGCTCTTCCCGGGCCTGGTCCTGGCCGCGATCGCCGGCGCCCCGCTGCTGCTTGGCGCCGTGCCGGCGATTGTCCTCGCCGCCGTCGCGATCGCACTAGCGGCGCGGGTCGCCGGGGTCAGCCGCGACGCCGCGGTCGCCGTCGTCGTCACCACGATGTTCGGCCTCGGAGCGCTGCTGGCGCTGGCGCCGGCCTCGCCGCCGGGGATCGAGTCGCTGCTCTTCGGCGACGTCTTCGGGGTCACCGACGGCGACCTGGCGACCGCGGCGATCTTGGTCGTTCTGGTCGCTGTAGCTCTGCGCCTGCTGCACGGCCGCCTGCTCATCGCCGGCTTCGATCGCGGCACCGCCCGCTCGCTCGGCGTCTCGCCGGCGCTTGCCGACGCCGCCTTGCTCCTGCTGCTCGGCGCCGGCATCGTCGTCGCCGTGCAGGGTCTCGGCAACCTGCTCGTCGTCGCCGTCTTCGTCGGCCCCGCAGCCGCGGCGCGCCGGCTCAGCGACCGCATGCTGCCGATGATGCTGCTCGCCGCCGGCCTCGCCGCCTTCGCTGGTGTCGCCGGCCTCTACCTCTCCTATTACGCGGGCACTGCCGGCGGGGCCTCGGTGGCGCTGGCAATCGTCGCTACCTATCTCCTCTCCTTGCCCGCTGGTCGCCTGCGCGCCGCCCGCCGTCCCGCATCGCTTCCCGGCGAGGCTACGATCGGCTGATGGCGACGAAGACCGACAAAGCCTGGGCTGAGCACGCCCTTGCCGCCCTGCAGGAGGCGGGTTTCAAGCGCGGCGGTGCCCGCACGGCAGTGGTCGAAGCCCTCGCCGGGCACAGCTGCGCGGTCACCGCGCTCGACCTCGACCATGAGCTGCGCCGCCGCAAGCCCGCCGTCGGCCGCGCCAGCGTCTACAGGGCGCTCGAGCAGCTCGAGCAGCTCGGCCTGGTGCAGCGGCTCGAGGTAGCTCGCGGCACCGCCGGCTACGAGCGGGTGGAGCCCGGCGGCGAGCACCATCACCACGCGATCTGCCGCCACTGCGGTCGCATGGTTCCCTTCGAGGATTCCTCGTTGGAGCGGGCAATCGCCAATCTTTCCGCGGAGATGAGCTTCGAGGTCACCGACCACGATGTGATCCTGCGCGGCCTCTGCGAACGCTGCTCGAACTGATTTAGGTAGAGAATGCTTGCCGGGTGAGCGATCTCGGCACGATCTTCCTGCTCTCGCTGTTGGCGATGTTCAACCCGACCCTGCTCGCGGCGGTGACCCTGATGCTGCTGACCGAGCACCCGAAGCGGTTGATGCTCGGCTACCTGCTCGGTGCCTACACGACGAGCATCACGATTGGATTGGCGATCGTCTTCGCCCTGCATGACTCCGACGCGGTCAGCACCAGCAAGCGCACGATTGGCCCCGGCGAGGACATCGTCATCGGCTGCCTGCTGCTCTTGATCGCCTACGTCCTCGGCAGCGACCACGACGCGCGCCTGCGCGAACGCCGGGCCCGCCGAAAAGAAGCCAAGCTGGCGAAGGCCGGGGGAGAGAAGAAGGAACCGCTGCCAATGCGCCTGCTCGGCCGGGGATCGCCGCGGATCGCCTTTGTCGTCGGCATGCTGCTCAGCTTTCCGGGCGTCTCCTACCTGACCGGGCTCAGCCACATCGACAAACTCGGCGCCGCCGCCGTTCCGACCGCACTCCTGGTCGTCGCCTTCTGCCTGATCCAGCAGCTGCTGCTCGAGGTGCCCCTGGTCGGCTACATCCTCAGGCCGGACGGGACCCAGCAGGCCGTCGACGGCTTCCGTGCCTGGCTCGGTCGCAACGGCCGCCGTGCCGGCATCTGGGTCGCCGCCGTGCTCGGCGTTCTTCTGGTCATCCGCGGTGTCGCCGGGCTGGTGAGCTGAGATGAAGAAGTGGGGAGTCCTCGTCGTCCTTAGCGCCGCCCAGTTCCTGATGGTCCTCGACCAGGCGGTGATGAACGTCGCGATCTCGCAGCTGGTCGAAGACTTCGACACCACCGTGACGACGATTCAGATGGTGATCGCCTTCTACGCGCTGGTGATGGCGGGGCTGATGCTGACCGGCGGCAAGCTCGGCGATATCTGGGGGCGCCGCCGCGCCTTCACGATCGGCATCTGCATCTACGCGGTCGGGTCGGGCCTAACCGCCGCTTCCTGGAACGTGCCCTCGCTGATGCTCGGCTGGTCGGTGCTGGAGGGAATTGGCGCGGCGCTGGTGATCCCCGCCCTGATCGCCCTCGTCGCCGGCAACTACCGGGGCGCCGAGCGGGCGATCGCCTACGGCGTGCTCGGTGGCGTCGCCGGCGCCGGCATCGCGGTCGGGCCGATCCTCGGCGGCTGGGCGACTACAGAGCTGAGTTGGCGGGTCGTCTTCGTCGGCGAGGTCGTCGTTGCGATCGGGATCCTCGCCGGCACGCGGCTGATCCGCGAGCCGGAGCGAGAGGGACCCCCACCGGTGCTCGACTGGGTCGGCGGCGTGCTCTCGGCCGCCGGGCTGGCTCTGGTCGTCTTCGGCGTCCTGCAGGCGAGCAACTGGGGCTGGCTGGCCCCGCGCAGCTCGCCGATCACGCCCTTTGGCTTCTCGCTGACCCCCTTCGTGATCGCCGCCGGCGCGCTTGTGTTGGCCGGATTCGTCGCCTGGGAGCGCCGCCGCGAACGACTCGGCCAGGACCCCCTGGTGCACCTGCCGCTGCTGCGGATCCCATCGCTGCGCGGCGGCGTCGCCATGTTCCTCGCCCAGAACCTGATCCTGATGGGGGTCTTCTTCACCATCCCGCTCTTCCTGCAGGTGGTCCAGGGGCTCGACGCGCTCGAAACCGGCGTGCGCATGCTGCCCGCCTCGGCCGGGCTCTTCTTCGCCGCGATCGCCGGCTCAGCGTTGGCCAAGCGCTTTGCCCCGAAGCCGTTGGTGAGGGTCGGTCTGGTGACCGTCTTCATCGCGATCCTGCTCTTGCTGACCACGATCGAGCCCGAACTCGACAACGCCCCCTTCCTGATCGCGATGGGGGTGCTCGGTATCGGCATGGGCCTGATCGTTTCCCAGCTCGGCAACGTGGTGCAGTCGGCGGTCGGCGACGACGACCGCAGCGAGGCGGGCGGCCTGCAGAGCACCGCCCAGCAACTCGGCTCCTCGCTGGGGACGGCGCTGCTCGGCGCGATCGTGATCACCGGCCTGATCACCGCCTTCACCGCCAACGTCGCCAGCGACGCGCGTATCTCGGCCGACGTCAGCAAGCAGCTGGAGGTGCGGCTGAGCGCGGGCGGCAGCTTCGTCGCCGTCGACGAGGTGCGCGCCGGCGCCGAGGCGGCGGGGATCGACGGGCCGACGACGAGCGCCCTGATCGAGAACTACGAAGACGCCCAGCTGAAAGCGCTGAAGACCGCTTTTCTCTTCGCCGCCTTCCTCACCCTGGCTTCCTTCTGGTCCACCCGCCGCCTGCCCGAGCAGCGCTTCGACCAGATGGCGGCCGGGCCCGATCCGCCCCAACTTGACCCTGAGCCAGCTACGGTCTAAACATGCTCGACCCCAAGCACGGTCATCTCACCTCCGAGGAGCGTGCTGCGGCGGGCAAGGCCGCCCGCAACAAGGCGCCGCGATCGAGCCACGGCGATTGGCAGCCGGCGGCTGACCGCGCGGACCCGGTCGAGCTGCTGGATGGGCAGGCAACCTCGCGGGTCGGCCAGCTCGTGCCGCTGCGCTACGGGCGCATGCTGGTCTCGCCCTTCACCTTCTACCGCGGAGCGGCGGCGGTGATGGCGGCGGACCTCGCCGCGACCCCGCGCAGCGGCTTCGACGTGCAGCTCTGCGGCGACGCCCACCTCTCCAACTTCGGCGCCTACGCCTCGCCGGACCGCGAGCTTGTCTTCGACGTCAACGACTTCGACGAGACGCTGCCGGGGCCGTGGGAGTGGGACGTGATGCGGCTCGCTGCGAGCTTCTCCGTCGCCGGGCGCGAGCGCGGCTTCAAGCGGCGCGAGCGACTGGCGATCGTCGCCGCGATGTCGGCCCAGTACCGGGCGGCGATGCGGCGGATGGCCGAGCTCGGCAACCTCGAGGTCTGGTACACGAAGATCGACGTGGAAGCGATCGCCAAGGGCTGGGAATCGGCCGCCGGCGAGAAGGAAGCCGCCAGCTTCCGCCGCAACCTCGAGAAGACCCGCGCCAAGGACCGGATGCGCGCCCTCTCGAAGCTGACCCGCGAAGTCGACGGCGAGCTGCGCATCGTCAGCGAACCGCCGCTGATCGTGCCAATCGACGAGCTGGTCGACGAGGACGCCGATATCGAGGCCGCCGTGCTGAAGATCATCTCCAACTACCGAGACACGCTTCCCGAGGACCGCCGCGTCCTGCTCGACGGCTACCGCTTCGTCGACGCGGCGCTAAAGGTGGTCGGCGTCGGCAGCGTCGGCACCCGCGCCTTTGTCGTGCTGATGTTGGGGCGCGACAGCGGCGACCCACTCTTCCTCCAGGCTAAGGAAGCCCAGAGTTCTGTGCTCGAGCCCTACGCGGAGAAGAGCGCCTTCGACAATCAGGGCGAGCGCGTCGTGCAGGGCCAGCGCCTGACCCAGGCGGCCAGCGACATCCTGCTCGGCTGGGTCAAAGCGACCGGCATCGACGGCAAGCAGCGCGACTTCTACGTGCGCCAGCTCTGGGATCAGAAGGGCTCGGCCAAGGTCGAGAACATGACCGCCAGCGCCCTCACCACCTACGCCGAGATCTGCGGCACCACCCTGGCCCACGCCCACGCTCGCAGCGGCGACCGCATCGCGATCGCCTCATACCTCGGCAAGAGCGACACCTTCGACAAGGCGATCGGTGCCTTTGCCGAGAGCTACGCTGAGCAGAACGAGCGCGACTACGAGGCGCTGAAGGCGGCGGCCGAGGCCGGCCGGATTGAGGTGGCGTCGGTCGCTTAGAAGCGACGATCCCCGTCCGCCTTTACGACAGGTCGGATTGATCGAGCGCGCCCTTCCTGGGAACGTAATCCTTGACGATGTCGACCAGCGATTCCGCCGTGTCTTCGTGTTGCTTCCGAAAGTCGTCCGTTCCAATTTTCGAGTCCACCGATGAGCTGGAGATAGTAAGCACGCCGATTGGCGCCTCACAGTCCATGATCGGTGTGGCGGCGACCGCTTTCAGATCCTTGTATTCCTCGAACTGCTCCGCTGTGAGTCAGAACCTGGACGGCTTGAGCATTGGCCCAACCCCTGAAAGATATTTTCCGCCCACCCAAGCGGAGCCCGTGATTGCCTGCGGCGCATCCTCGTTGATCCCCCAACCGTCTCGATGTCTTTGATCTTCTCTTTCCCCATGCCGAGTTGGTCCTCGATTCTGCCGACGGCACTGTCGGTGACCATGGCGTAGCAGAGGGCCGGCAGCCCGAGTACGAGAGCCGCGATGGCGACGTAACCCCCGAGGTCGACCACAAGCGAGTTCAGTTGCTCTCCAAGGTGCTCTACACACGCTAAGAAGATCGCGATTGAGGCCAGGACGAGAGCGACCCCTACCGAGCTGGCGAGCATGGTGAACTTGTGCCGCTCGATCCAAGCCACGGCTATTTCTGCTCCCCTCTGGGGAGATACCAGCGCCTTCGACAGCCACTGTGCGATCCCGGTGATGGCGACGCCAATCAGCAGCGCCAGCCCACCGATCAACAGCACCAGCCATATCGGCCAGAAGATCAAGCTTGCAATCAGCACAGGGGTGGCCCACATCCACGACCCGATGCTCTTTTTCCGCGTACCGATCATCGCCCATTATTACTACGAAATACTTGCTCTATTTGACCCTATGGGCTGAATTCAGTACTCGAACTGAAAGCGGCGAAGAACGGATCTCAGCTTTCACCCGGACCGTCGAGAAAGCGCAGCACCGCCAGCACCCGCCGGTGATCCTCGCTGCTGCTGGTCAGCTCGAGCTTGGAGAAGATCCCGGTCACGTGCTTCTCCACGGCGCGGTCGGTGACCACCAGCTCGGCGGCGATCGCGGCGTTGGAGCGGCCCTCGGCCATCAGGCCCAGGACCTCACGCTCGCGCGGGGTGAGGGCGGCCAAGGGATCGTCGCGGCGCTGGCGGCCGAGCATCTGGGAGACGACTTCGGGGTCGAGCACCGAGCCGCCGCCGCCGACCCGGTGCACCGCGTCGGTCAGCGTCGCGACGTCGGCGACCCGGTCCTTGAGCAGGTAGCCGACGCCCTCGGCGCTCTCGGCCAGCAGCTCGCGCGCGTAGGCGACCTCGACGTACTGGGAGAGGACGAGGACCGCCACCTCGGGCAGCTCGGTGCGGATCTCACGCGCCGCTCGCAGGCCCTCGTCGGTGTGGGTCGGCGGCATCCGCACGTCGACGATCGCCACGTCGGGCTTGTGGGCGCGCACCTTGCGCATCAGCTCCTCGGCGTCGGCGGCCTGGCCGACGACCTCGATCTCGGCCTCCTCGAGCAGCCGCACCACGCCCTCGCGCAGCAGGGTGGAGTCGTCGGCGACGACTACTCGCACGGGATGCTCGCCTCCACGATCGTGCCCTCGCCAGCGCGGCTGCGCACGCTGAAGTGGCCTTCGAGCGCGCCGACCCGGTCTTCGAGCCCGCGCAGCCCGGTCCCGGCGTCGATCTTGGCGCCGCCGATCCCGTCGTCGCGGATCTCGACCTCGACCGCGCCGTTGCGACGCTCCACGCGCACCGTCGCCACCCCAGCCTCGGCGTAGCGGGCGACGTTGGTCAGCGCCTCGGCGACGACGAAGTAGGCGGCCATCTCGATCGGCGCCGGCAAGCGCTCGGCCGGCGTGGCGAGCAGCTCGACCGGCACCGGCGAGCGTTCGGCGAGGCCGCCGAGCGCCGCTCGCAGGCCGCGTTCGCTGAGCAGCACCGGGTGGATGCCGCGGGCGAGCTCGCGCAGCTCGGCGGTCGCCGCCGCCAGCTCGTCCATCGCCTCGTCGAGCAGCTCGCCGGTCGCCGCCGGGTCATCGCCGAGCTTGTCGCGGGCGAGGCGCAGGTTCATCGTCAGCGCCATCAGCCGCTGTTGGGCGCCGTCGTGGAGGTTGCGCTCGACCCGGCGCCGCTCGGCGTAGCCGGCCTCGACGATGCGGGCGCGGGAGGCGCGCAGCTCCTCGACCTTGGCCTGCAGCTCGACGTTCAGCTGCTCGTTCTCGGCGCTGAGGGCGGTGGTGATCTCCTCGGCGCGACCGATCCGCGAGCGCAGCAGGCCGAGCAGGAAGGCGAAGGGGAGGCAGGCGAAGACGACGATCGCCGCGATGTAGGTGCCGTCTTCAACTGCCTGGGGGGCGCCGGCCTCGCTGAGGACAAGCTGCGCAAGCAGGATCGTGAAGGCGACCCCGCCGGTGAGGACAACGGGCGTGAGGACGCGGCGCTGCGCCGGCGTGCTGCGCCGCCAGCGCAGGTAGACGATCGCCACGGTCGAGGCGATCCCAAACGACGCGGTCAAGACCTGGACGGCGTTGATCGCGTTGGCGATCCCTTCGTGGCCGGGGATCAGGATTGGGTTTTCCGGGCAGTTGCCGCAGTCACTCTGCTTGGTCGGGTCGATGAAAAGCGCCCAGCCCAGCTGCAGGACCGTCGTCGTCAGGTAGGCCGCGCCGACGACGACGCGCTGGAAACGGCTCTCGAAGTGCCCGGCGGGGAAGGTGACGAGGAGGTGGACGAGGATCGCGTAGGGCAGCGAGGAGCCGATGATCCCGATCGCGAAGACGACGTCGTTGTTCGACGACGACAGGCCCTGGAAGAAGAAGGTGAAGCCGATCGCCGTCATCAGCGGCCCGATGTTGTTGCCGGGCCGGCGATCCCAGGCGTAGAGGCCGGTGCCGGCAAAGCTCCAGCCGGCGGTGAGGATCAGCGCCGCCGCCAGCCCGCGGGGAGTGGTGTGGTCGCTGGTCAGGATCAGCGCGACGCTGCCTATCCCGGCCAGGAGGGCGAGCGCCCCGAGTGCGATCAGGGCGCGGCGCAGGCCGCTCATCCGGCCAGCTCCGCCAGGGTCGCCCCGCTCAGCTCGCCCTTGGCGATGAAGCCGCGGGCGGGACTCTCGGCGAGGGCTTCGCCGAAGTCGGCACGGTCGCGGCTGGAGGTGAGCACGATCGTCGGCGCTCCGCCGGCAGCCTGCAGCCGGGCGGCGACCTCGAAGCCGTCGATACCTGGGAGCTGAACATCGAGCAGGACGAGATCGGGGGTGAGATCGCGGACGGCTTCCAGCGCCGCCTCGCCGTCGGCCGCCTCGCCGATCACCGAGTAGCCGCTGGCCTCAAGCATGCGCCGTGCCCCGGCGCGGAAGCTGGGGTGGTCATCGACTATCAGGACGGAGGTGGACACAGGCCAATTGTCCTTGACCAAGCGGCTTGCGGGGGTACGGCTGTCCACACCATCGCGGTGCGCCAACCGCACCGCTAGACGCCTGGCAGCCGCATTGGAAGGGGGCCCGCGCGTTGGGAGCCTTGGCCGGTCTCATCCAACCGACCGAGAGGAACCCAATGCAGCCGAAGAAGAACATCGCAGCCCGCGCCGCCCGTTGGAGCGCCACCCATCGCAAGCTGGCCATCTTCGGATGGCTGGCCTTCGTGGTCGCGGCGCTCGTCGTCGGCGGTGCCGTCGGCACCAAGCAGCTGACCGACGCCGAAGCCGTCTCCGGCGAGGCGGGACGGGCCGAAGTGGCGATCGAAAAGTCGA
Source organism: Solirubrobacterales bacterium (assembly GCA_035554595.1). Classification (GTDB taxonomy): domain Bacteria; phylum Actinomycetota; class Thermoleophilia; order Solirubrobacterales; family 70-9; genus VRUE01. The sequence goes on from DATMIH010000198.1 coordinate 18,975, forward strand.
AGTTGGCGCCCAACGGCGAGGTCGTACTGGTCCAGAGCGAGCGGCTGACGGCAAGCGACCCCCCGTTCAGGGCGGCGGTCGATGAAGCGACCCGCGAGTTCCAACAGCTTTCCTCGGTGCGCCAGGTCAGCTCGCCGGCGAACGGCGACGGCCAGGTCTCCGAGGACGGACACTCGGCCTTGATCGAATTCACCATCCCAGGCGACGACGAACAGGCCCAGGAACGGGTCGACGCCAGCCTCGCGGCCACGGCCGCGGTGCAGAAGGCCCATCCGGACGTGCGAGTCGAACAGTTCGGTGACGCCAGCGCCAGCAAGGCGGTCGAATCCGCCTTCGAAGAAGACCTCAGCAAGGCCGAGAAGACCTCGCTGCCGGTCACCCTGTTGATTCTGCTTCTGGCCTTCGGCGCCCTTGTGGCGGCACTGGTGCCGCTGCTGATCGCCACCTCCGCGGTGGTCGCGACGATGGGCCTGCTGGCGTTGCCCAGTCAGCTGGTGCCGATGGACCCCAACGTCTCCTCGGTGGTCGTCCTGGTCGGCCTTGCGGTCGGCGTCGACTATTCGCTGTTCTACCTGCGCCGCGAGCGCGAAGAGCGCCGGGCCGGGCGCAGCGAGTCGGCGGCGCTCGACGCGGCGGCGGCGACCTCGGGCCGCGCGG
>DATMIH010000199.1:0-28245 GCA_035554595.1 Solirubrobacterales bacterium
AGCAGCGCCGGCGCAGACAAGCGCGACAACGACTCCGTATTCGGTCAAAAAGCTGGTCAAGTTAGGTCCTCCGGCTGGTTTCTAAGCGGCGCGGGAGTCTATATATGCGAGCGGCGAACGCGCTCCCAGAGCGAACCTAGGCTTGTTCCGCACCCTGCGGGGCGGCGGTATAGGTGCGCTTTGTCTCGGCCACCGCGTCGCGGTAGACGTCCTCGATCGAGACCCCGGCGTCGAGCGCCTCGCGGGCGCGCTGGGCACCGTTACGGGTTGGCAGGTCGACCTCGATGCCGAGCTGGGTGCGGGCGGGCTCAGTCCAGGCGAGAAGCTGCTCGAGCGCCGCTGCCGCCTCAATCTCCTCGCCATGACGGAAGTCGATCTGGCGGCCGCTCATGCCGTGGCGGATCGCCCGCCAGAGGTTCTCCTCGATCTCGCGATCGCGCAGCGGAGCGCCGTTTCCTTCGTATCCGTACTCGTCGTAGTCCAGCGCCGCCTGGGCGATGCAGGCGGAGATCAGGCCGGCCAGGGCGAAGGACTCCTCGCCGCGCGTCTGGGCGTCGCAGATCCGCACCTCGACCGTGCCGAAGGAGTGATGCGGGCGCACGCTCCACCAGAGCTGGGTCGACTCAACGGCCGAGCCGGTGCGCTGCAGCATCTCGACGAACTCGGCGTAGCTGGCCCAGTCGACGAAGGGGCTGGGCACCCCGCAGCGAGGAAAGGTGCGGGTGAAGATCTCGGTGCGGACGGTGTGCAGGCCGCTGTCGCGGCGGTCGAGGAAGGGCGAGTTGGCGGAGACGGCAAGCAACAGCGGCAGCAGCTCGCGCAGCCGGTCACAGACGGCGATTGCCCGGTCTGCTCCGCGCACGCCCATGTGCACGTGCATGCTCCAGGTGTTGTTGCGCTGGGCGACCCAACCGAGTTCGTGGCGCAGGCGGTTGTAGTGCGGCGTGTCGATGATCCTCTGGTCGAGGTAGCTGGCCCAGGGGTGGGTGCCGGTCGCTCCCAGAGCGAGGCCCATGTCCTCGACCAGGCCAAAGAGCCGGCCGCGACGGCGGCGCTGCAGGGCAACCGCCTCGGCAAAGCTCTCCGCCCGTCCGGAGCGGATCTCGACCTCGGAGGCGATCAGCTCGCCGGCAGCCGACTCGGCCAGAACCTCATCGTCCTGACAAGCGGCGTAGACGTCCTCGAAGCGGTGCTCGAGCTCCAGCGTCGCCGGGTCGAGGATCGCGAACTCCTCCTCGAGGCCGATCGTGAAGTCGGTCGAGGACTCGAACGTCTCCCGAGCGCGGTCGAGGTCCAGGGACAAGGGTCAGCTCTTAGGTCAGGTAGAAGTAGAGCGCGTAGAGCAGGTCGACGGCGGGGCTCGAGGTGTGGACCGTCACCTCCGGCGGCACCTGCAGCAGCTGCTCGGAGTAGTTGAAGATGATCTTGACGCCGGCCTCGACGAGGCGGTCAGCAACGGCCTGCGCGGCCGCGGCCGGCACGGCGAGCACGCCGACGACGATCTCTTGCTCGGTGACGATCTCCTGCAGCTCGCCGAAGTCGCGCACCCGCAAGCTGCCGACCTCACTGCCGACGACCTCTGAGTCGACGTCGAACATGGCGACGATCTGGAAGCCGTGGTCGGCGAAGATGTCGGAGCTGGCGATCGCCTGACCGAGATTGCCGGCGCCGAAGAGGGCAATGTTGTGCTGGCCCGAGGTGCGCAGGATCTTGCGGATCTCGCCGACCAGCGACTCGACGTTGTAGCCGACGCCGCGCTTGCCAAACTTGCCAAAGCCCGAGAGGTCGCGGCGGATCTGGGTTGGATTGATGTGCGTGTACTCGGAAAGTTCCTGCGAGGAGATCGTTTCGCGGCCCATCTTGCGGGCCTGGGTCAGCACCTGGAGGTAGCGCGAGAGGCGCGCTGCGACCCCGAGGGAGAGCCGCTCACCATCGACGATCAGCCCGTTGGCCGCGTCCTGCTCTTCGATCAAGGCGCTCACGCCCCCACAGTATCGAGCCTCGCCCGCACCGCTGCCTCGTCGAGGATCAGCTCGGAGACCACCACACCGTCGATCTCGACCACCGGAATCTTCTCCAGCATGCGGCGCAGGAGCAGCTCCTCGCTCTCGATGTCCACCTCCTGCAGCTCGAAGACGTAACCCTCCTCATGCAGCGAGACCAGCGCCTCAAGCGCCTTCTCACAGAGGTGGCAGCCGGGACGTGAGTAGACGACGACCGTGCTCACGCCGCTGCCCGCTTGGGCGTGGGGAAAGCGTCGTAGGTGAGGTAGTCGGGATAGGGAATCGGCTCGACGAAACGCGCTGCCGAGCCGATCATCGCCGCGTTGTCAGTGCAGAGCGTGATCGGGACCAGCTTCAACGGCAGGCCACGCCGCTCGCACAGTACGGCCACCGCCTCGCGCAGCGGGCCGTTTGCCGCCACCCCGCCACCGAGCGCCACGGCCTCCCAATCCCCTTGCTTCAGCGCCCTATCCATCTTGGCGACGAGCTGGCCCACCGCGGCGGCCTGGAAGCTGGCGGCGAGGTCGGCGCGGCGCTGTTCGACCCCCTCGGGGCCGAGGTCGCGGCAGAGGTAGACAAGCGCCGTCTTGAGGCCGCTGAAGCTGAAGTCCAGACCCGGGTCGCGGCTCATCGCCACCGGCATATCGAAGGCCGAGGGGTCGCCCTCGCGCGCCAGCTTTTCCAAGGCAGGGCCGCCCGGGTAGCCGAGGTCGAGCATGCGCGCGACCTTGTCGAAGGCCTCCCCGGCCGCGTCGTCGAGGGTCTGACCGAGCAGCTCGTAGCCACCGTGGTCGCGCACGCCGGCGAGCAGGGTGTGGCCGCCGCTTGCCACCAGGCAGAGAAAAGGCGGCTGCAGCGGCTCGGGCTCGAGGAAGTTGGCGGCGACGTGTCCCTGCAGGTGATCGACCGGGATCAGCGGCATCCGCCGCGGCGCCGCGATCGCCTTAGCGGTGCTGACGCCAACCAGCAAGGCGCCGATCAGGCCCGGTCCGGCGGTGACGGCGACTGCCTCGATCTCATCGAGCGAGACCCCCGCCTCGGCCAGGGCCGCCTCAACTACGGGCGCGACGAGCTCGAGGTGATGGCGCGAGGCCACCTCGGGCACGACGCCACCGAACTGCGCGTGGGCCGCAGCCTGCGAGGAGATCACGTTGGAGAGCATGCGGGCGCCGTCCAGCACCGCAGCGCAGGTGTCATCGCAGGAGGTCTCCAGGGCAAGGATCAACATCGATTCCGCCCGCGTGCTCTGCTCTTGCTCATTCGCACTGATGATCACCGGCAATCTTGCTCATTCGCGTCCGCGTCCGCCGCGGGCGGGTGGTCTTTTAATCGAGCCACATGATCAGGGCGTCCTCGCCGTTGTCCTGGTAGTAGCGAGGACGCACCCCCGCCGAGCGGAAGCCGAGCCGTTCGTACATCGTGATCGCCGGCTGGTTGGAAACCCGCACCTCGAGCGTGAACGGCAGGCTGCCACCCCCCTCCTCGACCAACTTGCCGATCAAATCGCGCGCAATGCCGCCGCGGCGGCGCTCCGGCGCGACCGCGACGTTCATCAGGTGCCAGACCTGGTCGTATCGCGAACAGACCAGGTAGCCGACCAGCTCGTCGCCGACCGTTGCCGCCAGGCAGATCCCCGACGGCTTGGAGAGCTCGAGCACGAACATCGCCAGGGACCAGGGAGTTGGGAAGGAGCGCCGCTCGATCGAGATCACGGCAGGCAGGTCGCTGTAGGCGAGGCGGCGAATCTTGCCCGCGCCGGCGGCGTTACTCGGTTCTCTGGGAAGTGTCTCGCTCACGCCATCGCTGCGCATCGGGAGGTCTGAGGTAGATCGGATCGAGGGAGTCGCCATTCCCATACCCGCTGGCCTCCACAAGGGCACAGATGTGCCGTGCGGAGACCCGGTGCACAGGGTCTTCGTCGTCGGGGATATCGACGTCCCGGTCCGCCAACTCTTGGCGAAATCGTACCGCTCCCGAACCGGCTGCCCGCAGGGGCGCAGAGAGCGCGGTGACCTTCTCGGCGAGATCCGCGGGAGCAGCGACGAACGGCTCCCAAAGACGCTCGCCGCTGGCTGCGTAGAGGGCCGCAAAGACCTCACCGCGACGGGCGTCAAGAATGGCCAGGCCTCCGGCTGTTTGCTCGCAAATGGCACGCCCGAGTGCATCGAGAGTGCAGACGCCGCTGACCTGCACGCCCGTGCTTGCAGCCAGGCCCCGGGCCGTCGCCAGCCCGATCCGGATGCCGACAAAAGACCCCGGCCCGCGGCCGACGGCAATCCCTCCCACCTGCTCCCAACCGCCGCTCGCCTGCGCCGCGCGCTCTATCTCGGCGAGCAGGGCGGTCGAGTGCTGCGGGCTTCCGTCGGCCGCTAGGCCGAGGGTCGCCTCATGCAGCACCTCATCGCCGCGCATCGCGCAGACGGCGGTGTCGGCGCTCGCCGTGTCGAAACCGACGACCGCCTTCTCTTGGGCGCCCAGCTCAGCCAGTGACCCTGAAGGCGAAGGAGCCGACGCGTTTGCCTTCGACGAACCAGGTGACGCGGTGCTTGCCGGGGATGTTCGAGGTCACCTTGTTGACGTAGAGCGTCCCCTGCGTCGCCGGCTGGGCTTTCGCGCAGATGTTTTTGCCGGTCGGGAACTTGACGCAGACGCTGTAGTTGACGTCCCCCTTAAGACTTTTGAAGAACGCGCCCTTTTTGGATCCCTTCGGGCACTTGTGCGCCGGCTTCGCGTTCTGGGAAACACCGCAGGCCACGTAGTGCTTAAAAGCGGCAGCGTTTGCTGTCGCCGCCGTCGCACCTGCGAGCAGTGCGACCGCCAGCAGCATCGCGCCCAGCGTCCTAATTCCCTTCATCCGGCGTCCCTCCGTTCGCGTTTCGACGTTCTTCGATGCTACAGGCACCGCTCCCTCTCAAACACGGCTATTTGCGGGCGGATGCGGCGGGCATCTCGACCCGCCGCCGTTCGGCGCCGGCGTGCTCGAGCTGGACTGCGAGCATGCGACGGCCGGTCAGGGAAGGCACCGCGACGGCGGGCCACTCGATGAAGGCGACGCCGTCCGCGCCCAGGTAGTCCTCGAGAAGGGCCGGATCCTCGGCCTCGAGGCTCTCGAGGCGATAGAGATCGAGGTGCGCGACCGGGAGGCGACCCCCCTCATAGCGCTGGCCGATCGTGAAGGTCGGCGAAGTGATCGGCGCCTCGATGCCCAGCGCGCGGCAGGCGCCGCGGATCAGGGTCGTCTTGCCGGCACCCACCTCGCCGCTGACCACGACGACGTCGCCGGGCTCGATCATCGCCGCGAGCTCGGTCCCCAGGGCTTCGGTCTCGGCAGCCGAGCCGGTAGCCGCGCTCACCCGAAGATGTCGAGCTGATCGTCGCTTGGCTGGGGCGATGGCGCGGCCTCCTCCGCCGGCTCCTCGAGAGGCTCTTCGACGGCAACGGGCGGGCCCATCGCGAGCAGATCGGGGAGGGTGGCGAGGTCCTGGCGCAATGTCTCCTTCACCGCCGGCGTGCGCAATGCCGCCGCCGGGTGAAACAGAGGCAGGAGGAAGACTGTGCGACCGCCCAGCTCGTGCACCTGAGGCGCGCCGCGGACCTTGGTGATCCCGGCCGGATTGCCGCTGAGCAGCTTGGTGGAGAAGTTGCCGAGTGTGCAGATCACCGTCGGCTCGATCAAGCGGATCTGCTCGAAGAGGTAGGGACGACAGGCCTCGATCTCCAGCGGCTGCGGATCGCGGTTGCCGGGCGGGCGGCTCTTCAGCACGTTGGCGATGAAGACCTCCTCGCGGGAGAGCCCGATCTCTTCCAGCATCTGGTTGAGCAGCTGCCCGGCGCGACCGACGAAGGGCAGGCCCTGGCGATCCTCTTCGGCTCCCGGCGCCTCGCCGACGAACATCAGGTCGGCGTTGGCGTCACCAGCGCCGAAGACCGCCTTCGTCCGCGTCTCGTGCAGCGGGCACCGCGTGCAGGCCTTGACTTCGTTGAAGAGCGCAACGAGCTGCTCGCGCCGCTCCTCGGCAGTCGCCATCAGAGCTCCCCCGCCGCGCGCTTGCGCTTCGTTTCAGCCAGCCGCTCGCCGCGCGCCGCTTCACGCTCGCCGCGGCGCGATTCGCCGGAGCGGACCTTTGCCCCACGTGGCTGGCGCGCGGCTGGGGAGACAGAGGAAAGCAGCCGTCTGGTCTGCTCCGAGCCACAGTTGGAGCAGGGCAGGGAGTGCACCTCGCTCTCGGCCAGCTCCTCGAAACGCACTCCACATCGTTCGCACTCGAACTCGTAGATCGGCATCGACCCCATCGTAATCGGAGGAGAGTTCGACTCGATGGCTCAAGGGAATTCGTGTAATCTAGCTCCGGGCAGGATCACGCGGACAACGGAGGCGTCCGATGACCCACCAGTTAGCCAGCTTTGGCCGAGGGCGAGCACTCACCTGGCTCATGCTCCTTACCTGCCTCGCTGCACTCATTTCCGGCCTCATCTGGGAGGCGCAAGCCTTCGGAGCGGAATGGGGCATCGAAGAAAAGTCGCTCGCGAAACTCGGCCTCAGCGAAGCATCTGTCGTGTCCTCAAAAGGGCCGCTGACGCTGGAAACGACGGTGCTGGGACTCAAAGTCAACATCGCCTGCGAACTGGCGAAAACGACGGGACGCGTCCTCGTCGTGAGAAAAGACGAAGCGACGATCGAACTCTCGAAATGCTCGACGACGATCAAAGGCACCGTATCGCCTCCATGCAAACCCAAAGAACCAGTTGTCGCCAAACTGAGCTCTGAACTACACGAAAACGAAACCAAACTCATCTTCGACTACCTGAAACCGACCGCGGGCACGACCTTCGTCGAATACCAGCTCAGCGAAGAATGCGCGATCGGCGAAAAACTTGCGATCAAAGGTGAAACGGCGGCGGAACTCGAATCCGGGATGGCGATTGCCAAGACACTGAAATTCTCGGAAGCTATTGCCAAAGCCGCCGGGACGACACTGACGACCCCGGCCTCGCAGCCGGCCTACTTCAACGGCTCGCTCGTGACCGAACTGAGCGGCGTCAACGCGGGGAAGAAATGGGGATATTGCACGCCGTGCAACCTCTATTCGTTCTCTTCCCCAGAAGGCTACGGCGCCACCAACCAAGCCGAGCCGAACGTCATTCGCTCCTTTGAGGGGAACGGCATCAACCTCGGTTCCGGCAACCTCTTCCAGGCACAGAACGACCTGGCGACCAAAGGACGCGGGCCGCCGCTCGAACTGACCCGTTACTACAACTCGCAGCTCGCCGCCACGGCCAAATCGCCGGGCGCATTCGGCTATGGCTGGACGAGCACCTTCAGCGCCACCTTGACCGTCAACGAACAAGCCGAAACTGCCACCGTGCGTAACGACAACGGCAGCACGGTTGCCTTCTACCTGGTCGGAGGAGCGTACAAAACCGCGCCCTGGGTGCAGGCCAAACTCGCCAAAGAAGCCACCAACTACGTCTACACCCTGCCCTCCCAGACGAAACTGCTCTTCAACAGCTCGGGACAGCTGACCAAAGTCACGGATCGCCATGGCAATGCGATCACGCTTGCCTACAACGCCAAAAGCCAGCTCGAAACCGCGACCGATGGCGCCGGCCGCAAACTGACCTTCACCTACAACGCCGGCGGCCAGGTCGAAAGCGTCAAAGACCCGATGGGGCACCTCTCTAAATACACCTACGAATCGAACAATCTGGCCACGGTCAACCTGCCGGAAGAAAAACTGCGCTGGAAATTCGCCTACGACGCCTCCCACCAGCTAACCGGCTTGACCGATGGGCGCAGCCACACGACGACCCTCGAATACGACGCCTCACAGCGGGTCAAACTGGAAAAAGACGCCCTGGAACGCAAACGGACCGTCGAATACCCGAGCGGCACGGAAACCAAAGTCACCGAGCCCAATACATCGGCCACGGTCGAGACCTTCAACAGCGCCGGAGAGCCGACCGCCGTCACCAGAGCGTCGGGCACCGCCATTGCCGCGAAAACGACCTCCGAATACGACAGCTCTTTCAATCTGAAAGCCGTCACCGATCCGAATACCCATACGACCAAATATGGCTACGACGCCGAAGGCAACAAGACGAGCGAAACAGACGCCAACAGCAACGAAACAAAATGGACCTACAACGGCACGCACGACGTCAGCACGATGACGACGCCGAAGGGCGAGACGACGACGATCACCCGAAACGCGGCTGGCGATCCCGAATCGATCAAACGACCGGCGCCGGGCGCGACGACCCAGGAAGAAACCTTCAAATACGCCGCCAACGGAGACCTCGAAAGCGAGACCAATCCGCTCAAACACACGACCACCATCGAATACGACAGCAACGGCAACCGCAAAGCGCTGACCGATCCCGCCGGTGACAAGACCACCTGGACCAATGACGCGGACGGTCAGCCGATCGCCGAAGTCAGCCCGCGCGGCAACGAAGAAGGCGCCAAAGCGAGCGAATTCGAAACCAAAACCGAACGCGATGCCCAGGAGCGGCCGATCAAGGTCACCGATCCGCTCGGTCACGAAACGAAATACAAATACGACGCCGATGGCGATCTCGAAGTCCTGACCAACCCAAACGCCCACTCGACGACCTACGTCTACGACGCCGCTGATCAGCGCACCGAAGTCAAAGCAGCGAACGGAAACACGATCAAAACCGCGTACGACAGCATGGGCAAGGTGAAAAGCCGAACCGACGGCAACGCCCATACCACCAAATACGAACGCAACCTGCTTGAGCAGGTCAGCGAAGAAATCGACCCGCTGGAACGTAAAACAATCCGCACCTATGACGCCGCGGGCAACCTCAAAGAACTGAAAGACGCGGAAGGCCGCATCACCACGTACACCTATGACCCCGGGGATCGACTCAAAGAAATCAAATACTCCGAAGAAGCGACAAAACCGGTCAGCTACGAATACGGCAAAGACGACGAAGTGACGGTGATGAAAGACGCGACCGGGACGACGACGAAGACCTATGACGAACTCGACCGGCTCACCGAAGTCAAAAATGGCAACGCCGAAGTCGTCAAATACGAATACGACCTCGGCGAAGAGATCGTCAAAATTACCTATCCGAACGCCAAATCGATCACCCGTGGGTTCGACACCGCAGGGCGGCTGGAAAAAGTAACGGATTGGCTGAGCAAAGAAACCAAATTCTCCTATAACCGCGACTCATTGGTAAAAGCCACAACCTTCCCCACGGCCTCGGCTAACAAAGACGAATACGAATACAACGCCGCGGATCAGCTGAGCAAAACGTCAATGCTGAAGAGCGCTGAAACGCTCGCCTCGATCAGCTACACCCGTGACAATGCCGGGCAGGTCAAAACCGCGACCCAGAAAGGGCTGCCCGGGGCCGAAAAAACCGAATACGGCTACGACGAAAAGGAGCGGATGACCAGCGGAGCCGGCTCCACTTTCGAATACGACGCAGCCAACAACACGACCAAAGTCGCGGCCACCACTTACAGCTACGACGCCGCCAACCAGCTGAAAGAAGGTGGCGGCGTCAAATACAGCTTCAATAAAGTCGGCCAACGAACCATCAGGACACCCGAAAAAGGACCCGCCACGACCTACGGCTGGGACCAGGCCGGCAACATGATCTCGGTGACCCGCAAAGCCGAAGGCGAAGTCAAAGAAATCAAAGACACCTTCGCCTACGACGGCAACGGGTTGCGCGCCTCAGAGACGATCAACGGCACGACCACGCACATGGCCTGGGACGCGGCGGCGCCACTCCCGCTCCTGCTCTTCGACGGCACCAACTACTACCTCTACGGCCCAGACGGGCTCCCCTTCGAGCAGATCGCATCGGAAGCCGCCACTTATCTGCATCACGACCAGCAGGGCTCGACGCGGCTCCTGACCAACGCCTCTGGCGAAACCAAAGGCTCCTACACCTATAAGCCCTACGGCGCCACCGAAGCGCATACCGGCACCGCCTCGACACCGCTCGGCTACGACGGTCAGTACACGAACTCCGACACCGGCCTGATCTACCTCAGGAAGCGAGTTTTCGATCCGACGGACCCGGCACAGTTCATGAGCCGTGATCCGCTGGAGACCGACACGGGGGAAGCCTACGGTTACGCCGCGACCAGCCCGATCAATGCCGGCGATCCAAGCGGAGAACAGGTCGCGACTCCCCGCCCCCCCAACCCGCGGCCGCCCGCCCCCCCTGGCAACTTCAACTGGTCAGGTCAGGACTTCTTCAACAACCCCGGGGTGGGGTCATACACCTGGACCGCGACCGCATGGCGCAACGGCGGTGAGTCCGGGCGGACGTGGCTGGCCAGGGGCTGGGATGTTCGCTGGGGTGACTTCGTCTGGTCCGAGAATGAAACGGTCATCAACGGCGAGCGCACATGGTCGCTCATCATCACCAGCACCCTAGGGGGCACGGTCATGAGGTCAAGCGACAACTTCCGGTTTCCGTAGCCGTTCGCCTGCCTACGGCAGCGGCTCCCAGTCCCAGGCCTTGGCCGAGGTGAGGCTCTCCTGGTCCAGGTAGTGCCTGAACTCCGATAGCTCCGCCGGCTCGATGCCGTAGACGTGGTCGGGTTCGGGGAAGTGGGCGCTGCGGACCTCGGCTACGTACTGGTTCATGCCGGTAACCATCTGGTTGTGGATGTCGGCGTATTGCTTGACGAATTTGGCCATGCGGCCGGTGGTGATTCCAAGCAGGTCGTGGAAAACGAGGACCTGGCCATCCGTGGCGGGGCCGGCGCCGATGCCGATCACCGGAATCTCCAGCTTCTCAACGATCGCCTCGGTGACGGCGGCGGGAACGGCCTCAAAGACGATCGCGAAGCAGCCGACCGCCTGCAGGGCGAGGGCGTCCTCGCAGAGCTGGATGGCGCTCTGGGCGGTCTTGCCCTGGGCCTTGTAGCCGCCGAGGGCGGTCGCCGTCTGCGGGGTGAGGCCGACGTGACCCATCACCGGAATGCCGGAGCGGACGATCGCGCGGGCGCGCTCGACCGAGATCCCCCCCGCCTCGAGCTTGACGGTCTGACAGCCGGTCTCCTTGACCAGGCGCTGGGCGTTCTGGATCGCCAGCTCGTTGCTCGACTCATAGCTGCCCATCGGCATGTCGCCAACCATCAGCGGCGTCCTCAGACCACGGCGCACGGCCTTGCCGAGGACGAGCATCTCCTCCAGCGTCACCGCCTCGGTGCCACTGTGGCCGAGTACGACGTTGGCCGCCGAATCGCCGACCAGGACGATGTCCACCCCGGCCTCCTCCGCCACCTTGGCCGAGGGGAAGTCGTAGGCGGTGACCATCGCGATCGGTTCGCCTTTCTCCTTCATCTCGGCCAGCCGCGGCAGGCTAACCGGGCGGTCAGCCGGCGGTGGCGCGGTGTGCGAGCGGGCGCCGGAGCTCATCGGGCGACCTCTGCTTCGCCGGCTGCGGGCTGTTCGGCGAGCAGCACCTCGGGATGGCTGTCCACGGCGACGATCTCGTTCTCGTCGTCGACGTGGACGACGACCGGCGAGTAGGCCTCGAGGTCCTTCTCGTCGTAGGCGCCAAAGGAGGCGACGATGATCTTGTGGCCGGGCCGGGTCAGGTGGGCGGCGGCCCCGTTGACCTGCATCGTGCGGGAGCCGGGCTCGCCGTCGATCACGTAGGTGACGAAGCGGGCGCCGTTGTCGATGTCCCAAACGTGGACCTGCTCGTTGGTGATCAGGTCCGCGGCGGCCATCAGCTCGGTATCGATCGTGATGCTGCCGATGTAATCGACGTCACAATCGGTCACCGTTGCCCGGTGGATCTTGGACTTGAGCATCTGCCTCTGCATCAGTTCTCCTGTCAGCTCATGTGGTCAAGGTCAAGGCTCGATAAGCACGTTGTCGATCAGGCGAGCGCCACCAACCCGGGCGGCGATCGCGATCAGCACCGGCCGGTCGCCCAGCTCGGTGACGGAGGAAAGGTCTTCGGCGTCGCGGGCCTCGAGGTACTCGGGCTCGATCCCGGCGGCGCTCAGCTCGGCTTGGGCCGCCGCGAGCGCGGCGGAGAGGCCCTCCGCGGGCGCACTCAGCTCGGCAACGGCCAGCGCCCGCGAGATCGCGGTCGCGCGGTCGCGGTCGTTTGGCTCCAGATAAGCGTTGCGCGAGCTCATCGCCAAGCCGTCGGGCTCGCGCACCGTGGGCAGCACCTCGATGCGCAGCGGGAAATCGAGGTCATTGACCATGCGACGAATAACGGTCACCTGCTGCGCATCCTTCTGGCCGAAGTAGGCGACGTCGGGCTCAACCGAGTTGAAGAGCTTGGCGACGACGGTGGTGACGCCGCGGAAGTGCTCGGGCCCACGGCGCGAAGGATCACCATCGAGCACGCCGGCCAGGTCGCCCTCGACCGCGACATAAGTGGCAAAGCCCTCGGGGTAGACGTCCTCCACCGGCGGCGCGTAGACGAAGTCGGCGCCGGCCTCGGCCGCCAGCCTCAGGTCGCGCTCCTCGTCACGCGGGTAGCGATCGAGGTCCTCGCCCGGCCCGAACTGGGTCGGGTTGACGAAGAGACTCATCACGACCACGTCGCACTCTGCCCTGGCGGCGCGCAGGAGCGAGAGGTGCCCCTCGTGGAGGTAGCCCATCGTCGGCACCAGGCCGATCGAGCTGCCCCCCCTGCGAGCCGGCTCCAAGGCAGCGCGGAGCTGGTCCTTGCCGCGAAGGAGCTTCACGTCGCCATGTGCGTGTGCGGGAGCGAGTTCGACGAGATCCATTGGTCCATGCCCTTGGGGTCACGGCCGTCTCCCGATTATAGGCACGCTCCTGGCTCGATTCGAGCGGATTTCGTCACAGACGCGGCGTGATCGCCGCGGCAGCTCAGCGCTCGCCCAGCCAGAAGGACAGCTCGCGCTGCTTTGCCGCCGCGTCTTTGCCGCTGTAATAGGCCTCCTGCCAGGCTTTCCCGTCTTCGGGTCCCTGCCAGTCTTTGCCGTCCGCTTTCGCCTTGCGGGAGCGGACATAGCGCCAGCGATAGGCGTTGTAGACCGAGATGATGTGGGTCGCGTAGGCAGCAGCCAGCTGCGGCACGCCCACGATCAGGTTGAGGTTGTCGTCGTTGCTTTTGCTCGCCCGCGGACCAAGGTTGTGAGAGCCCGTCATCACCACCGGTTTCGGCCCGAACGGATCGAGGACGACGACCTTGGAGTGGATCATCACCAGGCTGAGCCGGTCGATCTCTTTTTCCCAAGCGCCAAAGCGCGAGTCGACCTTGCTCGGCAGGACGATGTCGGGGTCCGCCTCATCGAGCTGACCCCGATGGATCAGGCCGACAAGAGCCGGGTCGTCGGCGCCGGCCTCGGGGTCCTGGTTGAGGATTCCGTGGACGTAGAGCGAGTCGCCGCCGTCGGCTTCATCGTCGCCGACCCGGTCCATGATCGCGTTGAAGAGCGTGCCTTTGCGGCCGGGGTTGAAGAACTCGAAAAGGATGCCGCGCTCGGCCGCGGCGATCAGCCCGCGCGCCTCGGCCAGGTCGACTTCTTTGTGGACCGGCACGAACCAGGTGCCGACGCTCCCCTTGCCCGCCTGGGCGGAGCGTTTCGAGCTGTTGCCGTCGACCAGCTTCGACGGGAACTCGTCAGCCGATTCCAGCAGGGCGTCCCACTGCGCTTTGTAGTAGCCCGCGATATCGGCGCTCTCGATCCGCAGGCCGTTGTTGATCTGCGTGCAGAGCCCGGTCATCGTCCAGTTGGTCGAGCCGGTCCAGGTCAACCGCGGCGAGGCCGCGGGCTCGCAGACGACGAGGAGCTTGTTGTGCGCGAGGCGGCTGCCGGTCATCCGGTTGTGCACGTCTACCCCGGCGGCCGCGAGGGTTCCGCGCGCCTCCTCGTTCTCGTCGCCGTCGCCACCGGTGCCGTTGGCGAGGATCACGTGCGCGCGTGGCCCAAGTGCGCAGAGGTCGGCGACCAGCTCGGGATCGTCGAGCTCGAACAGCGCGGCGTAGACCTCCGCCTTGGGGCTCGCCTTCGCGTCGGTAAGCACCCGGCGCAGCGCCAGCCGCAGTTCGCCGGAGAGGTATTCGCGGGTGATGTTGCCCGGCGTGGCGATCATCGTCCTCAGTTTTTTGCCCCACGGTTCCTCGCCTTTGAGTCGCCTCGCGACCGACTGGGTCGCCAGCACGCCGCGATTGAAGTAGGCGGAGAAGCCGTCACCGCAATCGGCCGTGACGGCGACGGGATCGCTCCAGGGACTGGCCTTATCGGCGTCCCCTTTGAGCGAGCCCGCTTTGCCCACCATCGGCACCACCCGGTAGCGAACAGTTTCACCCGAACGGGCGAGCACGTCGGCCCAGGCGAATTTCTGGATCGGCCACTCGCTGCTCGGCCGGTGCTCGCCGGGTTCGCTCTCTTCGCCGGCGAACGGGATGAAAGTGTGGACCGGCTCCTCCTCTCCGCCTTTTGGTTTGCGGTACAGGGCGAAGCCGCGGCAATCGGGGATCGCTTTCGGATACCGCCAAACGACGTAGGTGTCGTCGCAGTTGGCGTGGGCGACGATCGAGATCGGCTCGCTCATCCGCGAGCCCCCAAGCGGCGATGAGCCAGTGAGCGGAGGCGCGAGCGAGCGCTGCGCAGCGCCGAGACGGTGCCGATCGCGGCCAAGTAGATCGCGGCGGGACCACCAAACGAGAGCAGGGTCTCCTCGATTGGAATGCCGGCAATGTGGGCGGCCGGCACGCTCGCCTCCTCAGTCGTAGGTAACGAGCGAGAGGCGCTCGAAGTGGAGGATGTCGCCGAGCGCCTCGTCGTGCACGTTGGTCGGCACGACGGTGACGCCAAACTCGGACTTGCCATCCGCGATCGTGCGCCTGACCGCCTCGGTAACGGTCACCGCCATCGACTGCAAGGCGAGGTGGTGGACGCTGCGGTAGTCGAAGGGGTGGATTGGCCCGGCGGGGACCTCGCAGTGACCCTCGTCGCCGAGGCATGGGCCGTGCCCGAAGACGTAGAAGGAGCCGGCGTAGCCGGAATCGAGCTCCAGCGGCGTGGCCGGTGTCGCATCGGGCGCGTCGAAGAAGATCCGGCCCTCGTAGGAATCGCCGCGGTGGCCGACGCCGTGAAACTGCAGGTCCGCACGCTGAAAGTCGGGCTGGCCCTCCCAGACCGGAACCGCAAATGCCTTATCGGGCGGAGTCGAGTAGCGATCCATCAGGGTTCGACCTCCCGGTTCGCGGTGCTCGCTGCGTAGTCGTAGCCGAGCGCGTGAGTGTCGAGAACGTCGCCGACGGTGAGGTCGAGGCCGCCGCGCAGGATCCTGCTCCAGATCCCCGGACGCGGACCGCGGGCCGAGTGTAAGTCCTGCCAGAGGTACCAGAGCCGGTCGACCATGGTGTGGTGTGCCCAGAAGAGCGGATCGTAGGCGGCGAGCGCAACGATCCCCATCGACCCCCTCACCCAGCCGTGCACCTTATTGTGGAGCTGAACCTCCAGCGTCTTCGAGAAGTAGTCGAAGTCTTTGATTTCAAGAATTGCTTTGACTTCCGCCCCACTCGGCAGAAGATTCGGCGCCCCGGGCTGGCGCCAAGTGCTCGCAGGCATCCCGGCGGCTTCCACCTGCGAGAGGATCGACGGCGGGAAGTCGGCGCCGGCAAGTGGGTTCAGCTCGCCGCTGATGTCCTCGTAGATCGCGGGGACGCCGCTGCCCGCGCGTGTGGCGGTCCAGTCCCACCAGGGAAGGGTCGCGGCCGGTGCTTTCGTCTGCAAGGCGAGCTCGAGCCGGTAGAGATACGCCCTGTGCCAAGGCAGGAAGAGGTTGTCGTATCCGCTTTCGGGTGAGTGCTCACATTTGTTCTTCGGCGCGCCGTGCAATTCGGCCCAAAACCAGAAGCCGTTGGTGTCACTCAGTTTCTTGATCTCGGCAAACCCTTTGCGCAAGGCTTTGAGCTGATCGGACCGCAGCTTCTCCGTGCTCTTGCGGTGACGGACGCGGGGCGTCGTCAGGATCGGGGATCGGAGTGGAGTCGCCAAGGAGCCCCGAACCTATTCCAGACAATTTATATTTGTCAAGTATTACTTAGTAAACACACCGTTATGCGTACACGATCAGGAACCACCCACCGCGCCGATCGGCTTTGCCGGAACCCCGGCAGCGATCGTTCCTGCGTCAAAATCGCGTGTCACCACTGAGTTCGCGCCAATTACACAGCGGTCGCCGATACTCACCCCACTGGTGACGACGCAGTTGACCCCGAACCAGCAATTAGAGCCGATCTTGACCGGGCCCTTGCTGGTGAAGCCCTGCTGGGTGACCGGTGTATCGGGGTCGTCAAAACGATGCGCCGAGTCGCCGATGAAGCAGCCATTGGCGAACATCGTGTGATCGCCGATCTCGATCGACTCCAAGGCCGCCAGCATCGTGTTGCGGTTAAGGAAGCAGTCGGCGCCGATCTCAACCCGTGCCTCGGGCGCCAGTGTCAGCCAGCAGCCGGGCTCTAGCAGCGTCCCTTCGCCGATGCGCAAGCGCCCCTCCTCGAGGGCCTCGAGCGCCTCCCCCTCGAGCGGCTGGCGGATGAAGAAGCCGCCGCGCGCGGCGTGACGGGCCAGGCGCCAGCGCCGGCCAAGTCGCCGGTTGCGCTCATACCAGCGCCGCTTCGCCCACCAGATGCGCCATCCCCTCTGCACCGGTCCATAGACTGACGCACGTGGCTGATCTGCGCGGCGGCATCGATCTCGGCGGCACCAAGATCCAAACTGCGATCGTTGCTGCCAACGGCGAGGTGCTGGGCGAAGCGCGCCACCCCACCCCCACCTCGGGCGGCCCGACGGACGTCGCCAAGGCGATGGAGGCAGCACTACGCGAGGCGGCCTCGGCCGCGAGCGTCGAGCCCAGCGAGCTGCAGGGGGTCGGCATCGGCTCACCCGGTGACGCCGACGGCAAGACCGGTGTCGTCAGCGGCGCTCGCAACCTGCCCGGCTGGGATGGCAGCTTCCCGCTCGGCGAGACGCTCTCGAAGGCCCTCGGCGCACCAGTGCGAGTCAGCAATGACGTTCAGGTCGCCACCGAAGCCGAGTTCCACCTCGGGGCCGGCCGCCAGTTCCAGAGCCTGATCGGCGTCTTCTGGGGCACCGGCGTCGGCGGCGGCATCGTCCTGGACGGCAAGCCCTGGCTCGGCCGCGGCGCGGCCGGAGAGATCGGCCACATGGTGGTCAAGCGGGGCGGCGCCAAGTGCCCGTGCGGGCGCAAGGGCTGCATGGAGGCATACGCCGGCCGCTCGGCGATGGAAGCCGAGGCGCAGCGCCAGCACGAAGAGGGCGCCAAGACCGACCTCTTCAAGCTAATGCGCAAGCACGAGAAACCGCGCCTTACCAGCGGCATCTGGCAGCGGGCCCTAGACCACGGCGACGACCTCGCCGAGAAGCTAATCGACCGAGCGATAGAGGCACTCGGCACCGGGGTAGCCTCCGCGATCAACCTGCTCGACCCCGAAGCGGTGATCATCGGCGGCGGCCTGGGCGTGCGCTTCGGCGAGCGCTACATGGACCCGCTGACGGCGGAGATGGACAAGCACCTCTTCGTCAACGAACGGCCGCCGGCGATCCGCGTCGCCTCGCTCGGCGACCTCGGCGGGGCGATCGGCGCTTCGCTTCTGTTCGCCCGTTAGAGGTTCTGTGCCCAAGCGGGACGGTGACGACACGGCGAGGTGCCGTCCGCGCAGGTCACAGGGCCTCTAACTAGACGCGCCCGGAGCCCTGGCGCTGTTGGCGAGCAATCGCGTCGACGATCACGGCCAGTAGCAGGACGCCGCCGGTGACCATGAACTTGACCGCGGAGGAGAGCGCGAGTAGGTCCATCCCGTTTGAGATTGAGCCGATCACCAGGGCACCCAGGAGCGCCGTCCAGACCGAGCCTCGACCACCGAAGAGGCTGGTCCCGGCGATCACCGGGCCGGCGATCGCCAGCAGCAGCAATTCGTTGCCGCCAGAGTTCTGGTTGACGGCGAGCAGGCGCGAGGCGGCGAGGATGCCGCCGATCGCCGCCATCGTGCCGGAGATCCCGAAGACCGCGACGCGAATGCTGTTGACGCGAATGCCGGCGCGGCGCGCGGCCTCGGCGTTGCCGCCGACGGCGAATACGTGGCGGCCGAATCCGGTGCGCTTGACGACGTACTCCATCCCGACCACGAAGGCGAGCAGGATCATCACGGCCAGCGGCACACCGCGATCGGAGTTGAGGACTGCGGTGGCGACAATCGTGATCACGGCGACCAGGCCGAACCTAAGGCCGAGCGCGGCGAGGTTCTCGCTGCCCAGCCCGGCCGCAACCCGCCGTCGATGGCCGAGCAAGAGGACGGCGCCGTAGAGCCCGATCACGACCGCGGCGAAGATCCAGCCCACCGTCTCGGAGTAGAAGGTGTTGGCGAGGCCGGTGATCACCGGATCGGTGAGGTTGATCGAGCCGGTCGAACCGAGCACCTGCAGGAGCGCTCCCTGCCAGGCCAGTAGGCCAGCCAGGGTGACGACGAATGACGGCACGACGAAGCGGCTGAAGAGCGAGCCCTGGAGCACGCCAATCGCCATCCCGACCGCAACTGCAGCGGCAATCGCCAAGTAGGGACTCCAGCCGTGCTTGACGTTGAGCACGGCCATCACCGCCGCGGCAAGGCCGCTGACAGCGCCAACCGAGAGATCAATCTCTCCCAACAGAAGCACGTAGACGACGCCGATCGAGATCAACCCCGTGGCGGTGATCTGCAGCATCAAGTTGGTCAGGTTCTGGGCGGATAGGAAGCGGTCGTTCTCAAACTGGAAGATCGCCCAGATCAGCGCCAGGCCAATCACCACGCGCAACGATCCGAGGTCGCCCTGGATCAGGCGGCGCATCGCCTCGCGACTAACGCGCGATGTGCGCTCTTTGGCAGGAACTGCCGCGACGCCCCCGGTTTCGTTACTCATCTCTCATCCCCGTTTCCCGCGGACTCCTCGTCGCGTCCATTGCCGAGGCCGGTGATGGCCGCGATTACGTGCTCCTCGGTCGTCTGCTCAGCCTGGAAGTCACCCGCGCTGCGACCGAGTCGCAGCACCACGATCCGGTCCGCCACCTCGAAGACGTTTGCCAGGTTGTGACTGATCACGACCACACCAAGGTCGCGCTCTCGCAGGCGCCCGATCAGTCCCAGTACCTGCTTGGTCTGGGGGACCCCGAGCGCCGCCGTTGGCTCGTCCAGAAGGACCACCTTGGGCTCTCCCAGGAGCGAGCGGGCAACCGCGACCTGCTGTCGCTGCCCGCCGGAGAGGGTTCCGACCTCGCTGCGCAGGCTGGGGATCGTCACCGCCAGGTTGGAGAGCAGCTCGCCGGTCTGGTGCTCCATCCGTGACTCGTCGAGCTGGCGCGAGATCGCGCCCGGACCGGGCGAGACCTCCTCACGGCCGAGGAAGAGGTTGGCAACGACGTCGAGGTTGTCGCAGAGGGCGAGGTCCTGGTAGACGGTGGCAATGCCCAGTTCGGTCGCGTCCTGCGGCCTCGTGATCGAAACCTCCTCGCCGTCGAAGCGGATCTTGCCGGTGTCGGCGGTGTGGATACCGGCGATCGTCTTGACCAGCGTCGACTTGCCGGCGCCGTTGTCGCCAACTAGGCCGATCACCTCGCCGGCGTGGACGGCGAAGTCGACCCGGTCCAGGGCTTGGACCGGGCCGAATCGCTTGCTGACTCCGTCCAGCTCAAGGAGCGGAGCTCCGTCGCTCATCTCAGCCCGAGATTCCCACTTCTTTGCACGCCGCCGCGTAGGCGCCGGTGCAGAGTTCGGACGCGCTGACGAAGCCGTCCGCGACCACGGTGCTCTTGACGTTGTCCCTGACCACGGCGACCGGTTCAAGGATCGCCGAGGGAACGTCGGCCTTGCCGTTGTTGATTTCTTCCGTGACTTTGCTCTGCGGCAGTTCTTTGCCTTCGGCGAGGGCGATGGCGAATTCGGCGGCGATCTTGGCCTGCGGCGTAATCGCCTTGTAGATCGTCATGTACTGCTGTTTGGCAAGGATCCGCTGCAGGCCGGCGACGGTCGAGTCCTGGCCGGTGACCGGACGTTCTTCGGGGTTGATGCCCGCTCCTTTCAGCGCCGCAATCGCGCCGCCGCCGGTGTCGTCGTTGGCCGCGTAGATACCCCAGAAGCCGTCGTTGCCGAGTGCGGTGATCGCCTGCTGCGCCTCGCGTTGGGCGTTTTCCGCGCTCCAGCCGGGCGTGTCGTACTCCTTCGCGATCTTCACCCCAGCGGCATCGAACCCTTTGTGGGCGCCGGCCTTGAACCCGGCGGCGTTGGGGTCAGCCGGGTCGCCGTTGATCATGATGATCGGGCCGCTGGCGTGACCGTCTTCTTTCAGCTTCTTGGCCAGCGTTTCGGCCTGAAGTTCGCCGACTCTTTCATTGTCGAAGGAGACGTAGGCATCGACTTCGCCGTTTTCGATCAGGCGGTCGTAGCTAACTACCGGCACATTTTGGGCTTGCGCCTTTTCGGCGATTGCCGCAGCCGACTTGGAGTCCATCGGGTCGACGACCAGGACTTCGGCCCCCTGGGTCAGGGCCGCTTCCGCCTGGCTCTGCTGCTTTTCGGCGTCGCCACCGGCGTTGCTGTAGAGGACTTCGCAGTCTTCGCATTGTTCTTCGACCGCTTTTTCGAAGTCGGGCCGGTCGTTGGTTTCATAACGGGGCGTCTCATTTTCCGGCAGCAGCAGAGCGATCTTGGTGCCACCACCTCCACTGCTCCCGCCACAACCCGCGACAACCAGGACCAACGCGATCAATACTGCCGTTGGGATCGCGATTCGCTTCACCGCAGCTGAACCGGACATCAATTCCTCCTTTGTTGGCCCTGCGCCCAGTTCGACCATACCCCCCGTCCTGCGTTTTTATGCAGGGGTTTCCGCACTACGGCCAACGCCCTGCCACCGTGCTGGCCATCGTGGCCAGGACAAGAGAGCTAACTACTAGGCGGCGATCGGCTCGCGGCGCTTGGCGCTGCGGCGCTTGGGCTTTGCCGGCTTGACCAGCTCGGCGAGGAAACGGCCTGTGTAGGAACCCGCCACCGCGGCAACCTCCTCAGGGGTACCGGTGGCGACTACCTCTCCCCCTCCTTCACCGCCCTCGGGACCGAGGTCGATCAGGTGGTCGGCAGTCTTGATCACGTCGAGGTTGTGCTCGATCACGACAACGGTGTTGCCAGCGTCGACGAGGCGACCGAGCACCTCGAGCAGGCGTTGAACATCGGCGAAGTGCAGGCCGGTGGTCGGCTCGTCGAGGATGTAAAGCGTGTTGCCGGTGGCGACCTTGGAGAGCTCGGTCGCCAGCTTGATCCGCTGCGCCTCGCCACCCGAGAGCGTCGTCGCCGCCTGGCCGAGGCGGATGTAGTCGAGGCCGACGTCGTGCAGGGTGCGCAGGCGACGGGCGATCTTGGGCACGTTCTCAAAGAAGACGACGGCCTCCTCGACCGACATCTCCAGCACGTCGCCGATGTTCTTGCCCTTGAAGCGGACCTCGAGCGTCTCGCGGTTGTAGCGCTTGCCGTGGCACTGCTCGCAAGGAACGTAGACGTCGGGCAGGAAATGCATCTCGATCTTGATCTGGCCGTCGCCGCGGCAGACCTCGCAGCGCCCGCCCTTGACGTTGAAGCTGAAGCGCCCCGGCTTGTAGCCGCGCGCTCGCGACTCCTGGGTCTGGGAGAAGAGCTGGCGAATGTGATCGAAGACGCCGGTGTAGGTGGCCGGGTTGGAGCGCGGCGTGCGCCCGATCGGCGACTGGTCGATGTTGATGATCTTGTCGATCTGACTGAGCCCGTCGACGCCATCGTGGGCGCCGGGGCGCAGCTTGGCCTGGTGCAACCGATTGGCCACCGAGTGATGCAGGGTCTCGTTGACCAGCGTCGACTTGCCAGAGCCGGAGACCCCGGTGACGCAGCAGAAGACGCCAAGTGGCACGGCGACGTCGATGCCCTTGAGGTTGTGTTCGCGGGCACCGCGCACCAGCAGCACGCCGCTAGGACTGCGTCGTTCCTCCGGTAGCTCGATTTTGCGCTTGCCCGAGAGGTACTGGCCAGTCAGCGATGCCGGGTCCTTGGCCACTTCGGCCGGTGTACCGGCCGAGATCACGTAGCCACCGTGTTCGCCGGCTCCGGGCCCGAGGTCGACGAGGTGGTCGGCGGCCATCATCGTGCCCTCGTCGTGCTCGACCACGATCACCGTGTTGCCGAGGTCGCGCAGCCGGTCGAGAGTGGCGATCAGCTTCTCGTTGTCGCGCTGGTGCAGGCCGATTGAGGGCTCGTCGAGCACGTACATCACGCCGACCAGGCTGGAGCCAATCTGGGTCGCAAGGCGGATCCGCTGCGCCTCGCCGCCGGAGAGCGAGCGGGCCGAGCGGCCGAGCGAGAGATAGCCGATGCCGACGTTCTCGAGGAAGGCGAGCCGTTCGGAGATCTCGCGCACAATCAGCCGCGCGATTGCCCGCTCGGTCTCAGTCATCTCCAAGTCGTTGATCCACTCCGAGGCCGCCCGTGCGGACTTGTCGCTGAACTCAGCGATGCTGATCCCGCCGACCTTGACCGCGAGGCTCTCCGGGCGCAGGCGGGCGCCTTTGCAGTCGGGGCACGGCTGCTCGGCCATGTAGCTCTCGATCCGCTCGCGATTGCTCTCCGAGTCGGTCTCTTCGTAACGGCGCTCGAGGTTGTTGACGATCCCCTCGAAGCGCACTTTGTAAGAGCGGCGGCGACCGAAGCGGTTGGTGTAGCTGACCTGGTGGCGCTCGGAACCGGTGCCGTAGAGGAAGACCTCTTTCTCCAGTTTCTTCAGTTTCGACCAGGGCTTGTCGAGGTCGATGTCATAGGCCTCGGCAACCGAAGCGATCAACCGCTTCCAATAGGCGGTGATGCCGCGGTTCCAGGGCTGCAGGGCGCCCTCGCCGAGCGAGAGCGTCGGGTCGGGCACGACCAGCTCGGGATCGATCACCCGCTGGAAGCCGAGCCCGTGACAGCGCTCGCAGGCGCCGTGGGGCGAGTTGAAGGAGAAGATCCGCGGCTCCAACTCCGGGATCGAGGTGCCGCAGTTGAGGCAGGCGAACTGCTCGGAGAAGAGCAGCGGCTCGGCATCGCCATCGACCATCTCGACTTCGACCAGGCCGGCGGCAAGGCCAGCCGCGGCCTCGACCGACTCGGAGAGGCGACGGCGCAAGTCGGGCTTCATCACCAGCCGGTCGACCACCACGGCGACGTCGTGTTTGTATTTCTTGTCGAGGACGATGTCCTCGTCGAGCCGCCACAGCTCGCCGTCGATTTTGACCCGCGAGTAGCCCTCGAGCCGCATCTGCTCGAAGAGCTTGCCGTACTCGCCTTTGCGCCCGCGAACGACCGGAGCCGTGACCATGAATTTGGTCCCGTCCTCGAGGGTCATCAGCCGGTCGACGATCTGCTCCTGGGTTTGGCCGGTGATCTCGGCGCCGCACTCGGGACAGTGGGGCACGCCGATCCGCGCCCAGAGCAGCCGCAGGTAATCGTGAATCTCGGTCACCGTGCCGACGGTCGAGCGCGGGTTGCGTGAGGTCGTCTTCTGGTCGATCGAGATCGCCGGCGAGAGCCCCTCGATCGAGTCGACGTCGGGCTTCTCCATCAGGCCGAGGAACTGGCGCGCATAGGCCGAGAGCGACTCAACGTAGCGCCGCTGGCCCTCGGCGTAGATCGTGTCGAAGGCAAGGCTCGACTTACCGGAGCCCGAAAGCCCGGTGATCACGATCAGCGCGTCGCGCGGCAGCTCAACATCGATGTCCTTGAGGTTGTGCTCCCGCGCTCCCGAGATGACGATTCGCTCAGAAACGGCCACTGAGAAGGATTCTACGCAGCCGAACAGATGTTCCCCCCAAAACCCCGCAACCTCCGCATTTCCCCACTGCCAGAGCCACAACCACGAAGTCAGCGGCAGTGGGGGGCGGGTCAGTAGAGGACTGTGGCCAAGCGGCGGCGGTAGCGGATTGCGGTGGGGTCGCCGGGGTCGAGCTCGCTGAGAATGCCTACTACGGCGCGGCGGAGTTGCTCGCGGGTGCCCTCGTCGGCCTCGGCAAATTGGGTCAAGAGGGCGTCGAGGGCGGTGGTTGTCTCGCCGCGGTCGAGGGCTTCGAAGGCCTGGGTGGCGATTCCGGCCTTGCCCAGGCCGATGCGGGCAGCGATGCCGGCGGCGGCGAAGTCGGCTTCGTGGCTCTCGACGGCGCTAAGCGCATCGTCCTCCGCCCCGCGCTCGAGCCGTTTGCGGGCAAGGGCGACGGCGATGTCCGCCCGCCTCGGCTCCAGTTCTGAGGCCTCGCGTAGGGAGAGCTCGTCGCCGGCGGCAAGCAGCTCGTCGGCGCGCGATGGCACCAGCGAGTCGAAGAGCGCTTCGACTTTCGCCTTGGGCACCGCACCAACGAATTCGTCGACGACCTCCCCATCGCGGAAAGCCTTGACGGCGGGGATGCCCTGGATGCCGAAGCGGGCCGAGAGCCCCTGGTTGGCGTCGACGTCGACCTTGGCCAGCAGAACCCGGCCACCGCGGCTCGCCTCCGCCGCCTCCAGCGCCGGCCCCAGGGTCCGACAGGGCCCACACCACTCGGCCCAGAAGTCGACCACGACAGGGGTCTGCCGCGAGAGCTCAATCACATCGCGGTCGAAAGTCGCCTCGCTAACGTCAACGGCCATGAGCGCAGGATATGCAGCCCAAACGCCGGCCCACGCCTGGGTTGGTTAAGCCTGCTTGCGTATTACGCGGACCGCGGTAGCGTCGTCAGTCAGGCGGGGTCAGCGAACGAGGAGGAAAAGATGTCCAACGTCGATGCCGCCCGGGCCAGCTACGAAGCCTTTGGCCGTGGCGACCTGGAAGCCCTGAAGGAGATGTTGTCGGAGGACAGCACCTGGCTCACCTCCGATGAGCTGCCACTTGGCGGTGAAACCAAAGGCCGGGACGCGATCTTGGGGAACTTCACCCAGATCCCTAACTACTGGTCGTCGTTCAGCGTCGAACCGGAGGAGTTCATCGATGCCGGCGAGTGGGTGGTGGTGAAAGGAACGCAGAAAGCGGGCCACAACGGCGACAGCTTCGCGGCGCCGTTTGCCCACCTGATGAAGTTCGCCGACGGCAAGATCGTCCGCGGCGAGTTCTACGGCGACAGCGCCAAGGCAGCCAAGGTCCTGGCCTGAGGGAGCCCTGCGGCGGGGGTCGTCAGGCCCCCGCCCGCATCCCATCGAGGTCGCGGCGCAACTCCCTCAACTCATCGCGGAGTCGCGCCGCCTCCTCGAAGCGCAGGTCATCCGCGGCCGCCAGCATCTCCTCCTCGAGCGTGACGATCGTGCGCTCGAGCTCGTCCGGATCGGCGAACTCGCCGGCCTTCTTGCCGCGGCGCTTGCGCGGCGCCCGGTCCTCCATCGCCAGGAACTCGCTCATCTCGGAGATGCCCTTGCGCACGGTCGCCGGGGTGATCCCGTGCTCCTCGTTATAGGCGAGCTGAATCGCCCGGCGTCTATCCGTCTCGCGCATCGCCGCCCGCATCGCGTCGGTCTCCTTGTCCGCGTACATCAGCACCCGCCCGTTGACGTTGCGCGCCGCCCGGCCGATCGTCTGCACAAGACTGGTCTCGCCGCGCAGGAAGCCCTCCTTGTCAGCGTCGAGGATCGCGACCAGGGAGACCTCGGGCAAGTCGAGGCCCTCGCGCAGCAGGTTGACCCCGACCAGCACGTCGTACTCGCCGAGGCGCAGGTCGCGGACGATCTGGATCCGTTCCAGGGTGTCGATCTCGGAGTGCAGGTAGCGGACCTTGACCCCGTACTCGAGCAGGTAGTTGGTCAGGTCCTCGGCCATCTTCTTGGTCAGCGTGGTGACCAGGACCCGGTCGCCGGCCTCGGCGATCCCCTTGATCTCGTTCATCAGATCGTCGATCTGGTTGCGCGTCGCGCGCACCTCGATCTCGGGGTCGATGATCCCGGTCGGGCGGACGATCTGCTCTACCGTGCGCGTCGCTTCGGCCCGCTCGAAGGGCCCCGGGGTCGCCGAGACCATGACCAGCTGCGGCACCCGTTCGAGGAACTCGTCGAACTTGAGCGGCCGGTTGTCGATCGCCGAGGGTAGGCGGAAGCCATAGTCGATCAGGGTCTGCTTGCGCGATCTGTCGCCCTCGTACATGCCGCCGATCTGCGGCACCGTTTGGTGGGACTCGTCGACGAAGACGACGAAGTCGTCGGGGAAGTAATCGATCAGGGTGTGCGGCGGGCTGCCCTCGGGGCGGCCGTCGAGGATGCGCGAGTAGTTCTCGATCCCCGAGGTGAAGCCGATCTCTTTCAGCATCTCGATGTCGTAAGCGGTGCGCTGGCGCAGCCGGTGCGCCTCCAGCTGCTTGCCCTCGGCCTCGAGTTCGGCGGTGCGCGAGTTCAGTTCATTGCGGATTTCATCGACGGCGCGCTCCAGCGTCTCGTCGCGGGTCACGTAGTGCGAGGCCGGCCAGACCGAGACGTGGTCGATCGTGTCGAGGATCTCGCCGGTGAGCGGGTCGAAATGCTGGATCCCCTCGATCTCGTCACCGAAGAGGGCGATTCGGTAGGCCGACTCGGCGTAGGAGGGCATGATCTCCAGCACCTCGCCGCGGACGCGGAAAGCGCCGCGGCCGAGTACCGAGTCATTGCGCTGGTACTGCATCTTGACCAGCTTGCGCAGCACCTCGTCGCGATCGATCTCATCGCCGACTTTGAAGAGCTGCATTTTTTCGTTGTAGACCTGGGGCGAGCCGATCCCGTAGATGCAGGAGACCGAGGCGACAATGATCACGTCACGGCGGGCGAAGAGGGAGGCGGTCGCAGCGTGGCGCAGGCGGTCGATCTCGTCGTTGATCGAGGAGTCCTTCTCGATGTAGAGGTCCTGCGCCGGGACGTAGGCCTCCGGCTGGTAGTAGTCGTAGTAGGAGACGAAGTACTCGACCGAGTTCTCGGGGAAGAACTCGCGGAACTCGTTGCAGAGCTGCGCCGCCAGCGTCTTGTTGTGGGCGATCACCAGCGCGGGCCGCTGCACCGCGGCGATCGTCGCCGCCATCGTGAAGGTCTTGCCGGTGCCGGTGGCCCCGAGCAGGGTCTGGAAGCGATCTCCCTCGTGCAGGCCCTCGGCGAGGCCGGCGATCGCCTTCGGCTGGTCCGCGGTCGGCGTGTAGGCAGGATTGAGCTCGAACTCGGGCACGCGCTGACG
Organism: Solirubrobacterales bacterium; assembly: GCA_035554595.1. GTDB lineage: Bacteria > Actinomycetota > Thermoleophilia > Solirubrobacterales > 70-9 > VRUE01. Next base: position 27,205 of record DATMIH010000199.1, read on the forward strand.
ATAGCGAGCACGGGCACCCTCCAAGCGGAGAGCGCCCGTGCATCCTCAGGCTTGGCGGCCAGACACTCGGCGCCTATAGCTTCCCGTTGGCAAGCACGGCGGAGAGCGAGGTCCAGCTCCACACGTCGTTTTTTTCATTCAGGTAGTAGAGCCACTGGTCGCCGGACGAAGCGTCGCGGACCAGCGCCGGGCTGGTCCCGGCGAGGACGTTGCCGCCGAGCACGCCCGAGATCCAACTTCCTTCGAACACCTTGTAGGCGATTTCACCGGACGAGTCAACATAGTCCAGATACTGCGAGCCCGTTTCCGTGTTGCTCACGACCGCCGGGCTCGTGCCCGCTTCCGCTTCGCCGCCGAGGAGGCCGTTATGCCAGACGCCGCCTTCGAAGTAGCGGAAGGCGATTTCACCCGAGGGGTTGACGAAGTAGACGATCACTTCTCCGCTGCTGGAATTGAAGGTCGGCGCCACCGCCGGGTTCGTCCCGCTGCGAACGCTCCCTCCCGCCACGGTCCCTTCCCACGATCCCGTTTTGAAGAACCAGAGGTCGACTTCTCCGCCGGTGGTGACGTAGTAGACGAGCTCGATCCCGGCGCTCGGGTCGATCGACAGGACAGGACTGGTACCGGCGCGCACGCTTCCTCCGAGCACCCCGCTTATCCAGCCGGTTTTTTTGGGATTAGCCCAGTAGGCCACTTCGCCGCTCGTGTTGACGTAGTAGACCGCCTGGACTTCGTAGGCGGGGTCATACACGGCGACGGGGCTGGTCCCGGAGCGAACGCTGCCGCCCAGCACTCCGTTGGTCCAACCTGTTTTTTCAGCGTAGGCCCAGTAGGCCATTTCCCCGGCAGGGTTGACGTAGTAGACCGCCTGGTTCCCGGTGCCTGGTTCCAGTGTCGCGGCCGGGCTGGTTCCGGAGCGGACGCTGCCGCCTAGCTTGGCGTTGCCCCAGGCACCGGTTGCCGACTTTTCCCAATAGGCGATTTCACCGCTTTCGGTGACGAAGAAGGCCGACTGCTCGCCGTTGCTTGGATCTCGTACCA
>DATMIH010000200.1:0-34848 GCA_035554595.1 Solirubrobacterales bacterium
CGTGCCTTCACGGTCGCCAGCCAGGCGATCGGCGGCGTCGCCGGGCTCGCCATCGTGCTGCCCGCCGTCGGTTTCGCGGTCGCGCCGATCTTCCACCGCGGCAAGGAGCGCTGGGAGGCAGTCGGCCCGACCAGCGACTTCGTCGAAGACACCTACCGCCAGGTCGTCTTCACCGAAACCGAGTCGATCGGGGACGCCGGCAAGACGACCGCCTATATCCGCCGCAGCTCCAAGCAGCTCGGCGAGGAACCCGGCAAGTTCGTCGCCGTCTCCAACCGCTGTGCCCACCTCGGCTGCCCGGTGCGCTTCGTCGAGGCGGCGGGCAACTTCATCTGCCCCTGTCATGGCGGCGTCTACGATTTCCAGGGCAAGCGGATCGGCGGCCCGCCTGTGCGGCCGCTGGACCAGTTCCAGACCCGCGTGCGCCAGGGCCAGGTCGAGGTCGGCCCGCGCTACAGCGTCACCTCGCAGCTGGAGCCCGTCCGCGCCCGCGACCCCGGCGAGTTCACCGGCGGAGTCTGGGAATATCTATATCCGCCCCGTCCGTCCACCTTCCCGCCCCCATGAGCACGATCGAATAGGCGACGATGAAGCTCGACTCCCTGATCCCCGCCCCGCTGCGCAAACCGGCTAAGCCCGGTACGAGCAATGGTGCCAAGGGCCCGGCTCCGGCCGATCTGAAGACGGCGCCCCCGGAGCGTCCCTCTGACGCGCAGCGCCTCGGCGACCGTGCCAAGGACGCCCCCGCCGACGTGCTCGCCTGGGTCGACCAGCGCACCGCCGCAACCGGCTTCCTCACCGGGATGCTCTACCGCAAGGTGCCGAAGGGGACCAACTGGTTCTACACGCTCGGCTCGGCCACCCTGATCGCCTTCATCTCGCAGGCGATTACCGGCGTCTTCCTGGCGATGTTCTACACGCCGTCGACCACCCAGGCCTACGCCTCGATCGCCCACATCAACAACGACGTCTTTCTCGGCCAGCTCGTCCACGGCATGCACAAGTGGGGCTCGAGCGTGATGGTGATCCTGATCTTCCTGCACATGGGCCGCACCTTCTTCTTCGGCGCCTACAAGTACCCGCGCGAGCTCAACTGGGTGATCGGCGTGGTGCTGCTGATCCTGACGATGACGATGGCCTTCACCGGCTACCTGCTGCCCTTCGACCAGCGCTCCTTCTGGGCCTCGGTCGTCGGCATCAACATCAACGGCACCGGGCCGGTCGTCGGCCCCTACCTGAGCGACTTCCTGCGCGCCGGCCCTGAGCTCGGGGCAACGACGCTCTCGCGCTTCTACGCGATCCACATGCTGCTCGTTCCCGGCGCGATCATCGCGATGATCGGCGCCCACATGTACCTGGTGGTCAAGCTCGGAACCACGGCGCCGCCGTGGCTGAAAGCCGAAAAGCCGAAGGTCGCGGCCCCGGTCTCCCAGCTCGACGCCGGCGTCGAGGGCAACGGGTCCAACGGATTGGTCGGATGATCCGCATGGTCAAGCAGATCAAGGACGCAGGGAGCGAAGCGTGCTCTGCACGTGAGCGACCGAGGACGCCGATATGCGCCGACCAGGGGGATCATCCATGAAGCCGGCGGATAAGCAGGCATACCTCGAGGAATACGAGCTGCTGAAGAAGAAGGGCAAGCCCTTCTTCCCCTACGCGGTGCTGAAGGACTCGGCGATGATGCTCGCCGTCGTCGGCGTGATCATCCTGATGTCGGTTCTGCTCGGTGCCGAGCAGGGGCCGAAGGCCGATCCGACCACCACCACTTACGTGCCGCGCCCCGAGTGGTACTTCTTCTTCCTCTTCGAGCTCCTACGCGTGATCAAGCCGCCCGAGCTGGTCCCGATCGCAACGATCGGGATCCCGACCGTCTGCATGGTCCTGCTCCTCCTCCTGCCCTTCTACGACCGCGGGCCGGAGCGCAACCCGATCCGCCGCCCGATCGCGACCACGGCGGGCATCCTGACGATCATCGCGATGGCCTACCTCACCTTCCTTGGAGCGACCGGGGGTTCGCCGACCGAGATCGATATGAAGGTCGCGCCTCAATATGAAGCCGGCAAGGAGGTCGTCGCCGGCTCCGGCTGTCTCGCCTGTCACAAGCTCGGCGAGAACGGCAACAACGGCCCCGGGCCGGAACTGACCCACATCGCGCAGCGGATCCCGCGCGCCGCGATCATCCGTTCGGTGGAGATCGGGCCGGGCATCATGCCCTCCTTCCGTGACCTGCCGCCGAAGAAGCTCAACGAGCTCGCCGATTTCCTCTCCTCGCTCGACTAAGCCGTCCCGGGACTCGGCCCAGTTCGCGGGACAGGTCAACCGCATGTTCGACCGCGTCGCCGGTCGCTACGACGCGCTCAACTCGGTGATGACCGCCGGCCTGCACCACCGCTGGCGGGAGCGCGCTGCCGCCCGAGCCGAGCTGAGCCCGGGCGACTCGGCGCTCGACGTCTGCTGCGGAACCGGCGACCTGGCGCTCGAGCTAGCGGGCAGGGTGGCGCCCGGCGGCCACGTGGTCGGCTGCGACTTCTCCGAGCCGATGCTCGACCTCGCCCGCGAGAAGGCCAGCCAACGCGGCGCCGACGGTGTCCGCTTCGAGTGGGCCGACGCACTCAGCCTTCCCTATGACGCCGGCCGCTTCGACGCGGTCACGGTCGGCTTCGGCGTGCGCAACCTCGCCAACCTGGAGCGGGGATTGGGAGAGATGGCCCGCGTCCTGCGCCCGGGCGGCCGCCTCGTCGTACTCGAGATCACCCAGCCGACGCGGCCGCCGCTCTCGACCTTCTACTCGCTCTGGTTCGACCGCATCGTGCCCCTGCTCGGCAGCTTCTCCGGCGACTCCGAGGCCTACAGCTACCTGCCGGAGTCGGTGCGCAGCTTCCCCGCTCCGGGACGGCTGGCGGAGCTGATGGACGGCGCCGGGCTGAAGCGGATTCGCTGGACCGTTCTCGCCGGGGGGATCATCGCGATCCACAGCGGCGTCCGCGTGTGACCCGGCCCTCGGCGGTACCCCCCCCGGTCACCGCTGTGCTCGACGCTTCCAGCCGCTGGCTGCCGGCCAGGCTGGGCGAGGTCGAGGAGCTGCTGCGCGAGCAGGGCGTTGATTACGGCGAGCTGCTCGCCGGCGAGCTGTCGAGGACCCTGGCGGCCGGAGGCAAGCGACTACGGCCGCTGCTCGTGCTGCTCTGCGCCGGCCCGGACGGCGGCGAGGGGGCCGTGCGGGCGGCCGCCGCGATCGAGCTGGTTCACATGGCGACCCTGGTCCACGACGACGTCCTCGACGATGCGCCCCTGCGACGCGGCCTGCCGACGATAGCCGCGACCGCGGGCCGCTCGCGGGCGACCGCGGTCGGCGACCTGCTCTTCGCCCGCGCCTTCGCCCTCCTGGGCGAGCACGACGAGGCCCGCACCATCGCGCTGCTTGCTGCCGCCTCGGTCTCACTGGCAGATGGCGAGCTGGCGCAGCGCCGCGACGCCTTCGACGCCGGCATCTCCGAACAGCGCTACCTCGATCGCTGCCGCCTCAAGACCGCGACCCTGTTCGAATGCGCCTGCCTGATCGGCCGCGATCTCCCCGCCCTGGGTGAGTTCGGGGCCCAGATCGGCCTCGCCTTCCAGCTGCTCGACGACGTCCTCGACGTCTCAGGGCCGGCCGAGCGCACCGGCAAGGCGCGCGGCACCGATCTTCTCGACGGCACCGTCACCCTGCCGCTGATCGTCGCGGCCGCGGCTGACCCATCGATCGCCGAGACCGACCTGCGCACCCTCGACGCCGCCGCCGCCGAGCGCCTCTGCGATCGCATCGCCGCCACCGGCGCCCTCGACCGAGTGCGCGCTCGTGCCCTGGATCTGGTCGCGAGCGCCAAGGCCCAGCTCGCCGGCGATGCCTTCGACGCCGAGCAGCGGCAACTGCTCGGTCTCGTCGCCGACGGCGTCGTGCAGCGCTACTCCTAATAAACTCCGCCCACGGGCGGGCTAGAGAAAGTCGTCAGCCGTGATCAGATCGGCGTCAAGTGCCATGGCGAAGGTCTCGACCACGAACTCCATGTTCTCGTGCTCGAGTGTCTTAAGGACGTCGCTGAGGGCTCGGGTGCCTAGGTCGAGCTCTTCGTCGAAGGCGTCGATCTCGGCTTCGGCGTGGACCTCGTTGCTGCGCCATTCGCACTCGGGGCAGCGCCGCCAGAGCCGCCAGTGGCCGCGATCGGAAGCCTGCTCCCAGCAGGTCGGCTGCACCAGCGCCGACTCGCAGTGCGGGCAGACGTGAAGTCCGGCGGCGGTCTTCGTCTGAGCAGCGTGCGCGTCTCTCATATCTGCACTATCGAACCCGCGAAACGATCACTCCATCCGCACTTTCACGTAAAGACGGCCGAAAACCCAATTACCGGGTAGGTCGCCACCCCAATTACATGCGAGGCGAAATCCGATCCGATTGCGCTGGCGGCCGGTACCATGGGCCAATGCCAAATATCGGACCAATGGAGCTCGCGATCGTCTTGATCATCGCCCTGGTCGTCTTCGGCCCCAAACGACTGCCGGAGCTGGGTAAGTCGCTCGGCAAGGGGATTCGCGAGTTTCGCGGATCGGTCAGTGGTGAGAGCCATGATGAGCCGGCGCAGCCGGAGGCGATCAAGCCACCGCAGGCCCCCGTCGAGCCACCGAAGCCCCCTGTTGGCAAGGGAGCCGAGGAGGGCGAGACGGTCGCTCACGATCGCCCCTAGGAACTAGCCATGGCCCGGATGAGGCCGGTCTCCCACGAAGATCAACTCAGCCTGGTCGAGCACCTCGACGAGCTGCGCGCGCGCATCGTCGTCTGCCTGGTCGTCGTTGGCGTCGCCCTCGCGCTCTGCTTCTGGCAGAACCACCTGCTGCTCGAAATCGCCTCTGGGCCGTTGCCCAGCGACCACAAGAAGCTGCTCACCTTCGGCATCACCGAGCCCTTCACGGTCACCCTCACCGTCTCGGTCTACGGCGCCCTGATCCTCTCAATGCCGGTCCTGCTCTACCAGCTCTACGCCTACGTGCTGCCGGCCTTCAGCGAGCGCGAGCGGCGGGTGGTGTTGCCGATCCTGATCTTTGCCCCCGTCCTCTTCCTCGCCGGCGTCGCCTTTTCCTATTTCGTCGTGATGCCGGCCGCGGTCAAGTTCCTGCTCAACTTCAATGACAACCAGTTCAACGTCCAAGTCCGGGCGCGCGACTACTACAGCTTCTTCTCGACCACGATGCTCGCCGGCGGCGTCATCTTCCAGCTGCCGCTGGCGATCCTCGCCGTCGTCAGGCTGGGCATCGTCAGCGTCGAGCAGCTCTCCAAGAACCGCCGTTACGCCTACCTGGTGATCGCGATCGTCGCTGCCGCCCTGCCCGGAGTCGACCCGGTCTCGATGCTGCTGGAGATGGTTCCTCTGCTTGTTTTGTTCGAGTTGAGTATCTTGATCGCTCGTGCCTTCGGTAGGCCGGGGGAGGCGGGAGGCTTGGCAAGACCCTCAACCCAGGAGCGGTGATTCGAGTTGGCGGAAAGCGGCGAGCGGCGGATGCTGTTCGATATCCGGGGACGACGCAAGCACGTCGTCCGGGTTGTCTACGCGATCCTCGCGCTGCTGATGGGTGCCAGCCTCTTCCTCGTCGTCGGCCCGTTCAGTCTCGGCAACCTGATCGGCAACGGCAGTACCACCAGCGCCGCCAAGGTGCTGCAGGAACAAGCTGAACGGACCGAACAGAAGCTGCGGCGCGAACCGGAAAGCGAAACCCTGCTGCTGGCCCTGACCAGGCAGAGGGTCTCGGCGTCGAACAGCCTCACCGAAGTCAACTCCGAAACCGGCGCGACGGTGCTCACTCCGGAAGGCCACCAGGAACTCGAACGGGGTATCGAAGCCTGGGACAGCTACCTGAAGCAGTCCTCCGAACCCAAGGCCAACACGGCGCTGCTCGTCTCCAGCGGCTACTTTCGCCTCGCCGAAACGTCGACGAGCCTTGAAGAAGCGGTCGAAAACCTAGAAGGCGCGGCCAAGACGCAGCGCCTCGCCGCCGAAGCGCAGCCGACGATCAACTCGCTGACGACGCTGGCGATCTACGAGTACTACGCCGGCAACTTCGCCGCTGGCGACAAGGCCGTCAAGCAGGCAGAAGCCAAGGCACCGAGCAAGGCCGAAGCGAAAGAAGTGGGCAAACAGATGGCCGAATTCCGCCAACGCGGCAAGGCCTTCGAAAAGCAGAAGAAAGAAGCCGAAAAAGAAGAAGCCAAATTCGGCAAAGAACGCCTGCAGAACCCCCTCGGCGGCCTCTCCGGCAGCACCGGCTCGCTGGGCGAATAGCGACGCGACGGAAAGTGGGCCGTGCTGGGCTCGAACCAGCGACCTTGAGATTAAGAGTCTCCTGCTCTACCAACTGAGCTAACGGCCCGCGGTCGGCAAGTATAGGAAGGCGGCGCGCCTAGGAGGGATTGGCGAAACCCCCGCGCACGTCTGGCGGCGGCGGACGCTGCGCGGTACGGCGTCCTCAGTCGGCCCAATAGCGCTGCTATTCGGCCTCCCTGCGTCCTTGTCCCGCTTGGTCCGGCGCTCGCCAGCCGCACACGCGGGTTTCGCCAATCCCTCCTAGCGGACCGTGCAGCCCTTTTCGACGCTGCCGTCGATTACCGTGCCGTCGGCGAAGGTGAAGCGGCCGCGGGTGCTGAAGACACCGTCGCTGCAGCGGGCCGAGACGTAGCTGCGTTCTTTGGCCCCGGAGCGGTAGCGCTTGCCGATCGAGGCGTCGAGGTGGGTCAGCGAGCCGCGCCCGCCCGCGATCGGGGGAAGGTCGACCGTTGCCCGGTAGCGGTAGCGCCCGCCGCGTTTTTCGATCGGGATTGTGATCACGAAGTTCTGCACCGCTGGCACGGTGATGCGCGCGTGCATGATTACGGTCGGCTTGCCGGCCAGGCGGGGGCCGTTGAAGAAGGTCAGGGGAGAGCTGACGACGAGGGGTTGTCCCCCGTCGCTGATCGCCACGCTGGCGTGGCCCGTGCCGACGATCGCGTTCGGGCAGCGGTTGCGCGCTTCCTGGGTCGTCGCTTCTTCCAGCGCGCCGGGCTGGCAGACCGGCAGCCCGGCGGTGCTCAGCCTTCCGTCGCGGTCAAAGTCGAGCATCAGTCGCTGCAGCGCCGGCGGCACGCTGCCGTCCACCGCGCGCAGGTTCGCCTCGCCATCGAAGTTGATCGGTGCGTAGGAGCTGCGCGGCAGGATCGATGGCTTGAAACCACCGTCCGCGGTCAGCACGAGGTTGCCAACCCTGACCAGGGCGGCGTTGGCCGCGCCCGCAAAGAGGACGCAGCAGATCAACGCTCCAGCTGCCAGAAACCGCTTCATGAGATCTCCTCCAAGACTCAGGCTAGCGCCCCACTCAAGCCGGTCCGGGAATCGTCCTTAACACAGTCTTCTGCAACGTAGCCCCCGCTCGCCCGTCCGGACCGCCAAACTATGCGACGTGCCTGTGAGGAGGAGCAGGGGGCAGAGCGATGGTCCGCGCGCTGAGCGGAGCGGCAAGCCGCGCGCGCCCGTAATGCTGCGCCATCCCCGCCGGGCGCTGGTCATCGGCGCCCTCGTGGTCGCGGTCCTATCGGTTTTCGGCTTCAGCCTCGAGGGCAGGCTCAACCCGAGCACGATCGAAATCAAGGGCACCGAGACCAGCCGAGCCACGGACATGCTGAACGAATACTTCGGCGACTCGGCTCCGTTCGTCGTCTTCCTTCGCGGTCCGTCGGACGCGCTCGACGAACAGGGCCCAGCGCTGATTCGCAAGCTTCGCCAGGACCCGAAAGTGACGACGCTCTCGCCTTGGGACCGGGGCGCGACCGCCCGCCTCCGGCCCTCGCCCCGCCGCGCCTTCATCCTCCTCGACTTTCACGTCAACAACAACGAAGCGGTTGACGACAAGGTGCCGCTGCTCAACAACGCCCTCGAGGAAACCATTCACGCCCCGGTTCGTGCCGACCAGACCGGTGTGGCCACGCTCTCGCGCGCGATCGAGGACAAGTCGATCTCGAGCACCGAGCATTCCGAGCTGATCGCGCTGCCGGTTCTGCTGATCGTGCTGCTCCTGGTCTTCCGCTCTCCGGTCGCGGCGGCAATTCCACTTGGCTTCGGCGCTCTGTCGGTGCTCTCCTCGCGGGGGCTGCTGGCGATCCTGACTAGCTTCTTCGACGTCAGCGCGATCGCGCTCGTCGTCTGCTCGATGCTGGGTCTGGCCTTGGGCGTGGACTACGCGCTTTTGATGGTCTCTCGCTTCCGCGAGGAGCTGGCGGCCGGGGCGGACCCGCTCACCGCGGCCTGGACGACGCGTCGGACCGCGGCGCGTACGGTCGTCTTCGCCGGCAGCACGCTGGTTCTCTCGATGGTCGTCGCCCTGCTGGTCGTGCCCGGCGCCCTGCTTGCCTCGCTCGCCGGAACCCTGGCGCTCGTGGTGATGCTCACGGTCTTGATCGCGACGCTGCTCGGCCCTTCGGTGCTCGTTCTCGTCGGCACGAACATCGACCGCTGGCGGATCGGGGCCGCTCCCAACGGCGAGCGCTCCCGCCTGATGACCCTGGTCTCTGCCGCACTGCGGCGCCCGGCGCCCGTCGCAGCCGTGATCGGCGCAGTCGTGCTGCTGCTCGCCGCTCCCGCCCTCGCCCTCAAAACCGGTCCGTTCAGCATCGGCCAGCTGCCAAAGGACGATCCGGCCCGCCACAGCGCCGAACTGATCGAAGAATCGGCCGGAGGCGGCCTGGAAGCGCCATTCGTCATCGTTGCCGCCTCCCCGGATGGGCCGATCACCGAAGAAGGCACGCTCGAAGCGCTGGGTCGCTGGCAAAGGCGCATTGCCCGCACGCCGGGCGTGCAGAGCGTGATCGGTCCAAGCCAGCTTTCGAAGTCGGTGAAACCGCTGCAGAAGGGCCTTTCGGGGCTGCTCGCCTCCAACGAAAAGGTCGGGCCGCTCGCCAACCTCAACCGGTTGGGCAAAAACCTCACCCGGCTCGCCGGCGGAGTGACCGCGATCCGCGGCGGTCTTTCCCGCGCCACATCCGGCGCCGCGTTGTTGGCCGAGGGGACGGGCAGGGCGGAAGAAGGCGCCATACAGATCGCCTCCGGCCTCGGTCAGGCCGCTTCCGGCAGCGAAGAAGCGATCGACGCAATCGACAAGGTGGCAGAAGGCAACAAGGAACTCGCCAAGGCCAACGAAAGGGCGGCGGTCGGCGCTCTGCGAATCAAGTTCGGCAGCCACGATCTTGTCCCAAACTTCAACGCCAACGGGCTGTCGCGGGCGAAGCGGCTGCAGCGATCGCTGGACAAGGACTCGACTGAAACCGCTCCGCAGGCCCAGGCTACTGCCCTGTCCACCAGCGAAAAGCTGGCTGCGGCACTGAAAGAGCTCGAAGCGATGACCGTCGGCAAGTCCGACCCCAACTACGCCGGCACCCTCGCCGCTCTCCGCGAAGCCTCGGGAGCGGCCTCGGCCCTGACCACCGAACTGGGAGCCCTGCAGGAACGCCTTGTGACCGACGCTCATGAAGCCCGCGAACTCAAGCTGTGGATCCGCAGCACGCTAAAGCAGATGAGAGAACTGGCGGCCGCCTCCAAGCAGCTCTCCGACGGGCTGAAGAAAATCGAAACTGGGAGCAAGAAGCTCGCCGCCGGCACGGCCAAGCTTGACCAGGAAGCTTCGAAGGAATTGAGCCAGCTCGGTCCCTTCCAGGAAGGCGCGGAACAGCTCGTCGCCGGTCTCTCCAGGCTGACCGGCGGCACCACCGAACTGGAGAGCCGGCTGGGGGAATTCTATTCGCGCTCCTACCCGGTCGAAAGCGGCGCCAAGCGGATCGCGGTGCGGGTCGAAGCGCAGAACGAATCGATTCAGAACCGCGTTAAGAGGCTGAAGCGGACCTCGCCGGGCATCTTCGACTCGGGATATTTTGTCCTCTCCGCGCTAGACGGCACCCGTGGCGAGCTGCACGAACGTAGCGCCGAAGCGGTCGCCCTGAAACACGGCGGGCAGGCGGCAACCCTGACGGTGATCCCGAAGGATCCACTCAACTCTCCCGGCTCGATCGCGCTCAACAAGAAGCTGGATGACGATGCAGGGGCGCTCGGCGGGGAATCCGGCCTCAAGACCGGCGTCACCGGCGGCCCGGCCATTGTCAACACCTTCAGCTCCGTCACCAGGGATAGCCTGCCGATCGAGATCGCGGCGATCGTCCTCGCCACCTTCCTCGTCCTCGTCCTCGTCCTTCGCTCGCTACCCTTGGCCGCGCTCGCGATCGCGCTCAACATGGCCTCCGTGGGCGTTGCTTTCGGGGTCTTGATGCTGCTGACCAACGTTCCCGAAGGCTGGCCGCTGGGCGGGCATACCTACGTCGATGCGGTCAGCACCGTGATGATTTTCGGCGTCGTCTTCGGGCTCTCGATCGACTACGCGGTCTTCCTGCTCGTGCGCATGCGCGAGCACTACGACGAGTTCGGCGACAACGCGAAGGCGATTGAATTCGGCCTGGAGAAGACCGCGAGGGTGATCACCGGTGCCGCCGTGATCATGATGGCTGTCTTCATCGCGTTTGCCAGCGCACCGATCGCCACCGTGAGCCAGATCGGCATCGGCCTCACCGTTGCCGTCATTCTCGACGCGACCGTGGTCCGCGTGGTCCTCCTGCCCGCCCTGATGCTCCTGATCGGCGACAAAGTCTGGTGGCTGCCCGGGCCGCTGGAGCGAGTGTTGCCAAGGCTCAACGTCTGAGCGGCTCCTCTGCCGCTTATTCGCTGCAAAAGAGCGCGTTGAATTCCAGTTAAGTCCCTACGCCGCGCGCCCGTGGCGGCGGGTCGCTCGGATACGATTCTGCAGCCGTTCCCCCGGATCGGAGGCCGGGGGAGCCGCAAGCGACGATCCGTGGCTGCTAATCCCTCAGGCGAGGACGCTAGCTCGGCGCAAGGCCGGGGGGTCACCCCTGCGCGGGTGGCGGTTATCGCGGTCCTGGCAATCGCCGTGATCGCGCTCGGCTACGTGATCTTTAGCGGCGGCAGCGAACACAAGTACAACCTGCTCTTTCAGAATGCCAGCCAGCTCGTCCCCGACAACCAGGTCCTGATCGGCGGCCAGGCGGTCGGCTCGGTGGAAAGCATCGAGTTGACCGACGACAACCTGGCCAAGGTCGTGGTCAGCGTCGAACAGGAACTGCATGAGGGCAGCACGGCGATAATCCGCGCCACCTCGCTCTCCGGCGTCGCCAACCACTACGTCTCGATCAGCCCGGGCCCGAACAGCAACCCGCCGCTGGACAACGACGCGACTCTCGGCCTCGCCTCGACCACGACGCCGATCGACATCGACCAGCTCTTCAACACCTTCCCGGCGCCGGTCCGTCGCGGCCTCGCCCAGTTCATCCAGGGCAATTCCGAAGTCTATGCCGGCGCCGGCAAGCCGGCCAACGACACCTTCAAATACATCGGCGTTGGCTTCAACCGCGCCGGCGCCTTCGCCCACGAGATCAACGCCGACGAAAAGCTCTTCGCCCGCTTCCTCGTCAGCTCGAGCAGGCTCGGCACCACGGTCTCCGAACGCGGCGCCGAGCTTTCCAGCGCGATCTCCAACGCCAATGCCGCGTTCGGCGCGATCGCCAAGCAGAACGCGGCTCTTGGCACCAGCCTGCAGCTGCTGCCGCCGACCTTCCGCCAGGCCAACACGACCTTCGTCAACCTGCGTGCCGCCCTCGACGACGTCGAACCGCTAATCAACACCTCGAAGACGGCGACCAAGAACCTGGCGCCGTTCCTTGGCGAACTGCGGCCGGTTCTCTCCAAGGCGGTGCCGGTCTTCAAGAACCTGCGCCTGACCGTGCGCCGCAACGGCTTCGCCAACGACTCGGCCGAACTACTCGGCTTCCTGCCCGCCGTGCAGCAGCGCGCCTCGCGGGCGTTCCCGCACTCCGAAGGCGCGATCACGGCCTTCCAGCCCAACCTCAACTTCATCCGCGCCTACACGCCGGACCTCTTCAACGGCTTCGCCCGCCTCGGCCAGGTCAGCGCCCCCTACGACGGCAACGGCCACTACGTGCGCAGCAGCTTCAGCGACCTCAACCTCTTTAACTACAACAGCGGTAGTCGGGCCCTGGAACCGATTGCGCCCTCCGAACAGTTCAAAGCGTTTGGCTCACCGGGCGGGGCCAAGATCCGTTGCCCGGGCGGCGCCAGCCAGCCCGCCGCCGACGGCTCCAGCCCCTTCGTCGAACCGCCCCACAGCGGCTCCGGCGTGACCACCTCCGACTGCAACCCGGCCGACGCGCCACCCGGCCCATGAGGAAAGCGATCGTCATAGGCGGGCTGGTCGCGGCGGTGATCGTCGCGATCGTGCTGATCTCATCCGGCGGCGGCGAAAGCAGCGGCTACGTCGTGCGGGCGGTCTTCGACAACGGCGGCTTCATGGTCAAAGGCGAGCAGGTTCGCGTGGCCGGTGCCAACGTCGGCGAAATCGAGTCGGTCGGCGTCACCCTGCCCGGCGAGGTTGACAGCTACGAAGGTGGCAAGGAACAGGCGATCGACGGCAAGGCAGTGATCGTGATGAAGATCGAAGACCCGGGCTTCCAGGACTTCCGCAGCGACGCCAGCTGCCAGATCCGACCGCAGTCGCTGATCGGCGAGAAGTTCGTCGATTGCCGCCCGACCCTGCCCCGGGCTCCGGGTGCCAAGGAGGCGCCGCCGCTGAAAAAGGTCCCGTCGGGTCAGCCAGGAGCGGGCCAGTACCTGCTGCCGCTGGAGAACAACAGCACCAGCGTCGACCCCGACCTGATCAACGACATCAACAAACTGCCCTACGCCCAGCGCTTCCGCCTGATCTTCAACGAACTCGGCGCCGGCCTGGCCGGCCGCGGCAGCGACATCGAGACTGTAGTGAAGCGGGCCAACCCAGCGCTGCGCGACGTAACCCGGCTGATCGGCATCCTCAACGACCAGCGCGACCAGCTGACCCAGCTCTCAGCCGACTCGGAGCAGATCCTCGGGCCGCTCTCGCGCGAACGCGCCCAGGTCGCCGGCTTCTTCACCAACTCCGGCGCCGCCGCCCAGGCGACGACCGAACGCGGCCAGGCGCTGGAAGAATCGCTGCAGAAGTTCCCCGCCTTCCTGCGCCAGTTCCGCACCACGATGCGCAGCCTGCAGAGCTTCTCCGACGTCGCCACGCCGGTCTTCACCGACCTTGGCAAGGCCGCTCCCTCGTTCACCGAAACGACCCGCCTGCTGACCCCGTTCTCGGCCGCCTCGACCGTCGCCCTCAAGTCACTTGGCGCCACCGGCGAAGAAGCCGGGCCGACCCTGCGCGCCGCCCTTCCGGTCGTGCGCAAGACGACGCAGCTGGCCCGCAGCGGCGTCAGCCCGACCAACACCCTGGCGGAATTCCTCGCCAGTACCAAGGAAACGAAGGGTTTCGATGCCCTCACCGAACTGATCTACAACTTCACGGCCGCCTCCAACGGCTTCGACAAATACGGGCACTACTCGCGCCTGCTCGTCACCCTGACCAACTGTCTGGAATACGAAGTAGAAACCAGCTGCTCGGCGAAGTTCACCGGTGTCAATCACGCCGAAGCGGGAGCATCTGAGGCCGAACTGAACTCGCTGCTGGCGAGTCTGGAAGAACAGGAAGCCGGAGAAGTGGGCAGCACGCTGGCACGCCCAGGGGGTTCGGCGACAACCCTGGCGCCGGCAAAGCCGACCACTCCCGAAGCGCCCGAAATCGCCCAGGGCAGAAAGCTCGGGGCGAAGTCCACCACGGCGGCACCCCGCCAGCGCGCCCTCCTCGACTACCTCCTCGGCCCATGAGAAACCGCAGCGGCATACAGGGAGTGGCGAGCAGCCCCGTGATCGTCGGGGCGGTGACCGTGCTGGTCATCATCGTCGCCGTCTTCCTCGCCTACAACGCCAATAACGGCCTGCCCTTCGTCTCCACCTACAACCTCCACGCCCGCGTGCCCAACGCCAACGCCCTGGTCAAGGGCAACGAGGTGCGGATCGGCGGCGCCCGCGTCGGCGTGGTCAAGTCGGTGGTACCGGTGCAGACCGGCAACGGCCAGGTCGCCGCCGAACTCGACCTCAGCCTTGACAAGAACGTCGAGCCGCTGCCGGTGAACTCGACGATGATCATCCGGCCGAAATCGCCGCTCGGCCTCAAGTACCTGCAGATTGTCCCCGGCGACTCGAAAGAAGGCTTCTCCGCCGGCGAAACGATCCCGGTCAAGGCGGCCCATCCCGAACCGGTCGACATCGATCAGTTCTTCGACATGTTCGACGAAAAGACGCGCAAAGCGATCCAGCGCAACCTGGCCGGCTTCGGCAACGGCCTCGCCGGTCGCGGTCCGCAGCTCAACAACGCCTTCGTCGCCCTGCGCATGCTGGCCGAAAGCAGCGAGCCGGCCCTCTCGGATCTGGTCGCGCCGAGCACCGGCTTCGGTGAATTCTTCAAAGCGCTGGAGGCGCTCTCGGCCACGGTGGCGCCGGTGGCCGAGCAGCAGGCCAGCATGTTCGCTGCCCTCGACCGCACTTTCGCCGCCTTCGCCCGCGTCTCCCGCCCCTATATCCAGGAAACGATCTCCAAGGGACCGGAAACACTCGAAACGGCGACCGAAGACCTGCCGGCGATCAACCCCTTCCTCCACGACTCCGAACGCTTCTTCGCCGCGCTCAAGCCCGGGGCAAAGGTGCTGGGCGAAACCTCGCCGACGATTGCCGCTGCACTGCGGGCCGGCATCCCGGCGCTCAACCGCTCGCCGGTTCTCAACGCTCAGATACCGCCTACCGCCGACGCGCTGCTCGCCTTCCAGCAGTCGACCGGCGTCTTCAACGGCCTCGACCTGCTGATCGACACCAACGAATTGCTCGGCCCGGCGATCAGGTTCATCGCGCCAGCGCAGACCACCTGCAACTACCTCAGCATCACCTTCCGTAACCTCGCCAACGCTTCCAGCGAAGACAACGGGCTGGGCGGCTGGATCAACGCGATTTCCTTCCAGCCGCCGGAAGGACCGAACAACGAGGGGGGCCAGGCCTCGGCACCGGCGAACGGCGGTGGCACCGATCCTCTCAATCACCTCCACAGCAACCCCTTCCCGAACACGGCCTCGCCCGGTCAGCCGAACGAGTGCGAAGCGGGCAACGAGCACTACGAACTCGGCAAGACGCGGATCGGGAATACCCCGCGCGACGACGGAACAGTCACCGCCAGCCAGAGCAAGAAGCAGAAACAGCGCGGGGAAGCGGGCGAATAATGGGGCGGCTTCCGGAGCGAGACACCAGGGCAGGGGCAACCAACAGCCGCTTCAAGTGGCGGCCGAGCAACGCCGTGATCGCGGTGATCTTCATCCTCATCTTCACCGTAGGGCCCTACCTCGCCTTCACCGGCCACGTGCCCTTCACCAGCTACGGCTACGAGCTCAAGGCCACCTTCAGCAACGGCGTCAACATCGCCACCAACTCGCCGGTGCGGATCGCCGGCGTTGAAGTCGGCCGCGTGATCTCGACCGAACGCGACGGCGACGCCACCACCGTCACCTTCACGGTCGAAGGCAAAGGCCGGCCGATTCACGACGACGCCTTCGCCGCGATCCGGCCGCGGATCTTCCTCGAGGGCAACTTCTTCATCGACCTCTCGCCGGGCAGCCCGAGCGCGCCGGAACTGGGTAGCGGCGGCACGATCCCGGTCAGCCGCACCTCGACCTGGGTCCAGATCGACGAAGTCCTCACCGCGCTGCAGGCGCCGGTGCGCGCCGACCTCGGGCACCTGCTCGAGAGCTACGGCACGGCGCTGACAAGCAAGCCGACCGCGGCCGAAGACGCCACGCAGGAACCCGAGGTGCAGGGCAAGACCGCCGGCGAAGCGCTCAACGGCGCCTTCCACTACGGCGGCGACGCCGGCCGCTACAGCTCCCAGGTCACCAACGCCCTGCTCGGCACCCAGCCGCACGACCTCTCCCGGCTCATCGCCGGCGCCGGCCGCACCTTCGCCGCCCTCTCCAAGAACGAGGAGGACCTCAAGGGGCTGATCGTCAACTTCGACGTCTTCACCGGCGCCCTCGCCGCGCAGTCCGCCAACCTCTCGACCACGGTCAACCGCCTGGCGCCGACCCTGAAGAACTTCCATAGCTCGCTGGTCAGCCTCAACAAGGCGCTGCCGCCGCTGCGCGCCTGGGCGATCGAGATGACCCCGGCCGTCGCCGAGCTGCCGGCCGTGATCAAGGCTGGCAAACCGTGGCTCGCCCAGGCCCGCCCGCTGCTCTCCGGCAAGGAGGCGGGCGGCACGGCGAAACTGCTGCGCGAAGCCACGCCCGGGCTCGCCGGCGCCGCCCAGGCGGGCAAGGCCATTGCGCTGCCCCAGCTCAACCGAATCAGCCTCTGCACCAGCAAGGTCCTCGTCCCGACCGGCAACCAGGTGATCAACGACCAGTTCAGCACCGGCCAGCCCAACTACCGCGAGTTCCTCTACTCACTCACCGATTTCTCTGGCTGGGGCCAGAACTTCGACGGCAACGGACCATTCCTGCGGATTCAACCAGGCGGCGGCAACCTGCTGGTCGAACAGAAGAACCCGAACGGCAACCTGACCACCGACAAGCAGGACTTCGCCCACACCGTGACGCCACCGCTCGGCACCCAGCCACAGCTTGGCGGCCGGGGACCGCTGAAGCCCGAAGTGCGCTGCGACAGCAACCCGGTCCCGGATCTCAACGCCGGCCTCGGTCAGGTCGGCGCGCCCAACCCATCGGTGGTGCCAGGCTCATGAGTCGCTGGACGAGCTTCCGCGCCTCGCTCTCGCGTCAGTCGCGCGGGCGCAGCAAGGACACGATCGCGATCATCGTCCTCGCCGCCGTCGGTGTGGTGATGACGCTCTGGATCTTCACCCAGCAGAAAGCCTCGCTGCCCAACTGGGTGCCGATCGTCGGCGAAGAATTCGACCACATCACCGGCGACTTCACGACCGCACAGGCGGTCACTCCCGGCCAGGGCCAGGCGGTCGACGTCGCCGGTATCCAGATCGGCAAGGTCACCTCGGTCGACCTCGAAGACGGCCACGCCGTCGTCGGCATGGACATCGAGCCCAAGTACATGGCGCTGATCCATCCCAACGCGAGCCTGCTGCTGCGGCCGAAAACCAACCTCAACGACATGGTCGTCGAGGTCGAACCGGGCAGCGGCAAGGGTCACATCGAGGACGGCCATAACTTCCCGCTTTCCCAGACCGAACCCAACGTCAACCTCGACGCCTTCCTCGGCACCCTCGACGCTGACACCCGCCAGTACATCCAGCTGCTCGTCGCCGGCGGCGCCCAGGGGATCGGCGGCCGCGGCCACCAGTTCGGCAATGCCCTGCGCCGTCTGCAGCCCTTCTCCCACTACATCGCCAGCCTCAACAAGGCGGTGGCGAGCCGGCGCGAGGCGCTCGCCAACGTGATCCACGACTTCGGATCGCTGACCACTGAACTTGGTCGCCACGACGCCGCGATCGAACGCTGGGTCACCTCCTCCAAGGGCGCCCTCGGCAACTTCGCCAACCAACAGAGCTCGGTCCAGGAACTCCTCACCGAGTTCCCCTCCACCCTCACCGCGGCCGAATCGGCCTTCGCCAGCGCCGACGCCTTCTCCAAGGCAGCTCGCCCGGCGCTGCTCGGCCTGATCCCGCAGGCGCAGGCGCTGAAGCCGGCCCTGAAGGCAAACCAGCGGTTCTTCGAACAGACGGTCGAGCCGATCCGCACCCAGATCCGACCCTTCACCCGCGAAGTCCGCCCGGTGCTGACTCAGGTCCGGCGGGGCTCCAACACCCTCAACAAGAGCGTCCGTGGCTTCGGCAACTCGCTTGGTGCATTCAACAGCTTCCTCAACGAGCTCGCCTACAAGCCAAAGGGCAAGCAGAGCTACCTCTTCTACCTGCCCTGGCTCAACCACGACACCAACGCCACCTTCAACCTCGCCGACCCGGCGGGCCCGATCAGTCGCAGCATGGTGCTGATCTCCTGTAATGGCACCAATCTGGCTTACGGCTTTGCCACCGACAAGCCCTACATCCAGTCGCTGCTGAACGGGGCGAATATCCCGCGCAAGGGCCAGCTTCCGTTCGTCAAATCGGACCCCACCTTCAAAAACCACGACTGCGGTCCGGAAACAGAATGAGCAAGCGCGCCCCCAGCACAACCCAGCTCCTGGTGATCGCCGGGTTCGCACTCTCCTGCTTCGGCATCCTGCTCTTCCTCTGGATCACCTTCGGTGGCCCGACCCCATTCAAGGCGCGCCCGTATGAGATCAACGTCCCCTTCAAGGAGGCGACCCAGCTCGCCCAGCAGTCCGACGTGCGCATCTCCGGTGTCTCCGTCGGCAAGGTGCAGGACATCGTCCTCGCCCCCAACGGCGAACAGGCGATGGCCAAGGTGGACATCAGCGACAAGTATGGGCCGCTGCCGGCCAACACGCGCGCCATCCTGCGCACCAAGACGCTGCTCGGTGAGACCTACATTGAACTCACCCCCGGCAGTCGCAACGGCCCCAAGCTCGCCGACGGCGGCACCTTGCCAGAGGCCCAGATCGCCGAATCGGTCCAGCTCGATGAGATCTTCCGCACCTTCAACGCCAAAACGCGCGCTGCGTTCCAAACATGGCAGCAGGAAGCGGCGGTGGCGATCGAGGGCCAGGGCGCCAGCCTCTCCTACGCCTTCGGCGAGCTCGAACCGGCCTTCACCAGCTTCGACCACCTCTTCCGCGTCCTCGACAGCCAGCGGCTCGCGGTCAAGCAGCTCTTCCGTAACGGCTCCACCGCTCTGAACGCCCTCCGCGGCCGCCAGGGCGAGCTGGCCAGCCTGATCGAAAACTCCAACGCGGTCTTCAGCACCACGGCGGCCCGCGACCGCGACATCGAAGCGCTATTCCGCGCCTTCCCGACCTTCCAAGACGAGTCGAAACTGACCCTCAATCGGTTGAAAGGGTTTGCCCTCAACGCCGATCCGGTGATGAAGCAGCTGGTTCCCGTTGCCGAACAGCTCTCACCGACCCTAATCGCTTTCTCCAAGCTGGCGCCAGAAGCGAAGGGCTTCTTCGAAGGCCTCGAACCGGTGATCGATCGCGCTCCGAGCGGTTTCCAGGGCGCCCGCAAGTTCTTCCGCGACGATTTCCCGCCGCTGCTGCGCGCCGTCGACCCCTTCCTGCGCAACCTCAACCCGGTGATCACCGGCCTCGGCCTCTACAAGCACGAGCTGACCGCGACTATGGGGAATCTCGCGTCGTTGACCAATGCCAAGCTGCCCGATGTAAACGCCGCCGGCGAAAACATCCACTACATCAGGGCGATGGGCCCATTCACCCCGGAATCGCTGGCGACGTACCCGAGCCGGACGACCACCGGCCGGACCAATGCCTACCCGCAGCCGCTGGCGGCAAAGAGCCTCGCCACGGGCCTGCCGAGCTTCGACGTCCGCGGCTGCACCTCAGGCGTGACCGCCACTCTCAGCCTCGAAACCTACAAAAACCCAACCTTCGCGGAACGCACCAAACGCAGCAAGAGCACGCCGGAAGAAAACGAAAAATTCTCCAAGAACTTCTTCGAAGCGATACGAAAGTACGCCTTCGCCGAACAGACCGACTCCGCCGCGATCGGCGCCCCCGGCTGCTTCCAGCAGGCGCCTTTCAACCCAATCGGCAAAAACGGCGCGGCCACGACTTACCAGCACACATTCGAACAGAGCGAATAGCGGCGTCCCTGTCCTTCGAGCTGCGCAAGCGCGTCTCGTAACGCTGAAGCCTGGCTCTTCTCGCATGAGTTCCGGCGCTTTTAGCGCACCACGCGTAGGTCTGACGACGCGAGACTTGCCGGGTGGATCGGGCGGCGAGCAAAGGCGATGCCGGCAGGGATGTTCTCTACAAGGTTGCCTACGACGAGGCGGTCCGCGCTCTCTCTGATCAATGGCTCGAGGTCGACGGTGTTCATAGCCGCACCGGCCTCCTCCTTTCGGTGGCCACGGTCGTCACCTCCTTCCTAGGAGCGCGAACGCTGGAGAGCAGCTCGTTGAGCCCGATTTCCTGGCTGGCGCTGGCCAGCTTCATCGCCACGGCGCTGGTATCGCTCGCAACCCTTCGATCGTTCCGGGGGGAGTTCACAGCTGACGTGAGCAATCTGATCGCGATCTACCTGGAGGCGTCAGAGCCAGCGTCGATCGAGAGCTTGCATCGCGACCTCGCACTCCATATGCACGACAGCTACGTCAGAAACCTGGAAGGCCTCGACCGGCTCGAGATGTTCTTTCAAACCGCAAGCGGCCTTCTGATCACCGAGGTCGTCCTTTGGGCAGTCTCGATCGCCGTGTAGCATCCAACTGATGACAAAAGCTTTCACTCCACCTGATCCCAAGGGGTCCAAAGGGCCACAGCCGGAACGGCCCAGCCCGATGCGGCTTGAGCTGCGCGACATTTCCTATCGGGCTCTCTTTCCCAAGCTCGAGCGCCGTCCGCGCTGATCCTTTCCTCTTAATTTGCACGGACGCTCCGGAGACTCGGAGCCGCGTCTGGTTCTCTTGAGATTCCGGGCGGTTGCCGCCGCTCCGGGCCCTTAACTAAGTCGATGGCCCCCGCTCCCACAGCCCACG
Source organism: Solirubrobacterales bacterium (assembly GCA_035554595.1). Taxonomy (GTDB): domain Bacteria; phylum Actinomycetota; class Thermoleophilia; order Solirubrobacterales; family 70-9; genus VRUE01. Next base: position 20,609 of record DATMIH010000200.1, read on the forward strand.
TCCCGCCGCAGAACATCGAGGCCGAGGAATCGGTGCTGGGGGCGATGCTGGTCTCCGAGTCGACCCTGACCCGGGTGATCGACGAGGTCAAGCTCAACTCCGCCGACTTCTACCTCGAGAAGCACGCGGCGATCTTCACCTGCGTCCACGACCTCTACGCAGCGTCGAAGCCGGTCGACGAGCTCAGCGTCACCGAGGCGCTGGTGCAGCGCAACCAGATCGAGCAGGCAGGGGGGAAGCACTACGTCTCCGAGCTCGCCGCCAAGGTTCCCGCCGCCGGCAACGCCAAGCACTACGCCGAGATCGTCCAGCAGAACTCGTTGCTGCGCCGCCTGCTCAGCGCCGGCCAGCAGATCCAGGGCTGGGTGCACGAGCGCGACGGCGAACCGCGCGAGCTCTCCGAGCGGGCCGAGAAGCTGCTCTTCGACGTCGCCCACAAAGAGCAGGCGAGCGACTTCAAACTCCTCTCGGAGATCCTCCACGGCGAGGTCGACCGGCTGGAGAAGCTCTCCACCGGCGAGGCGGAACTGACCGGCACGCCCTCGGGCTTCCGCGATATCGACGCGATCACCGGCGGCTTCCAGCCCGGCAACCTGATCATCGTCGCCGCCCGCCCGGCGATGGGCAAGAGCGCGATCGTCGCCAACATCGCCGAAAACGTCGCGGTCAAACACAACCAGCCGGTCGCCTTCTTCTCGCTCGAGATGTCCGAGGTCGAGCTTGCCCAGCGCTTCATCGCCTGCCGCGCGCGGATCTCGGGAGACAAGCTGCGCAAGGGCCAGGTCTCTCAGAAGGACTGGCCGAAGGTGGTGCGGGCCTGCAACGAGCTCGAGCAGGCGCCGCTCTGGTTCGACGACTCCTCCGACCTCGGCGTGCTCGACCTGCGGGCCAAGGCGCGCCGCCTGCACGCTCAGGAACAGGACAAGGGCGGCCTCGGCCTGATCATCGTCGACTACCTGCAGCTGATGCGCACCGACGATCCCCGTGCCAACCGGGTCGAGCAGGTCGGCCAGATCAGCCGTGGACTGAAGATCCTCGCCCGTGAGCTCGAGGTGCCGGTGCTGGCGATCTCCCAGCTCTCGCGCGCCCCCGAGCAGCGCCACCCGCCCAAGCCGATGCTGTCGGACCTGCGCGAATCGGGGAACCTCGAGCAGGACGCCGACGTCGTCGCCTTCCTCTTTCGCGAGGACTATTACCGCGACCCCGATGAGGAGCCCGACGGCCTCGCTGACCTGATCATCGCCAAGCATAGGAACGGCCCGATCGCCTCGCCGAAGCTGGTATTCCTCGACCGCTTCCCCAAGTTCGCCGACTTCGCCGGCCAGGACCAGCCGATCGAGCAACCGGCCGGCGAGGGCCCGCCGCTCGACGACGTCGCCGCCGTGGGGCCGGAGTTCTAGATGCCTGGCGCGCGCAGCGAACCCTTCCGCGAACAGGCCTGCCCGCTTGGGGTCTGCGACGGCTCCGGCTGGATTCTCGGCCCCGAGGACGTGGCCCGCGAATGCGAGTGCCGGGCCCAGCGCCTCAAACGCGGTCGCGTCCGCGGCGTCGCCTCGGTGATCCCGCCGCGCTACCGAGGCGTCTCCTTCGACCGCCCGCCGGTCTCCGACATGGCGCGCGACCTGCAGACGAAGGCCGCCGTGGGCGAGGTGCGCAACTTCGTCGACGACCTCGAGGCGCGGCTCGGGGCGGGGCGGGGGTTGTGGATCTTCGGCGACACCGGCACCGGCAAGACGACCCTGGCGATGCTGGTCTCGAAGATGGCGCTGGAGGCGGGCCACTCGGTGGCGATCTACTCGCTGCCCAAGCTCCTTGCCCACATCCGCCGCACCTATGACTCGGAGCCCGGCGGGGACTCCTACCTCGCCTTCTTCGAGCGACTGACCTCGGTCGACCTGCTCCACATTGACGATCTCGGCGCCGAGAAACGCAGCGACTGGGTGCTCGAGCAGCTCTACGCGCTGATCAACGAGCGCTATGAGGCGCAGCGCTCGGTCCTGGTCACGACCAACCTCCCGCACGAGGAGCTCGAGGAGCAGATCGGCAGCCGCACGGTCTCTCGGCTGAGCCAGATCTGCGACGAGGTGCCGCTCTTCGGCGACGATCGCCGCTACGGCAAGGTCGCATAGCCGACCGAATCGGCACAATGCTCCGGCGATGCCAGGGCTTGTAATAGTCGGCGCCCAGTGGGGCGATGAGGGCAAGGGCAAGGTCACCGACCTGCTTGCCGAGCGCGCTGATGCGATCGTCCGCTTCCAGGGCGGCAACAACGCCGGCCACACGATCGTCCGCGACGGCGAGGAGTTCAAGTTCCACCTGATCCCCTCGGGGATCCTCTATCCCGAAAAGGCCTGCGTGATCGGCAACGGGGTCGTGCTCGACCCGCGCATCCTGCTCGGTGAGATCGACGGCCTGCGCCGCCGCGGCGTCGACATGAACAACCTCAAGATCTCCGCCAACGCGCACCTGATCATGCCCTACCACGTGCTGCTCGACACGGCGGGGGAGGTGAAGCTGGGCAAGCTCTCGCTCGGCACCACCCGCCGCGGCATCGGCCCCTGTTACGCCGACAAGGCCCTGCGGTTGGGCATCCGGGTCCAGGACCTGCTCGACGAGAAGATCCTGCGGGCCAAGATCCGCACCGCGATGGCGCCCAAGCAGCAGGCGCTGCGCGAACTCTCGGTGCAGCGCCGCAAGCTGCGCAAGGAGGCGGGCGAGGGCAGTGGCGTCAGTGAGGCCGAAATCGAGGACGCTCCGGACCCCCGCCTCGACCTGCACACGATGACCGAGGAACACGTCAACTACGGCCACCGCCTCGAGCCCCACATCGCCGACACCTCGAGCCTCTGCTGGGACGTCCTCGACGCCGGCAAGACGGTGATCTTTGAGGGCGCCCAGGCCACCCTGCTCGACCTCGACCACGGCACCTATCCCTTCGTAACCTCATCCAACCCGATCGCTGGCGCGGCGACGGTTGGCGCCGGGGTCGGGCCGACCGACATCGACGAGGTCTGGGGCGTGGCCAAGGCCTACGCTACCCGCGTCGGCGCCGGGCCCTTCCCGACCGAGCTGGAGGATGCCACGGGCCGCCACCTACTCGAGAAGGGCCATGAGTACGGCACCACGACCGGGCGCGAGCGGCGCTGCGGCTGGATGGACCTGGTCGCCCTGCGCTACGCGGTGCGGCTCAACCGGATGAGCTCGCTGGCGATCACCAAGCTCGACGTGCTCAGCGGCCTCGAGACCCTGCGGGTGGCGGTGCGCTACCGCTCGCGCGAGGGCGCCCTGCTCGACCGCTTCCCCTACCACCAGTCGATCCTGCACTCGGCGACCCCGGAGTACGAAGAGCTGCCGGGGTTCAATGCCGATCTTCAAGAGTGCCGCAGTGATGACGACCTGCCGCCCGAGGCACGCAGCTACCTCAACTACATCGCCGAATTTGTCGGCGTGCCGATTCGACTCGTCGGCGTCGGGCCGGGCCGCGACCAGGTCGTCTGGCTCGGCGGCTGATCAGACCAGCGAACTCGCGCTCAGCCGAGCGTGGTTCCGGAAAGCGCCGCGACCTTCCAAGCGCCGCCTTCGTCCCTCAGCGGCATCGCGTACTTAACGTGGGCGGCGCCGTAGTAGATCAGGAAGCCCTGTTCGCCTTCGTGCCGCAGGCTACCGGCGTCGACGGTGGTGATTTCGCGCTCGACCGACGCGGGCAGCGGCTGGGTGAAGGCCTCGAGCACAGTCGCGCAGTCGGCGCCCTTTGATTTGGCCGACTGGTTGGCGAGCTGTTCCAGCTGTTCGATGTTCGACTTGGCAAGGTAGGAGCAGGCCTTGTCCCATTCTTCCGCGGCGCGGGAGACGTAGAAGCCATGGACCACTTCCGCGGCTTCCTGCAGTTCGGATTCGCCACTCTCATCGCCGAATTCCTGGATGCTGTTGTCGCCACCCTTGCTGCGGAACTGCGCCGAGCCCCCGCCGGAGACCTTCAGCGGCGTTTCGACTTCCGCCGCGCTCTTGCCGCTGGAGTCGTGGCTGCTCTGCTGCTGCGTCTGTGGCTGCTGGTTGCCTTGGTCGCCGTTCTGGTTGCCGCCACCGCTCGCCTCGTGTGAGCCACCGCTTTGTTCGGACCCATCGCTCTGCTGCCCGGAATTGCTCTTCGCGATGGTGGTGTCGGACGCCGACCCGCCCGCTTCCGTGGTCGTCGCACTGCTCGAGTCCGAACCGGAGCTGCCGCAGGCAGCGAGCACCGCGGCAGCGAGCACCGCGGCTAGGAGAACCGCAAGCGGCCGTGTCCCTTCCCTGGTCACAGCGGTCGAGTGTATTTGATCGTGGCCGTCAGCTCAGCTGTTTAGGGGCAAGCGAGTCGACCCGCCAAGCACTGCCTTCCTTGCGCAGTGGCATCGCGTAGACGTCTTCCCGTCCTCCGAAGTAGATGAGAAAAGCCTTGTTGCCCCGCTGGCGCAAGCTACCGGCATCAATGGCCGTACTTTCCCGGCGTTCCTGCTCGCTGATGCTGAGGAACGCTTCGAGGAAGGAGGGGCAGGACTTGTCTTCCAGTTGGGTTGAGGAGACCGCGAGATGTTCGATTTTGCTCTGCAGCGCCTGCGAGAGCTGGGCGCAGGCGGCGGGCCAGTCTTCCTTCGAGCGGGCCGTGAAAAAGCTCTGCACGACCCGGCGCGCCTCTTCCAGCTCGGCGCTGTCGCTCTCTTCGCCGAAGTCCAGCAGGGCGCTATCGGTCTTGTCGCGAAACTGATCCGAGCCGCTGGCCGAGCTGCCGCAGGCGGTGAGAAGAGATGCACCGAGAGCGGCGGCAAGCAGCGTCGCAACGAGCCATTTCGCCCTCTCCCCAGTCAAGGGCGTCGATTGTATTGGCGCTCCGTGCCACGGGAGACGCGGCGGTACAGAAAGTCGCTTTGCGCAGGCATCTGCTCTACAGTTTCGATGTGGCTTCAGGTAGACGCACGGCTAGGCTGAGCGAGCGGCTGCCCAGGGGCCGGCACGGGTTGCCGCGGGAGGCCGTGACGGAGTCCCAGCGCATCCGCATCCTCCAGGCGATGATCGAGGTCGTCTCCGAGCGTGGCTACCCCGAGACGCGGGTCGTCGATGTGATCGGCGTCGCCGGCGTCTCCCGCAAGACGTTCTACGAACTCTTCTCCAGCAAGGAGGACTGCTTCCTCGCCACCTACGACGTCCTGCTCGGCAACCTGCTCGGCGACACCGCCCGCGGCTTCGAATCCAAGCCGGGGTCCTCCTGGGCCGAGCGCGTCGCGGCCGGCCTCGGCGAGCTGCTCAAACACCTCTCCGAGCATCCCGACGAGGCGCGCTTTGCGATCGTCGAGGTTCTCGCTGCCGGCCCCAAAGCGCTGGCTCGCCGCGACGCGGCTCTGCGCCAGTTCACCGGCTTCCTCGATGCCGGGCGCGCCGAGACCTCGGTCGAGCTGCCAGGAATCACCTCGCTCTCGCTGGCCGGCGGCGTCAACGAGCTGCTCTACAGCGAGATCCTGCACGGGGCTGCGGCGCGGCTGCCGAGTCGCCTGCCCGACCTGATGTTCTGGATCACGCTTCCCTTCTTGGGCCCCGAGGGTGCGGCCGAGGAGCGCGAGCGCACGCGGCTTTCGATGCTCGAGAGCTAGCGACGGCGTGGGAAGAGCGCTCCATTCGGTGAAAGCCCGGGTTTATCTAGATTGGGATACTGATAATTTGGGCATTGGAGGGATTGTCCAAGGCTTAGCTATTGGCCGGGGCTGACACGGCCGGGCCGCAAAGGAGAGAGATAGAGCACATGCGCAAGCGTTTGATTACGACATTGGCACTGGCGGCGGCGCTCGCCGTCGCGGTGGCGGGGATCGCCACGGCAGACAAGCCCACCGTCGTCCAGGTAGGCAATCTGAAGCTGACCCTGAACGGTGGGTTCACTCCCAAGGCACTGCCTAAGAAGGGCAAGCCGGCCCCGATCACCCTCAACGTCAGCGGCAAGATCCAGACGCTCGACGGCACCCACATCCCGGCGGTGAAAGAAATCATCGTCGAAACCGACAAGAACGGCTCGATCGACACCAAGGGTCTGCCGACCTGTACCGCGGGCAAACTGCAGGCGCAAGACACCGCGCACGCGGAAGCTATCTGCAAAAACGCGATCATCGGCAGCGGCAAGACCAACGTCGAGGTCGCCTTCCCCGAACAGACGCCGTTCATCGCCAAGAGTAAATTGGTCGCCTTCAACGGCGGCACCAGCGGTGGCAAGACGACGATCTACATCCACGCCTACCTGAGCTCTCCGGTCTCGGCGGCGGTCGTCACCACGGTCAAAACCTCGAAAATCCACAACGGTCGCTTCGGCACCAAGGCAATCGCCACGATCCCGAAGATCGCTGGCGGTTACGGCTCGGCGAAGGAATTCTCGCTGACGCTCGACCGCGGCTTCAAGAACACCCCGTTCCTGTTTGCCAACTGCCCGGATGGCCACCTCAATGCCAAGGCCACGTCGGTGTTCTCAGATGGAACCAAGCTGGTTGGCAGCTTCGTTCGCTCCTGCACCCCGAAGGGCTGACGAGAACCAAGTCTCAGGACGAAAAGGGGAAGAAAGGGCGGCCATTGGCCGCCCTTTCTTTTTGCCTCAACCCGAAAGAAATAGTCAGCCTTATTTCGGTACTGGTAGGTTCCCTGCGTGGGCAGGCGTCTGACACTCACGCTCTTCGCCGCGGCACTGCTGGCTCTGGCGGCCGTCAGCCTGGCGCTCGCGAAGAAGAACGAAAAGCCAATCGTTGTCACGGTCGGCAACCTGAGGCTCACCGCCAACGGCAACTTCAGCCCCACGCTGTTGCCCAGAAACGAACTGGCGCCGATCACCCTGAATCTCAGTGGCAAGATCGAAACCCTCGATCACACCCACCCTCCCGCGATCCAGGAAGTAATCGTCGAAACCGACAAGAACGGCTCGATCAACGCCAAGGGGTTGCCGGTCTGCACCTCGGGCAAACTGCAGGCGCAGACCACCGCCAAGGCCAGGGCGATCTGCGGATCCGCGATCGTCGGTGAAGGCAAGACCAGCGTCGAAGTTGCCTTCCCCGAACAGAGGCCCTTCGTCATCAAAAGCGAACTGCTCGTCTTCAACGGCGGCGTCAGCGGTGGCAAGACCAAGGTCTTCGTCCACGCCTACCTGAGCTCGCCGGTCTCGGCCGCGGTCGTCGTCCCGGTCATTGTCACGAAGATCCACCACGGTCGCTACGGCCTGAAAACGGTGGCAAAGGTCCCCAAGATTGCGGGTGGCTACGGCTCGCCGTTGAGCTTCAGCCTCAAGGTGGGCCGCAAGTTCACATACAAGGGCAAGAAGCAGAGCTACCTGCTCGCCAAGTGCCCCGACGGCCACCTGCAGGCGAAGGGCGTCGGCATCTTCAGCGGCAACCTGCGCCTGGCCGGCAGCCTCGTTCGCTCCTGCACGCCGAAGGGCTGAGCGCCGTGAGAGGGCGCCTTGTGTTTGCGCTCCCCATCATCGGACTGCTCGCCGGCTCGGCTGCCGTAGCGGCCGCAGAAGGTCCGATCTATGTCGTTCCTCCTGCTCAGATCAGCTTTACCTTCAGCGCTGACTTCACTCCCAAAGTGCTCTCCAAGCGCCAGCTGACCGGCACCAGCATGCGAGTCCGTACCAAGGTGAGCACGGAGGACGGAAGTCAGCCGCCCGCCCTCAGGGAACTGGTCCTCGAACTCGACAAGAACCTCGCGATTGAAGCCAAAGGGCTGCCGGTCTGTCACCCGCGACCGCAGGAAGATAAAGACATGCAGAGTGCGGGAATGGATTGCCCAGATGCCCTGGTCGGCGTAGGGCAGGCTGAATTCGAGATTGCCTTCCCCGAACAGTCCCCCTTTACGGTGCGCAGCGAGGTCCATGCCTTCAACGCCGGTGTGGCAAATGGCAAGACCCAGCTTCTTCTTCATGCCTACCTGGGGGCACCGGTTTCAGCAGCCGTCGTCATTCCTGGCGAAGTTCACCGGACGAGCAAAGGTCGCTTTGGTCTCCAGGTGATCGCGAAAGTGCCAAAGGTCGCCGGGGGTTACGGTTCCCTGACCAGCTTCTCGCTGAGGCTGGGCCGCAAGTTCACCTACAAGGGCAAGAAGCAGAGCTATCTTCTCGCCAAGTGCCCCGACGGCCACCTGCAGGCGAAGGGCGTCGGCATCTTCAGCGACGGAACTCGCCTCTCGGGCACAGCAGTCCGCACCTGCATTCCAAAAGACGCCAGACTGGCTAGTCGCGCGGATCGATCAGGTCGGTGGGCGCCGGCGGGATTAGGCCCTCGGCTTCGCGCCGGCGCTCGCCGCGACGGAGCATCCGCTGGGTGAGGATCGCGATGCTGAGGATCGCCGTGGCGCCGAGGCTGAGCTGGACGCTGAGCAGGCCCTCGCGGGTCCAGTAGACGTCGCGCAGGTCGAGCAGCAGCGCCGCCTCGTCGAAGGTCAGGCCCATCCCCACCCCAGTGGTGATCGCTAGCCGCTCTTCCAGGGTCTCGTCGTCAGTCAGCAGGGCGGTTGTGCCCGAGGCAAAGGCGAGCACGATGCCGGGCACGAAGTGGTGGATGTGGCGCCCGCCGACCTTGACGTTGCGGAAGGGCCACCACTCGTCGCGGATGCCGAGGGTAGAGAGGCGGACCAGGGCGAAGGAGCCGAGGAAACCGGCGAGCAGGTTGAAGAGGACCGTCTCGGAGCGGGGTGCCTCGTCATAGCCGCCCACCGCGACGCTGACCGTGTCAAGCGCCGCCGCCGGCGCCGCTTCGACCAGCCGCTCGCCGTCGGCCTCGACGCTGGCGCGGCGCTGCAGCATGCGGCCGAACTGGCCGGCGAGGACGACCGCCGCTCCTCCCAAGGCAACAGTGGCAAGGCCGATCGTGGCCCGCTCCGAGCGCGCCCAGTGAAAGTGGGTCCGCGCCTTGGCGCGCCGCTTCAGGCGGGTCGGCAAGCGAGGCGAGCCCATGGCGGGCAGCCTAGCGCTGACTCAGCGTTCCTCGGTGACGATCGTCTTCACCGTGGCGATGGCGCCATCGGCGAGCTCGATCTCGACCATGTGGGTGCCGATCTCGCGGATCGGCTGCTCGAGGCGGATCTTGCGCCGGTCGATGCGCAGGTCGCGGGCGTCCTGGATCGCGTCAGCGATCTCCTTAGCCCCAACTGAGCCGAAGAGCTTGCCGTCCTCGCCAGCACGCTGGTAGATAGTCAAGACTGTCTTGGAAAGCAGCGAGGCCGCCTGCTCTTCACGCTCGGCGCGAGCTTTCTCAGTCTTTTCGAGCGCGGCCTGGCGGCGCTGCGCCTGCTCCAGAGCCCCGGGCGTCGCCGGGGCCGCCAGCTTGCGCGGGATCAGGTAGTTACGCAGATAGCCGGGCGATACGTCGACTGGCTCGCCGCGCTGGCCGAGCTGCTCAACGTCCTCAAGCAGGATGGCCTGTGTCATCAGCGCTCTCCAACGTAGGGCAGGAGGGCGATCTCACGGGCGCGCTTCACCGCCACGGAGAGCTGGCGCTGGTGCTTGCGCGAGAGGCCGGTGACCCGGCGACCGCGCGTCTTCCCCTTGTCGGAGAGGAAGCGGCGCAGGAGATTGAGGTCCTTGTAGTCGACTTCCTCGGAGTTGATCCGCGTGTATTTGCGCGGCCGCGTACGATCGTCGCGGCGGCCGCGGCGGGGGGTCGATGAAGTGGAGTCGTTAGTTCTGGCCATAGCGGGCTCGGAATCCTACAGGTATCGGGATTCGAGCCCGCCGCCCTTGTCGGGCTGGCTAGAAGGGGATGTCGTCGTCGCCACCGCCGCCGGCGGCCGCGCCGGCGAAATCGGAGGAGTCGGCGGGCACGTCGCTACTGGGGCTGAAGCCGCCGCCTTCGTTGCCACCCCCACCCCCACCGCCGGAACCGTCGCGTGAGCCGAGGAACTGCACTGAGTTGGCAATGATCTCGACGCTCTGACGTTTGACCCCGTCTTTCTCCCACTCGCGCCAGTCGAGGCGACCCTCAATTGCAACTGGACGGCCCTTGGCAAGGTAGTTGGCACAGTTCTCGCCCTGCGCTCCCCAGACGGTGACGTCGAAGTAGTTGGGCTTGTCGACCCATTCGCCGGTCTGACCATCCTTGCGACGGCTGTTGACTGCCACGCGCAGCTTGCAGACCGCCGTACCACTGCCGAGATGGCGCAACTCGGGATCGCGAGTCAGGTTTCCGGTGATGACCACTACGTTTACGTTCGACGCTGCCACGGCTCTCAGCTCCTCTGAATCGTTGTCTGGGATCCAGTCTAAGAGCGTTGGCGGCGCGACTCGCCCCCTCGCCCCCGCAATCTGCGCAGGAAACCGGCTACTCGTCGGCGGCGACGGGAACGTCGGTGCTCTCGGGAGCGCTCTCGGCCGGCTCGGCGGCTGCCGGCTCAGCGGACTCATCGTCCGGCTCGGGGACGACGGCGGGGCGGGACGGGCCCTGGGGGCCGCGGTCGCGCGAAGCGCCGGGCGCCGGAGCGGCAACCGTGGGCGGCACCATCACCGGGGCGTCGGCGTCGACTTTGAAGATCCGAAAGCGCAGCACTCCGTCGGCGATCTTCAAGTTGTGGTTGAGCTCGTCGAGCAGCTCGCTCGGCGCCTCGAAGCGCAGCCAACGGTAATCGGCCTCATTGCGTCCGCCGATTTCGTAAGCCATCTTGCGCAGGCCCCATTTGTTCTCGTGCTTGAGCGTCCCTTTGCCCTCGATCCGCTTGCGCACATCCTGCGCAAGCGCGTCTCGTCCGGCCTCGTCGGGACCAGGGTCAAGCATCAGAACCAACTCGTATTCACGTGGGGCTGCCAAAGCGGCGAGGGACTATAGCTAGTGCGGGGCAAACTCCATCGACCCGTCGTTGGGGGGCGGCGGGGTGGGAGCGGGTTCAGGCGGGGGTTCGGAAGACGGTGAAGGGACGATTTCGGGAGGAGGGACGGGTGCAGGGACCGACGGATCGGCGGGCGGGTCCTGTCGTCGGGTGGGGGTGCTCGGCTTGTGCTGCGCGCTTCTTCGGGGGATGGGACGACGCGCTCGGCGCTGCGCAGCCTTCCCCTCAGAAGCCTCCGCACGGCGCCGAGCACCCCCACCCGACACCACCCGCCCGAGACGCCGCTGGGATCCTGACCTCGAGTCTCCATCTGAAATCGCGTCCCCTCGCAACTCCGAAACCACCGGCTCTGAGCGAGCTTCGACCCGCGGCAGCCCAACGTCGGCAGGTAGGGGAGCTGGCGCCGGCGCCTTCAAAAAGCTAGGTGCAACCCGCAACGCAAGCAGCACCGCGGCGACCCCAAGGAGCGCCAGTCCAGCTTGAGACCACCGGATCCGGACACGCATCCACCCCTAAGCCCGAGAGCTGAGGATGTCTTCCCCGAAGCCTTCGAGAGAGCGGGAGTGGTGCCCCTGGTCAAAACACTTAAGCGCGGCTCTGCCGCGCGTTTTGACCAGGGGCACCACTCCCGCCCACTGACCGCATTCCGGTCAGCATTCCCCCGCCCCCGGGTAGGGTTGACCCGTGCCCGACTCCGACCCATTGATCATCGTCTCGAACCGCGGCCCCGCCCAGTTCGAGCGCGACGAAAACGGGGAGCGCACGGTGCGGCGGGGCGGGGGAGGCTTGGTCACAGCGCTCTCGGGCCTGGTCTCTCACCGCGACGCGCTCTGGATCGCCTCGGCGATGACCGACGAGGACGTCGCGGTCAGCGAGGAACGCGGTGGCCCAGCCGAGCTCTCGATCGACGGCATCGACTACCGCGTTTTGCTGGTCGGCTCCGACGCCGAGGCCTACGACCGCTTCTACAACGTGATCGCCAACCCGATCCTCTGGTTCATCCAGCACTACCTCTGGGACCTCTCCAACGCACCGGACATCCGCCAGGAGGAGCTCGATGCCTGGGACTTCGGCTACCAGGCGGTCAATCGCGACATCGCCAACGCGGTGCTGGGCCAGATCGAGGGACGCGAGCGGCCGCTGGTGATGCTGCACGACTACCACCTCTACACGGCGCCGGGAATGATCCGCGAGGCCAGGCCGGATGCCTTCCTGCACCACTTCGTCCACATCCCCTGGTCCCAGCCCGACAGCTGGCGCATTCTGCCGGGCCGCATCCGCGAGGCGCTCTTCCGCGGCATGCTCGCCAACGACATCATCGGCTTCCACACCCACGCCTACTGCATCAACTTTATCCGCTGCTGCGACGAACTGCTCGAGGTCGACGTCGACTATGAGGAGGGAATCGTCCGCCACGCCGGCGGCGAGACGCGCACCCGCGCCTACCCGCTCTCGATCGACGCCGAACGGCTGCGCCGCGCCGCCGAGTCACCCGAGGTGGCCGCTGCCGAGCGCGAGGTGCTGGAGCGCCGCCGCAAGCACCTGATCATCCGCGTCGACCGCGCCGACCTCTCCAAGAACGTGCTGCGCGGCTTTACCGCCTTCGACACTTTCCTCACCCAGCACCCCGAGTTCAATGAACAGGTCACCTTCATCGCCCACCTGCAGCCCTCGCGCCAGGACGTGCCCGAGTACGCCGAGTATCTGGAGCGGATCGAGGCCCTGGTCGCGGTCGTCAACCACCGCCACGGCACCACCGACTGGATGCCGATCGACCTCAAGATCTACGAGAACTTCTACGACGCGGTTGCCCGCTACAAGCACTTCGACCTGCTGATGGTCAACTCGCTCTTCGACGGCATGAACCTGGTCGCCAAGGAGGCGCCGGCGGTCAATACCCGCGACGGGGTGCTGATGCTCTCTGAGAACACCGGCTCCCATGAGGAGCTCTCCGACTGCACGCTGACGGTCAATCCCTTCGACATCCAGGAGCAGGCCGACGCGATCTACCGGGCACTGACGATGGACCCCGAGGAGCGCCGCTTGCGCGCCCAGCACCTCAAGGAGCTTGTCTTCTCGCGCAACCCGGGTGACTGGGTCGACGATCAGCTCAAGGACATCGGTGAGCTGCGCGAGACGGTCGGCTAGCGCCGCCGGCTCAGGTATCGAGCTCGGATAGAAGCTCGACCCAGTCGCGCAACAGGCGCGGTGAGAGGAACTCCTTGCGGGCGTGTTCCTTGCCCGCCCGCCCCAGCCGCTTGCCGAGCTCGGGGTCGGCGAGGATCTCGAGGCAGCGCTGGGCGCACTGCTCGGGGGAGTCGACCAGGAAGCCGGTCTCGCCGTCGGTGATCTGCAGTGGGATACCGCCGACGTTGCCGCCGATCGTCGGCCGTCCCTTCCACAGCGCCTCGGTCACGGTCAGGCCGAAGCCCTCGCGGATCGACTTCTGCAGGCAGACGTCTGATTGCGACTGGAAGGCGTTGACCTCGATCGCGCCGACGTTGTTGAGGTTGTTGAGGATCTTGATGTCCTCGTCGTTTTCGGCGTACTCGAAGGTGTTTTGGAAGAACTCCCAGCCCTCGGGATCGTCGGTTGCCATTGAGCCGACCAGGGCGAGCTGTGCGTCGGGCACCTCCTTGGTCACCTCGCGGTAGGCGTCGATTACGCCCATTGGGTCCTTCCAAGGGTCGAAGCGCGAGACCTGGGTGAGTAGCGGGCGGTCAACGTCAATGCCGAACTGGCGGCAGACGAAGGCGGCGTCGTCGGGGGAGAAGGCCATGTTCTTCGGCGAGAGCGGATCGATCGCTGGCGGGATGATGCGCACGCCGTCATGGGCGGCGACTCCCTTCGGCACGTAGGTCGGCAGGTGCCAGACGGTCGCGTCGTACTCTTCGATCATCGGCTGCAGGCGGGCGATCGGCGCCGGGTTGGGCTCGGAGAGGTCGATGTGGCAGCGCCAGATCCAGTTGCGGCTCTTCGCCTGGGCGCCGCGCTTGAGGCCGATCGGCTGGGGATCGTGGACGATGATCGTGTCCCACTCGCCCTGCAGGCCCTCGGCGTTGATCGCGTTGATTTCGTCGAACAGCGCCCATTCGGAGTCGCTCAACGTCTCCTCGGCGCCCTGCAGCGAGTTATGGAGCAGCTTGGTCGCGTTGTAGAACTCCTCTTTGCCGAAGATCACGTGCCAGTGCGCGTCGATACCGATGTCGCGCATCAGCGGCACGATCGTGTAGAGGATCTCCGAGACGCCGCCGCCGAAAGCGGTGGCGCTGACGTGCAGAACGCGGTGGCCCTTCATCGGCTCCGCCAGCTCGCGAATCCGTTCGATCGTCTCCTTGCCGGCGATGTGGGTGTAGTCGGCGAGGGACTTGTGGCCTAGTGAGACTTCCTGAAGCATCCGGGAGTTCTACATCGCCCGG
>DATMIH010000201.1:0-14655 GCA_035554595.1 Solirubrobacterales bacterium
TGGTCACCGACTCCAGTGGTGCCGAGCCGTTTGGGATCTCGCCCGAGTCCTTCGACGAGGCCTTGCGCCGCGCGTTCGTCGAGGAAGGTGGCTGAACGAGATCTTAAAAGCACCTTTCGGGGCGAGGGTGTGTTCTAAGTGTGGGATGAGAGACAGCGAACGTCGGACCGATATCGCCCTGGCACTGCTTGCCACCGCGTCGATCGCCGGCATCATGCTGATCGGCCGCAACGGCTGAGCGGAACGGCAGATGTCAGGGCCGCGATTGAGGCCGGTCGTCGTCGTGCCGGTGGCGCACCGCCCAGACCTCGAAGGCGATCAGCCCGATCAGCAGCGCGCCGAAGGCGATGGTTGGGGGCAGCCATCCGTGGCGGCGGGAGATGAGCAGGGCGACGACGACGAAGGCATCGGCCGCGAGCAGGAAGCCAGCGAGGACCGGCCGGATTGCCGACCAGCCAGTCAGCTGCGCTCCGCGCGGCGCTTGGTCGCGGTGAGCAGGCGGCGGGTGACGAGGACGTGCATCCGCGTGCCGATCACCAGGGCGCGGTAAACGCTGCCTTTCAGGCCCGGGAAGGCGGCGCGGGTTTCGGCGACGAGTCGTGTGCGTTCGGGGGCCGCGTCCTCGAGGCGGAAGCTCAGAATGTAAGTGGAGAAGCGGTGGCGGCCGGCGAGCGCTAGCTCACTCAATGGCTCAGCGCTCTCGACGTGGAAGCCAGGAAAGGCCGAGCCCTGCGCCAGCGGTCGTGGCCCCGACGGCACCGTGTCTTCGCATCCGAGCAGCCGAGCAGGGCCACGACCCCGCGCCGATGCGAACGTCCCCTCGACCACCCGCAGCAGCGCCGCCCACGTCGCCTCTCGATCTGCGCCGACCTCGATCGGCAGCTCGTCGACGTAAGGAAGGTTGGATTTGGGTGTCATTACTCAACATCCTATTGAGGGATCAATTGGCTTTCGCGCTGGCTCCCCAGAGCCAAATACGCACCATCGATGACATCGATCGATGTAGGCAAGTCCCCTTTGCGGGTTTCCCCCCTTGATGCCGAGGGGTAGAGGTAGCTACCGTAGAGGTGCGAGGAGATTTGGCGCCATATGCAGGGACGTATTGGGAATCGTCAATGCAACTAGAGGAGAGACGAATGGTAAGGCGCTTGATCGCTTGTGCGGTGATGGCCCTGTGGCTTGTAGCTGCGGTGCCGGTCGCTCAGGCCGACACCGATGAAATCATCGAACCGAACGAAACTCCCGCGAGTATCGAAGATGGTTGGCAGGCTGCGACGTGTAACAACATCCTCGACGAACCGAAGTGCTCGCCGGCAAATCCGGACTACTTCGTTCAAGCCGGTGGCCACCCGCCAATCGGCTTCACCCAGTACATCATCAAACATGGCGAAGTCGCAAGTCCTTTCGGCACCTTGAAGCCGATTGAAACCCCTCTTCCCAATCGGACAATCAAAACCCTTCGCGTCGACCTCCCGCCTGGGTTGACAGTTAACCCACAGGCGACGCCGCGCTGCTCGCGAGCAGCTTTCGAATTCGAAACTGAAATCGGGGGCAAAGAGGTGCATGTGCCCCAGTGCCCCAAAGGCAGCATCGTCGGGCGCGAGGAAGTGACGCTGGTCGTCAACACTGAAAACGCCGTACCGGCTCCACCTCCGGCTCCGGCAGGCACCTTCCTGCCAGTGGGCTTCGAAATCAAACCCGGTCCCGCTACTGGCACTACGCCTCCTGTCTACAACCTCGACCCCAACCCCGGAGAACCTGCTCTTTTCGGATTCGTCGTGGCGGGCGAGGAGGTCATCTTCCTGGAAACGGAAGTCGGCTGGGAGAACGATTACCACGAGAGCTTCACGATTAAATTGCCACCCCCTTCACCACCGTTCTCAACGCTCAAGAGCAGGCTGATCAACTTCGGACAGGATGCGGGCAATCAGGAAGGCGCCAACGCCGGCAACGGCACCTATATCAATACGCCGACCACCTGTTTCAGCCCCGACGAATGGCCGAAGCTCTACCCGACGTGGTTCCGGGCGGAGTCATACGGGGAACCGAATCCGAATTTCCCCAACGGGTCTAAAGCGTTTGAAGCGCGGGTCGAAGGGGACGACGGCACCAAATTCCAGCAGAAAGAATGCGACACGGTGCCGTTCAACCCATCGATCGACGTCAGACCGAACACGACTAACGTCGACTCTCCTGCCCCGGCCTCGGTGGTCACCAGAGTCCCGTTCGAAGTGCCGACCAAAGGTGGCAACAAACAATCGCAGTCGCACCTGCGCAAGGCAGTGGTGACCCTGCCTGCCGGAATGGGTCTCAACCCCTCCGGCTCGAATGGCCTCGTGGCCTGCACCGACGCTCAATTCAAGAAGGGCGTCCGCACCTACAACAATGAATGCCCATCCGAGTCCAGGATCGGCACGGCTGAAATCACCTCGCCACCGCTGGCGAGGCCCCTGACCGGCGCCATCTACGTTGGCACGCAGAAGAGCTCCAATCCGGAATCGGGCGAAGAGTTCCGCATTCTGGTCGAAGCCAAGGAACCGAATGAGGGCATCGCCGTGCGCCTCGTCGGCCAGACCGCGGCCAATAAAACCACCGGTCAGCTGACGACGACGTTCGACGAACAAGAGGTCGGGCCCCTCGCAGGCAAACTCCCGCAGGGCCTGCCACAGGCGCCCTTCGAAGCGGTCACGCTTCGCTTTGAGGGACCGCACCTTGTCCTGACCAGCCCACCGACGTGCTCGGCGGCTAACTCCAGCGGCCAGATGGAGCCGTGGGCGCGACCGGGCGAACAGAAACCGGTCAATGCCTCATTCACCCTCTCCAGCATCCCGGGCGGTGGGACCTGCCCGACGACGCTGGCGGCACGGCCATTCGCGCCGAGCTACACGGCCAAGTCCAAGAACAACAAGGCCAACGCATACAGCCCCTTCAACGTCCACATTGGCCGTCCCGACGGTCAACAGGAGCTGAAGGGGGTCAACGTCACCCTGCCGAAGGGCCTCGCGGCCAAGCTGAAGGGCGTCAAGTACTGTCCTGTATCAGCGATGACTGCGGCCGCGGCCGCCAGCGGCAAGTCCGAGCAGGCCAATCCGAGCTGTCCGGCGAAGAGCGAAATCGGCACCACCTCGACGGAATCCGGCACTGGGGCCAACCCGGTGAAGCTTGCCGGCAAGGCATACCTGTCCGGTCCATACAAGGGTGCACCGCTCTCGATGGCGGTCATCACTCCGGCAGTGTCGGGTCCGTTTGACCTTGGCACGGTCGTTGTTCGGGTGGCGCTCAACGTCAATCCGAAAACAGCACAGGTGAACGCGGTCTCCGACGCCATCCCGGATGTGTTCGGTGGGGTGAAGCTGGATCTGCGATCGATCAACGTCAACGTCAATCGCAAGCAGTTCATGCACAACCCGACCAACTGTGCGAAGCAGGCGACCGCCGGCCTCCTCAATGGTGGCGGTGGCGATCCGACCAGCGTGGCGGCCTGGAGCAGCTACAAAGTGTCGGCGCCATACCAGGCGGCGAAGTGCAAGAAGCTCGGCTTCAAGCCGAAGCTGCACACCCGCCTGCTCGCTAAGGGCAACACCAGCCGGGCCAAGCACCCGAAGCTGCGGGCGATTCTCGAAGCCCGTAGCGGAGACGCCAACGTGCTCCGCAACGCTCTGGCGCTGCCGCACGCGCTGTTCCTCGACCAGGGGAATATCCGCACCGTCTGTACGAGGGTGCAGCTGGCGGCCAAGGAGTGTCCGAAGGCGGCCGTCTACGGACACGCGGAAGCAAAGAGTCCGCTGCTGGGCAAGAAGTTGAAGGGGCCGGTCTACCTGGTCTCCTCCAGCCACGAATTGCCTGATCTGGTCGCTGATCTGCGCGGTCAGGTGAACATCCAGCTGTACGGCGTGATCAGCTCCAAGCACGGAGGGATCAAGACCGTGTTCAACAACGTCCCCGACGTTCCGGTCACCAAGTTCATCCTCCGTATGGAGGGGGGCAAGAAGAAGGGCCTGCTGCAGAACTCCACCAATCTCTGCAAAGGCCCGCTTTCCTCGGTGATGAGCATGAAGGGACAGAACGGCAAGAAGATCAAGAACAACCGTCTGCCGCTGAAGGTGAGCGGCTGCTGAACGGGCGGCGGTAAGAGAGCGCCTCATCAACGGCGCGGCGGGCTCTCGGGCCCGTCGCGCCGTTTGTTTAGGCGCGCTCAGGCGGCGGGCGCGGGAAGCGCTGCCGAGGCGACGACTCGCCGCGCAGGGATTAGCAGCGCCGAGGCGCAGACCATGATGAAGGCGCTCGCCTGCAGGATGAGGCCGAGCGGGCTGGCGGCGAGCGGGTCACCGAAGACGAGCACGCCGGCGGTGATCTGCGCCGCGTTGGCGATCAGGCCGATCAGGCCGATCGTCTCGATCGCGCCGCCGCGCTGAAGCGCCGCGGCAGCCGCATACTGGGCGCCGATACCGGCGACCATTGTCAGCGCGACCCAGGGCGCAAGCACGGCGAGCGAGACGCCTCCGGCCCCCGTCAGCCCCTTGATCGCGACGCCGGCGAGGGCGAAGAGGATGCCGGCGACGGCGGCGAGCATGATCCCCCTGCGTTTGGAGAAGCGCTCGGAGCGGTGGCCGAGGGCCAGCCCGACCGCAAGCAGGGCGAGGCCGCCCTCGAAGCCGAGCATGCCACCGAGCTCAAAGCCGGAGTGATCGCCGCTGAAGTGGGGGACGGTGAGCACGAGCAGCGCCAACCCGGCGCCGCCGAGCAGCAGAGCCAGCCACTGGCGCGGCTCGACCGCGTCGCCGAAGACCCGCTGCGCCATCACCGCGAGGGTGACGGCGCCGCCCGCGAGCACGGCCTGGACGATCGAGATCGGCGCCATCGAGAGGGCGGCGACGTGGACGAACCAGGCCACCGCCGCGATCCCCCAGCCGGCGGCGAACCAGCGGGAGGAGGCGAGGTTGCGAGCACTGCGCAGCGGTTCCTGCAGTCGCACCGGGGCGGTGCGGTGACAGCCCCGGTGCTTGAAGAGCGAGGCGAGGTTGGTCAGCAGCGCCGCGGCAACCGCGAGGCCGATCCCTAGCTGCATGCGTGCGCCGCCACGGTCTTCCTATCGGCGGCTGATCGCCCGGCGCTTAGCCCGCGACTCCTCCGAGGTGGGCGGCGGGTCGGGAAGCTCGAGCCGGCGACGGGCGCGGGTGACCGCGGAGACCGAGGTGCGGCAGGCGCGGGCGATGATCCCGTCGGTTTGGTCCGGGGTGCGGCTGACCTCGAACTCGATCAGCGCCGCACGGCGCATCTTTGCCCGCTCGGCGATCGGGCTGCCGCTGGGCACCGCGTCGAGCGCCGCCTCGGCGGCGCGATCGCGCCGGCAGACCAGGCAGTAGGTGCCCTCGGCCGAGCTCGCCCAGGAGCTCGGCATCGGCACTGCCTTGCCATCGATGCTGCCGGCGCTGACACCGCAGCCCTCGCAGGTCCACTTCGTGGCCGCAGCGGTCGCGGCGCTCATGCGGACACCTTGGGCCGGCGGTTGCGGCGCCGGCGTCGCGAACGCTGCCCTGACCCTGATCCTGAGCCGGGCTTCTGGCCACCCGACCCTGAATTTCCATTCGATGACCGTTCGGCCTTGGCGACATGCCCGAGGTTCTGCTCGAACTCCTCGCTGAGGCCGAGGTCGCGGGCGATGCGCCGCATCTCGGCGGCCTGGTCGGTCAACACGAAGCTGGTGCCGGCGCCGCGGGCACCGGCGCGGCCGGTGCGGCCGACCCGGTGCACGTAGGAGTCGCGGTCGCCGGGGGCGTCGAAGTTGATCACGTGGGCGATGTCAGCGACGTCGATCCCGCGGGCGGCCACGTCGGTGGCGACCAGCACTTCGACATCGCCGCGCTCGAAGCGGGAGAGCGCGCGTTCACGCTGTCCCTGGCTCTTGTCGCCGTGCATGGCAACGGCCTCGAGTTCACGGCTGCGCAGGCGTTTGACCAGACGGTCGGCGCCGCGCTTGGTGCGGACGAAGACCAGCGTGCGGCCGCCGTCGGGACCGCGCAGCTCACCCGCCAGGTGGTCGAGCTTGGCCGCCTGGGAGTCGACGTGGACGAAGCGGTGTTCGATCTCGGCCTCGTGATCGTCGGGCGCGGCGTGGGTGTGGTGGCGCGGATCGCGGGTGTAGGCGGCGGCGAGCTTGCCGGTCGCGCCCTCGAGCGTCGCCGAGAAGAAGAGCGTCTGGCGCCCGGCCGGGGTCTGGCCGACGATGCGGCTGACGGCGGGCTTGAAGCCCATGTCGAGCATGCGGTCGGCCTCGTCGAGGACGAGCACCTTGACGTTGCGCAGGCTGATCGCGCCGCGGGCGATCAGGTCCTCGAGCCGTCCCGGGGTGGCGACGATGATGTTGGCGCGCTGGGCGGCCTTGACCTGGGGGCCGAAGCCGACGCCGCCGTAGACGGCGGCGATGTGCAGGTTGCAAGCCCGGGCGACACCGTCGAGCTCGTCGACGATCTGACTGGCGAGCTCGCGGGTCGGCGCCAGGACCAGGGCGGAGGGGCGCTTGGCGCCCTGCTCGACCAGGTCGACCAGCGGGATGCCGAAGGCGAGCGTCTTGCCCGATCCGGTCGGGGACTGGACCAGCAGGTCGTGACCGGCGAGCGCGTCGCGGATCACCAGCTGCTGGACGGGGAAAGGCTGGGTGATGTCGCGCTCGGCGAGCGCGCGCACCACGGCTTTAGAAATGCCGAGGTCGGCAAATGACACGATGTAATGACTCCTTATTTTGCGATTCAGGGAGATCCAGCGACCCCTAAATGCAAAGCAGAGCACGGAGGGAACGGAACCTCTCGGGTGGCGGTTTGGCCAAACCCGACCGATCAACCGTAGCAGCCGGTTAAGAAATCACCCGCAATCGGCCACTTCGGGCGTACACTCGCCAGACCGGACCGGGTGCCGGTGAAACGCGTAGCGGCTCCACCAGGGGCCCAACGCGTTGCAGTGCCAACGGGAAGGAGCGGTTGATGTACGACTACGTGATCGTGGGTGCCGGATCGGCCGGTTGCGTGCTGGCGGCGCGGCTCTCCGAGGACCCGGACACCAGTGTCCTGCTGCTCGAGGCGGGGCCGCCGGATTCCAACCAGAACATCCACGTGCCGCTCGGCTACCTACAGCTTGCTCGCACCGAGATCGACTGGGACTTCGCCTCGGCACCCGAGCCCAACTGCAACGGCCGGCGCGTCTCGCTGCCGCGCGGCCGTGTGCTCGGCGGTTCCTCCTCGATCAACGCGATGATCTACATCCGCGGCAACCGCCGCGACTACGACGAGTGGGGCGTGCCCGGCTGGGCCTGGGAGGACCTCTTCCCCTACTTCCTCAAGGCCGAGGACAACGAGCGCGGCGCCTCGGAGTGGCACGCGGTCGGCGGCCCGCTCCCGGTCTCAGATCAGCGCTCCGGCAACAAGATCTCGCCCGCCTTCGTCGAGGCCGGGGCGGAAGCGGGCCTGGCCCGCAACGAGGACTTCAACGGCGCCGAGCAGGACGGCGTCGGCATGTACCAGGTGACCCAGCGCGGCGGCATGCGCGCCAGCGCCGCCGTCTCCTACCTGCACCCGGCGGGCGAGCGCCCCAACTTGACCGTGATGCCCTACACGCTGGTCAGCCGCGTCCTCTTCGAGGGCAAGCACGCGGTCGGGGTCGAGGCGAGCCGGATGGGCGAGGTGCAGGAGCTGCGGGCCGAGCGCGAGGTGATCCTCTGCGGTGGGGCCTACAACTCGCCGCAGCTGCTGATGCTCTCCGGCATCGGGCCGGCCGAACACCTGGCGATGCGCGAAATCGAGCCGCTGCTCGACCAGCCCGCGGTGGGGGAGAACCTCGGCGACCATCCTGCCACCTACACCGTCTTCACCACGCCGGAACCGGAGAGCCTGCTGGCGGCCCTGGAGCCGGCGGCGATGGCCGAGTTTGAGGCCTCCCAGACCGGGCCCTTCGCCTCCAACCTGGCCGAGTCGGGCGGCTTTGCCCGGGTCGGTGAGGGCGCCGAGGCACCCGACGTGCAGATCCACGTCGCCCCCGTCCAGATCGTCGACGAGGGGATGGCCGACCCGAGCGCGCACGGCGTCTGGGTCTCGCCCTGCCTGCTGGCGGCCGAGAGCCGCGGCTCGGTGCGCCTCGCTTCCGCCGACCCGACCGCAAAGCCGATCATCCGCAACAACTTCTACGAGGCCGAGGCCGACATGGCGCGGATGATGTCGGCGGTGCGCTTGGCGGCGGAGATCAGCGCTCAGCCGTCCTTCAAGCCCTACGCTGCCGAGCTCTTCACCGGCCCGGCCGACGACTCCGACGACGCCCTGCGCGCCCACATCGCCGCGACCACGTATGAGATCTACCACCCGGTCGGCACCTGCGCGATCGGCTCGGTCGTTGATGCCGAGCTGCGGGTCGAGGGCGCCGAGGCGCTGCGCGTCGTCGACGCCTCAGTGATGCCGACCGTGCCACGCGGCAACACCAACGCCCCGACGATCGCCCTCGCCGAGCGCGCCGCCGACCTGATCCGCCACGGCAAAGCGGTCGCCGCCGAAGCCGACGCTACCGCCGTCTGAGCTATGTCGCTCTAGCAGCCGCCTTCACCTCCGCCGCCTCCGCCGCCTCCGCCTTCACCTCCGCCACCACAACCGCCGCCGTAAGCGCTGCCGTACACGCCTCCTGCGGAGGCCCCGATCATGAGTCCCACCGGTCGTCGCCAGCGGGCCTTCAGCGCGGCCCGCTCTGAGTCGGGGAAGCCGGTGAGGAATGAACAGAAGCCGAAGCGGCGGGTAATGACCTCGACCGTGCGACCGGTTGCGGCCACTTCACGTGCCCACTCGAGCGCTTCGTCCTTGAAGTCGAACTTTTCCTGCCACTTGCCGTCGAAGCCGACGATGAAGCTCGCCATGGCCGAAATGTTGCCACCAATCGGTGACGTGATGTGCTTCGCTCAGCCCGGGTCGGCGACCGGGACCGGGACGGCGCCGCCGTCCTCGGGGAAGACGAGGATCGCGCCCTCGCCGGTGACGTAAGCCTCCTCGCCGTGCTGGACGACGTCCATGCCGAGCGCCTCCTCGTGCTCGGAGGCGCGCAGCGGCATCACTGCGCCGATCAGCTTGAGCAGGACGAAGGTGGCGACGAAGGCGTAGACGGGCGCCGCCAGGGCGGCGAGGGCCTGGTCACCGAGCTGGGCGGCGTTGCCATAGAAGAAGCCGTCGGAGACGCCGTTCCAGGAGAGCTCGGCGAAGAAGCCGATGAAGAGGATGCCGAAGAAGCCGGCCGTGCCGTGGGCGGCGAGCACGTCGAGCGTCTCGTCGACCCGGGTGCGGGTGCGCCAGACGATGATCGCGTAGCTGGGGAGGGCGGCGAGGGCACCGAGCAGCATCGCCCAGCCGGGGCTAATGAAGCCGCCGGCGGGGGTGATCGCGACGCAGCCGACGACGATCGCCGTCGCGGCGCCGATCGCGGTCACCTTGCGACCGCGCAGCAGGTCGAGGCCGAACCAGACGACCAGGGTGCAGGCCGGCGTCAGCAGCGTGTTGGTGAAGGCGAGCACGCTGGGGTTGCCGGTCGAGAAGCCGCTGCCGCCGTTGAAGCCGAACCAGCCGAACCAGAGCAGCCCGGCGCCGAGCAGGACGTAGACCGCGTTGTGGGGGAGCAGCGCCTGGCGGCCGTAATCCTTGCGGGCGCCGACGACCAGCGCCGCCGCCAGGGCGGAGAAGCCGGAGCCCATCTCGACCGGCACGCCGCCGGCGAAGTCGAGCGTGCCGTTCGCCTGCAGCCAGCCGCCGCCGAAGGCCCAGTGGGCAAGCACCGCGTAGACGCAGACCGACCAGAGCGCGGCGAAGACAAGGAAGGCGCCGAAGCGCATCCGCTCGACCACGGCGCCCGAGACCAGGGCCACCGTGATGATGCAGAAGGTCGCCTGGAAGGCCATGAAGACGAGGTGGGGGATCGTCGTCCCTTCGCGCGGGGTGAAGTCGACGCCGTGTAGCCCGACGTAGCCGAGGCCGCCGATCAGCGCGCCGGTTCCGTCGAAGGCGAGCGAGTAGCCGACCAGGGCCCAGGTGACCATCGCAACCGCGATCGCGCCGACGCACATCATGAAGGTGTTGAGGGTGTTCTTCGAGCGCACCAGGCCGGCGTAGAAGAGTCCCAGCGCCGGGGTCATCATCAGCACCAGCGCCGTCGCGATCAGCATCCAGGCGGTGTCGCCGGTGTCGATCCCCGACACGGCGCCGAGCAGCGCCGGCGCGCTCACTTGTCCACCGGCGTCACCGCGCCGTGGTCAGTCTCGCCGGTGCGGATCCGCACCGCCTGGTCGAGCGGCAGGACGAAGATCTTGCCGTCGCCGACCGCGCCGGTGCGAGCCCCCTCGCAGAGCGCATCGACGGTGGGTTGGACGAACTCGTCGGAGACCGCGATCTCGAAGCGGACCTTCTCCGCCAGGCCCATCTTCACCGTGGTGCCGCGATAGGTCTCGACCCGCTCCAACTCGCCACCGTGGCCCTGCACGCGGCTCATCGAGACGCCGCTCACTTGCGCCCGGTAGAGCGCCTCGAGCACGTCGTTGGCCTTCTCCGGCCGCACGATGCCGACGACGAGTTTCACCGCTCCCGCGTTCCCATCCCGACGACGACCCTACGAACGAGTCCGGACGGTTTGGGCCAGGCCGGCGCGCCTCCTACACTTTGAGCGATGCCCGCTGAGTCACAGGCCGACTCCACTTTCACCCTTTACCGCCGTGGCATCGAGCTGCTCGAGGAGGAGGACTTCGCTGAGGCGGCGGCTCCGCTCGAGGAGGCGGCACGCCGGGCCCCGGAGAAGTCCTCGGTGCGCGAGGCGCTCGGTCGCGCTTACTTCCGCTCCGGCCGCTTCGCCGCCGCCGCGGTTGAGTTCAAGGCGGTGGTCGAGCGCCACCAGGTCAACGATTACGCCCACTTCTGTCTCGGCCGGGCCCTGGCCAAGACGGGGGAGACCGAGCGCGCCCGCCACCACCTGGCGCTCGCCTGCAACCTCCGCCCCGATCGGCCCGATTACAGCTTCTACCGAGCCATGCTCGGAGCCTGAGCTTCAGGCGGCTTGTTCTGCGCCTTCACCGCGGTAAAGAGCGGGAATCGCCGCCACGATCGTTGTGCCCGCGCCGGGAGCGCTGCGCAGCTCCAGAGTGCCGCCGGCGAGCTCGGCCCGTTCGCGCATGCCGATCAGGCCGAAGCCGTCGGTCCTGACCTCGGGGTCAAAGCCCTTGCCGTCATCGGAGACGCGCACCTGCAACGTGCCGGCCTTCTCGCTGACCTCGACCGCGACGCGCTGAGCCTCGCCATGGTGGAGCGCGTTGTTGAGCGCCTCCTGGACCAGCCGGTAGACGGTGTCCTCGACCTCGCCGCGCAGGCGACTCTCGCTGCGGCCCTGCTCGAAGTCGAGGTCGAGGTCGATCTGGACCTTGATCGCGGCGCCGCTCGCCGTGCGTTCCCCCAGCGCCTCGAGGGCGACGCCGAGGCCGAGCTGGTCGAGCGTGCTGGGGCGCAGGTCGGCGATCAGGCGGCGCATCTCGGCGATCGCGCCGTCGATCTGTTCGATGCCCTCGACGAGCAGGGCGTCGAGCTCCTCCGGCTCGGAGCGCCGGGCGGCGGAGAGCAGCACCCGTAGCCCGGCGAGGCTCTGCAGCGACTCGTCGTGCAGCTCACGAGCCCAGCGGCCGCGCTCGCGCTCGGTCACCGCGATCGTTTCGCGGGTGCGATCTTCGGCGACCGACTGCGCGGTGGCGACCGCAGTAGCGGCGCTGGCGGCGAAGGAGAGCAGCATGTCCTCGTCCTCGTCGCTGAAGCCGGCGTCGCGGCCGAGCGGATCGAGTGCCACCAGCACGCCCAGCGTGTGGCCACGGAAGGCGAGGGGAACGAGCAGAGCGGTGACGCCGGCGCCCTGATCGCCGGGACGGGCCATCAGGCTGGGGTGGAGGTCGTGGACGCGCTGCGCCTTGCGTTCTTCCAGCACCCGGCCAGGGATTGAGCCGGCGATCGGGATGCGGGTCCTGTCCGCGCCCCGTTTGCGCTCGCCCGCCACCGAGACGGTGGCCAGCTCGTCGCCCTCGCTGAGGAGAATCAGCAGCGAGCGCGCCTCGACCAGGGCGCGGCCGCGCTTGACGACGATCTCGAGGATGCGGTCGAGGTCGGTCTCGCCGCCGACCGCGCGGGCGATCTCGGTCGTCGCTTCGAGCCGGTGCACGGCGCGCTCCATCTCATCGCCGCGGCTGCGCACGCTGCGGTAGAGGCGGGCGTTCTCGACCGCGATCGCCGCCCACTCGGCGAGGATCATCGCCGACTGTTCGTCGGCTTGGTCAAAGTCGCCACTCTCCTTCTCGGTCAGGTAGAGGTTGCCCCAGGCGTGGCCGCGGATCATCACCGGCACGCCGAGGAAATTCGTCATCGGCGGGTGACCGGGGGGGAAGCCGTAGGAGCGGGGGTGGCGGCCGACGTCGGCGAGCCGCAGCGGGCGGGGCTGCTCGATCAGCAGGCCGAGCACGCCGCGCCCGCGCGGCAGGCTGCCGATCGCCCGCCGGGTATCGGCGTCGATGCCGTGGGTGATGAAGCGCTCGAGCTCGTGGCGATCCTCGTCGAGCACGCCGAGGGCGGCGTAGCGGGCGCCGGTAAGCTCGCAGGCGACCTCGAGCACCTGGCGGAAGATCACCTCTGGGTCGAGCTCGACGACGAGGCTGCGACCGACGTCAATCAGCTCCCGCAGGCGGGGCTCGTCCAGAGCGCCGCTGTCAGACCCGTGTGTCATCTCGGCGCGATTCCATCCCTTCACCACAAGCCTATGGATGTCTAATCCTATCTGGACAACGGTCCAATATTCAAAGTACGCTGAGTACGAGTACCCGGGGGTGAACACGATGAGAGGGGTGGGGTTGGGTGATCACGATCGTCCTTGCTGATGACCACACCGTTGTCCGCAACGCATTGCGCCTGCTGCTCGACGCCGAGCAGGGCTTCGAGGTTGTCGCGGAGGCAGGCGACGTTGACTCCGCCGTGCGCTACGTGCGTGGCCACAAACCAACCGTGCTTATTCTCGACCTCAACATGCCGGGGCGCTCCAGCCTCGATGCGGTGCCTGACCTCCGCGCCGCTTCGCCGGAGACTGAGATCGTCGTGCTGACGATGCAGAACGAGCCCGCCTTCGCCCGCCGCGCCCTGCAGGCGGGCGTGCGCGGCTATGTGCTCAAGGAGGCCGCCGATGCCGAGCTGGTGCAGGCGGTGCGCAGCGCCGCCGCCGGCGACACCTACCTGCAGCCGGCGCTCGGCGCCCGCCTTGCGGCGGGGGATGGCAGTGGCGACGGCGACGAGCTGAGCGAGCGCGAGCGCGACGTCCTGCGCCTGATCGCCCTCGGCCACACCAACGCCGAGGTCGCCGAGCAGCTCTACATCAGCATCCGCACGGTGGAGAGCCACCGGGCTCATATTCAGCAGAAGCTGAGTCTTTCGAGCCGCGCCGAGCTGGTTCGTTACGCGCTTGAGCGCGGCTTGATTGAAACCTGATTTACCTGGCGTCGCTAGCGAAGCAAGGGGATCACGCAGCGGTATTTGTGTGCGCTTGTCGAGACGGTGAAATCAATGACGCCTGCCGCAGAAACCGTCACCACTGCGTATTCGTTGGGTCCAACCATATTGGTGAGATCACTCGTCCACTCTTTGCCGCCGTCCAACACCACACCAGGCTGTTGAGAGAACGCCGCTAGCTGCAGTGCCTCTGGCAGTGCCCCGCCTTGGACTGCGCAGGCGTTGGCTGCCGCCGGTGCGCTCACTGCAGTTTCGCTGCTGAAGCTCTGCCAGCAGGCGCCGGCGAACTGTTGGGTGCCGGGCAGGCAGCCGGCTCCGTGGCCGTTGACGTTTTGCGCGTTGATCGCGTTGACGGCGTTGACGGCGGTCTGCGCGTCGACCGCACTTTGTGCGGTGTCGGCGCTGATCGCGTGCGCCGCCTCCGGTACCTGACCCAGGGTCAGCTCGTCGATTTCCGCCCCGGTGATCGGCCCCGACTGTCCCCCCAACGCACCCTTGAGCACGCCGGGCTTGAGCCGGTTGGCTGGAATCGAGCGCAGCTTCACCCGGTTGCCGGGCAGTGATTTCACCTTCACCGCCTTGCCGTCGATCCGCGCCTTCTTGGCCGCGTAGACGGTCCCACCAAGTGCTACGAACAACGCTAAACCCGCAACTACCAATGCCGGTGAGGGCAGCCGCATTCCCCGTCTCATATCTCCCCTTCCGTGGTCCGAGAAACGATGCGGTCGCGACCCTAGCCACGGCCGCGCCTTTGGACCAAGGCTGCTGGACGAAAGTTCAGCGGATACACTCAGCCGCGTAATCGGTCGGTGGTCAAGGGAAGTCCGGTGAGAAACCGGCGCGGTCCCGCCACTGTGACCGGGTCAACGAAGTCGCGGGCGCGAAGAGCGCCAGCCACTGGGGAGGACACAGAGTCCCCGGGAAGGCGCGGCGGAGGAACCCCGGAAGCCAGGAGACCTGTCCCCGGCCAGCCATGACAACCCTCGAGGAAAGGGTGGCTTAAATGCCAAGACTCGTTCCGTTCCGGCTGGTCGCTGCGTGCGCACTGGCCCTTCTGCTGTTGCTCTCGACCACCGCGCTTGCGGCGGGGAAGGGGACCAAGGTCAGCGTGCGCGTC
>DATMIH010000202.1:0-7584 GCA_035554595.1 Solirubrobacterales bacterium
CGACGAAGGCGATCAGGGCGAGTGGAGCCATGCGGGTGATGAGTCGGCGACGCCGCTCCACCTCCGGGGAAAGAGGGTTCATTTTCGTGAAAGGTAGTGCAGGGACCGGGTGTCCCTCATCATTTGACCGATGACCGTTCTGGACTGGGCAATCCTCGCCTTCACCCTGGCCCTGGCCGTGTGGGGCTACCGCCAGGGGCTGATCGTCGGCACGCTCACCCTGATCGGCTTCGCGCTCGGGGCGTTCATCGGCAGCCGGATCGCCCCGCTGGTGCTCAACCAGGGGTCGGCGTCTCCCTACGCGCCGCTCTGCGCCGCCCTCGGTGCGCTGATCGGCGGTGCCCTCGTGGCGGTCACCCTGGAGGGCCTCGCGCTCGGCTTGCGCTCCCGCCTGATCCGCGGCAAGGGCGTCCTGCACCTCGCTGACGGGGCCGGCGGCGCCGCCCTGATCGCCTCGGTCGCGCTGGGTCTGGTCTGGGTTTTCGGCGCCGTCGTCCTGCAGGCGCCGGGGACCGCGCGGCTGCGCGGGGACGTGCAGAGCTCACTGATCCTGCGCAGCCTCAACGAAGTGCTGCCGCCCTCGGGCCCGATCCTGCACGCGCTCGACCGGGTCGATCCGGCGCCCTCGATCATCGGGCCGACGGCGCCGGTGGCAGCGCCTGACCCGGCGATTGCCACTGATCCCGACGTTGAGCTCGCGGAAGGCTCCGTGGTGCGCGTGCTCGGCACGGCCTGCGGGCTCGGCGTCGAGGGGTCGGGCTGGGTCGCCGGCCCCGGGCTGATCGTCACCAACGCGCACGTGGTTGCCGGCGAGGACGACACCACGGTGACCACGTCCGGCGGCGCCTCGCTGCGGGCGACGGCGCTTCACTATGACCCCGAAAACGACCTCGCCCTGTTGCACGTGGACGCCGATCTGCCGCAGTTGGAGCTCGCTCCCGACCCGAGCTCGGGCACGGCAGGCGCGGTGCTCGGCTATCCCGAGAACGGGCCCTACTCGGTCGCGCCGGCGCGCCTCGGCGAGACCCGCGACACGGTTAGCGAGGATTCCTACGGGCGCGGGCCGATCCGCCGCTCGATCGCCTCCCTGCGCGGCAGTGTTCGCAGCGGCAACTCCGGCGGGCCGCTGATCGACGATCGTGGCCGCGTCCTCGGCACCGTTTTTGCCGCGACGACGACCGGCACCCCCGGCGGCTTCGCCGTGCCCGACAAGGTCGTCGACGAAGCCCTGGGCGGTCCGCTGGCGCCGGTCGAGACCGGTCCCTGCACCAGTTGAGTGAGCCCGTCACTTACGTTCGGTAAGCTCGCTGGACTACGTGGAGGCCGGGTCAACGACCCAAAATCAGGCCGGCAACGGCGTCTGCCCGCACTTTCACGCGGCGATCGAGCTGATCGGCAAGCGCTGGACCGGCGCGATCATCTCGGCTCTCACCGAGGGGCCGCTGCGCTTCGGTGACCTGGCGCGGGCCGTGCCGGGGCTCTCGGACCGACTGCTCTCCCAGCGCCTGCGCGAGCTCGAGGTCGAGGGCTTGGTTGAACGCGAGGTCGAATCGGGGACTCCCGTGCGCGTTACCTATTCCCTCACCGAGAAGGGGGCGGATCTGCGCCCGGTGATCGGTGAGCTGAAGCAGTGGGCGAGACGCTGGAACCGAACCACGTAGCCGCCAGGGCGCCGGAGTTGCCCGGTCCCTTCGCGGTCGGGCGCTACGCCCGCAAGCTGCAGGAGGAGATGCGGCGCCGGGCCCGGGTCTTGCTGGTCGGCGAGGTCACCGGCGTCGGCCGCAGCAAGGTGCAGGCCTACTTCGAGCTGCGCGACGGCGAGGGCGCGGTTCCCTGCGCGATCTGGCTCGACGATCTCGACAAGGCGGGGTTGCCCGAGGGTGCCCTGCGCGACGGCGCCGAAGTGGTGATCGCCGGCGGGCCCGACTACTACCCAGGCGGCGGCCAGGCCTCGCCGAGCTTCTCCTTCCGCGCCACCCACGTGCGGCTCGCCGGCGAGGGGGACCTGCTGGCCCGGCTCGAGGCGCTGCGCAAACAGCTCAAGGCGGAGGGACTCTTCGAGCTGCAGGGGCAGCTTCGGCGGCCGGTTTTGCCGAAGACGATCGGGGTCGTCACGGCGGAGAGCGGCGCCGCGCGTCGCGACCTGCTGGCCGGCCTCGAGCGGCGCGGCTGGGCGGGCACCGTGGTCTGGGCCTTCGCGCCGGTGCAAGACCGCCACGCGGCGCCGGCGATCGCCGCGGCGATCCAGGACCTGGCCGCGCAGCCGCAGATCGAGGCGATCGTCGTCACCCGCGGGGGTGGCAGCCTCGCCGACCTCTGGGCCTTCTGCGACGAGACGCTTTGCCGCACGGTGGCGATGCTGCGGGTGCCGGTGGTGAGCGCCGTCGGCCACGAGCGCGACTCGACCCTGATTGATGACGTGGCGGCCGTCGCCTGCTCGACCCCGACCCACGCCGCCGAGGCCGCCGTGCCGCTCGACTGCGGGGTGGCTCGGCTTGGCCTCGAGCGCAGCGTCGCCGTGCTCTCGCGAGCCGCGGATGGAGCCGTGCGCGCCCGCACGCCCCACCTCGTCGCTCTGGCGCGCGGCCCCGCCCGGGCACTGCGGCGCGAGCGCCTCGCCCTCAACCAGAAGACGCGAGAGATCCGCGCCGCCTCGGAGCGCGGCATCGCCGAGCGCCTCGGCTTTCAGCGCCGGGTCGCTGGGGTCGTGCTGGAGCGAGCGGCTCGCCGCGCCGCGGGCGCTGAAATGGAGCGCCGCCGGGCGGCGCTCCACCGGGCTGAAGTCGCCCTGCGCGCCCACGAACCCGAGCGCACGCTGGAGCGCGGCTACGCCCTGGTCGAGGATCGCGACGGGGAGCCCGTCAGCGATGTCGGCGCCGCAAGCGCCGCCGAGCGCGTCAGACTGCGCTTCGCCGACGGCACAGTCGGCGCCAAGATCGAGGAGAGCCGGTGAGCGAGAAACCCGAGAGCTATGAGGCGGCCGTCGAGCGGCTCGAGCAGATCATCGATCGGCTCGACTCCGGCCAGGCCGGACTGCGCGAGACGCTCGAGCTCTGCGGCGAGGGCCGCGACCTGGTCACCTACTGCACGGCCGAGCTCGACGCGGTGGGCGAGGGGCTCAAGGAGCTCAAATTGGATGAGTTGGCCACCAAGCTCGCCAGCTCTGCCGGGCCCGGCGCTGCCTGATCACGCTCCCCTGACGCTGGCTATCGCCTTTTCGAGCTTCTCTCGCCCAGCTGCTATCTCGCTCGGTCCCCAGCGGGTCACGAACGGTTCCTGGGGACGTTCCAGGAAGACGTAGGCGAGCTCGACCTCGTCGACGCCGCGCGCCTCGGCGACGGCGAGCGCGTATATCGCCTGCTGGATCTCGTAGCGAGACAGGTGGGCGTCGATCTCCTCGCCGTCGAGGCGGTCGGTCTTGTAATCGACGACCAGCGGCGGCTCGCCGTCCCGCTCGACCAGCAGGTCGATCGAGCCGCGTAGGACCGTGCCGGCGACCTCGATCAGAAGTGGCACCTCGGCCCGGCTCTGCGCGCCCCGCACTCGCTCGGCGAAGAAGCTGGAGCCGAGCCAGGCTTCGAATGGGGCCAGCAGCGCTTCCTCACTCAGCTCGGACTCGCCGATCTCACCCGATCGGGCTATGCGCTGGACCAATACCGCGTTCGGTACCTGCCACCCGTTCGCCTGACTCCACTCGAGCAGCGCGTGGACGCCGATGCCGCGCGCGGCGCCTCCATCGTCCTCGGCACGCTCCCCGCTCACCTGCTCGCGCAGGGCGCGGTCGCTGTCGGGGGGTTGCGCGGGGCCCTCGCCGTGGGCGGAGATCGCCGTGTAGGAGAGCGGCCGTCGCGCGGGCCGGGCCTGCCTTTGCGCGACCAGCGGCGCCGGTCCCACGCCGGGGTCGCGCGCGTCGCCGGCTTGCTTGCGCACCACGGTTAGCTCCCGCGCCCGCTCGGCCGAGGCAAGGTTGAGTCGCACCGCGATCTCGGATGGGTCGAAGGTCGTCTCCAGGCCCGGGCGCGGCTCGGGCGCCGGGATCGCGATCGTCGAGTCGTGCTCGCGATCGACCTCAAAGGCCGCGGCGATTCGCTCGATCACGGCCTTGCCGTGGCTCTCGCGAGAGGGGGGAGAGGGGCTGATCACGCCGCTCAGCAGCAGCCGCTGGCGCGCCCGCGTCGCCCCCACGTGGAAGAGGCGCAGCTCCTCCTCGGCTTCACGCTTCTGGGCTTCCTCGCAGAGCTCGCGCTGGGCGTAGAGGTTGACCCCGCGGGCGCCGAGCCGGCGCAGCTGCATCCCCACCCGCGGCGCCTCCTGCTCGCGGCCGAGGGTGAGCAGCGGCGTGCGCGTCGAGGGGAGCAGGCCCCGGGAGAGGTGGGGGATCGCGACGACGTCGAACTCGAGGCCCTTGGCGCTGTGGATGGTCATGATCCGCACCCCGTCATGGCCCTCGACCGCCGTCGCCGCCTGGGCGTCGGCGTCGGCATCGGCCCGGGCGGCGAGGAAGTCGAGCAGGCCGCGCAGGTCGCGGCCCTCGGCGCTCTCGAAGTCGGCGGCGAGCCGCATCAACTTGCGCACGTTGGCGAAACGCATCTCGCCGGCAGGGCGCATCAGCACCGCGAGGTCGTAGCCGGTCTCGGTGACCGCGGCGTCGATCAAGCCGGCTAGCGAGAGCGAGGTCGCGCGGCGGTGCAGCCCGATCAGCGTCTCGGCGAACCCGGTCAGCAGTCGCAGCTCCTCGGCGGGGATCTGCTCGAGGCGCTCGCTGTTGACCCCCTCGCTCTCGCCCAGTCCCGTCGCCTGCTCGATAGTCGGCCAGATCTGCCGCCCCCTGCCGGCCGCGGCGCGCAGCAGCCAGAGCGTGTCCGGGGTCACCCCGCAGGCGGGAGAGGCCAGCGTGCCCAGTAGCGCCTGGTCGTCGAGCGGGTTGGCGATCGTCGCCAGCAGGGCGCAGACGTCGGCCACTTGCTGCTGGGACCAGTAGCCGCGGCCGCCGACCACGTAGGGGCGCAGACCGGCGCGCTCCAGGGAGTCCTCGTGCGCGTCGAGGCGGGTGAAGGCGCGCAGTAGCACCACCATCGCCCCACGCTCGACCCCTTGGTCGGCGAGCTCGCGCAGGCGCGCGGCGAGGAAGCGCGCCTCGGCCAGCTGGTTCGCCGGGGTGCGGGCGTCGGTCACCGGGTCGAGCTGGATCTCTCCGGCGTCCCAGCCCTCGCGACCGGTGAGCAGCATCTCCACCGCCGCGCCCTCTCCCGGCGGCTTTGATTGGGCGGGCGGAGTGCCGACCCGCAGTGGGGTGTAGCCGGTCAGCAGCCGCTCGCCGATCGCGTTGACGGCGCCGATCACCTCGGGCCGGGAGCGGAAGTTGCCGCTCAGCGGGATCGTCTCGCCGTTAGGGCTTGCCTCGATCGCTTCGCGCCGCTGGCGGAAGACGTCGAGGTCGGCGTGGCGGAAGCCGTAGATCGATTGCAGCTCGTCGCCGACCACCATCAGCTGGCATTTCGGCCCCCGCAGGGCTTCGATCAGGCGCAGCTGCAGGCGGTTGGTGTCCTGGAACTCGTCGACGAGGAGGTGGCTGAAGCGAGCGCGGTAGGCCGCGCCCGTCTCGGTCCGCTCGAGCAGGCGGGCGGCGAGCAGTTGCAGGTCCTCGAAGTCGATCCCGGCGCGCCTCTCCTTGGCCACCGCAAAGCGCGCCGAGAACAGCTCCAGCAGCTCGGCGAGGTGCCGGTAGCCGAGACCACCCTCACCGGCCTCGGCTACCCGACTCAGCGCCGCCTCGATCGCCTCCTTGTAGGCGGCGATCGGCTGCGCCTTGCTGCCGGTTCGCAGCGAGGCAATCTGATCGAGGCTGGGCCGGCCGGCGGTGCCCTCGAGCAGGGCCAATGCTCGTTCGAGCAGTTCGTGGTTTGCACTGCCGGGTTTCAGCTCGGGAAGCGCCTCCGCCGCGGCGGAGGCGGCGTCTCGCAGTGCGCCGTCCACGTCCGGCTCCGGCGGTTCGGGAAGCCTTGGCTCGGCCGTCCCGCGGCTGCGCAGCTCGGCGTGAGCGCCGATCACCATCGCCCGCAGGCCGCCGATGTCGAACGCCGCGACCGTCGCCTCGCGCTCGCGCTCCCCTCCCGCGAGGAAAGCCTCGAGCGCCTCGTCGAAGGCCTCCCCGGCCGCTCGCTCGGTCTCCGGGGCATCCAGCACCCGGAACCTGGGATCGATGCCGACCGCGACCGGGTGGGCCGAGAGCAGGCGGTTGCAGAAGCCGTGGATCGTCGTCACCCAGGCGCTGCCGAGCCGGGGCAGTAGCTCGCGGGCGCGCTCGGAACCCGCCTCTCCCCGGCGCTCGATCTCGGCCCGGATCCGCTGCCGCAGCTCGGCGGCGGCCTTGTCGGTGAAGGTGAAGGCGAGGACCGAGTCGGGGGAGACGCCGCGCTCGCAGACGAGCCGGCAGTAGCGGTCGACCATCACCCCGGTCTTGCCGGTGCCGGCGCCCGCCTCGACCATCACCTCGGCGGCCGTCGCCTCGATCGCGGTCCGCTGCTCGGTGGTCGGCTTGCGCTCACTCATCGCTCGTCCTCGTCGTCATCGCTCACTGGCTCGACCGGCGCCCGGTCGCGGCGGCAGATCGGGGCGAAGTCGCAGAAAGCCGGGCAGATGCCGTGGTTGCGCAGGCCCTCACGCGGGCCGGGGTCGCGATCGATCTGACCCGCTCGCATCCGGGCGACGATCTCGCCAGCGCGGCGGCGGGCGTCGCCGAGCAGCTCCTCGAACTCCTCCCGGTCGACGCTGTCGGTCTTGGCGAGCCCGTAGCCGCCGAGCTCGGCCGCCGCCTCGTCCAGCACCAGCCCGCGCGGCCGGCGCTCCGAGGTGGCGCGCAGCGGGTGATAGAGGCCACCGACGATCTCCGCCCCCCACAGCTCCGCAACGGCGATCAGGTAGAGCTGCAGTTGCAGCTTCGCCTCCTCCTCGAGCTTCACCCGCGGCGAGACTTTGCTCGAGAGCTTGTAGTCGAGGACGAGGGCGCGCCCGTCGGGGGCCCGGTCAACCCGGTCGATAGCGCCGTGCAGGCGCCAGCCGTCGATCTCGAGCGTGGAGCGCTCGGCCTCCTCGGACTCGGAGAAGCCCGCCTCGAGCAGCCAGGGCTCAAAGCCGGCCGGCTCGCGGCGCGCCTCCTCGGCGAGGAAGCGGGCGAGCAGCCCCTCGATGCGGGCGAGCATGGCTCGCTCGGCCGGGTGCTCGCCAAGTCCTTTCGCCACCGCGATCTCGCCGACCAGCTCGCGGCTGCGGGCGATCCAGGCCGCTAGGGAGGCGGGGCGGGGAAGGGGGTCGCCGCCGGGTCGCTCCTTATAGAGGGAGAAGAGGGCGGCGTGCACGATGCCGCCCTGGACGAGCGGGTCGGGAGTGGGGTCGAGTGGCTGTGGCGCGAGCTCGTGTGAGACGAACCAGCGGTAGGAGCAGACGTCGAAGCCCTCCAGGGTGGTACCGCCGTAGGCGTGGACGTCGCCTAGCGCCGCGATCACCGCGGGATTCGAGAGCGGGCCCGGCGCGCGGGTGGCGGCCTCGGCACTGCGAGCGTTCGCCAGCCGCTGCCGGACCCGA
>DATMIH010000203.1:0-1648 GCA_035554595.1 Solirubrobacterales bacterium
TGCCTCACGCCATCACGCTACCCGCCATCGGCTATTTCTTTTCGACGACTTCCCCGCTGTCGTTGACTTCGGTGTTGCGTTCGGCCGCGCTGATATCCACCGTGAAGGTGCCCCCCGGGGCCGCTCCGCCACCGGTCTTGGCCTTGGTGCCGCCGCTGAGCCCGGCCTCGACCGCGTAGACGATCGTGTAGTTGCCGGGCTTGACCGCGCTCAACTTCCAGACCACGTCGGCGCTCGCGTTCTTCTTCAGCGGGCCGAAGTCAAAGGTCTTCGGGTTCGAGGTTTCGGCGCCGCCGTTGGCGGTCGAGCCGATGAACTTGGGGTAGTGCGCGGCGAGGACCCAGACCGGCCGGTCTGGCTGGGCCAGTTCCGGCTGGGGGTCGCGGATGCCGAAGGGCAGCGTCGAGCCCTCGCCCTCCTTGCCCTTGATCGAGACGTTCACGGTCAGGGCCGGGATCGTCTTGTCGCCGGTGTTGCGGACACCGAGGTCGAGCAGGTAGGTCTGGCCGAGATGCTGCTCGGTCGGGAAGCTGGCGTCGGTCACCTTGACGTCGTAGCTGCCTTCGGCCTCGTTGGCGTCCGAGGACGATCCGCCGCCACAGGCCGCGATCGAGAGAGCCAGCGCTACGGCCAGGACAGCGGTAACCGCCACGCGGTGGCGGTGACGCGAGACCTGTCTGGCGTTCCCCCCCAAAGCGGCCGGAACATACCACGGGGTTTGCCCTGCTCCCGAGCGCGTTAGCCCGAACTCAACAGAGCCCGCTGACGCATCGCATAGACTCGTCCCAGGAGGAGGATGATGGTCGGAACCGCGGTCAACAGGGCATTCCTGCCCGCCAAGTCGCTGTTCGAGCAAGTCGGGGACATGATGATCCTCACCGCTCGAACGCTCGTCTCTGCCGTCAAGCCTCCCTATCCCTACGGCGAGGAGTTCATCGGCCAGTTCCTCTTCGCCCTGCAGCTCTGCTGGTTCCCGCTGCTGATCTCGACCGTGGCCTTCGGCTTCGGAGCGCCGGGCCTGCAGGCCTCCAACTTCCTCTCGCTCTTCGGCGCCCTCGATCGGCTCGGCGGCTTCTTCGTCCTCGCCTCGATTCGCGAGTTCGCGCCCTTCGTCACCGCGGTAGTCGTCGCCGGCGTCGCCGGCACCGCGATCACCGCCGACCTCGGCGCCCGCAAGATCCGCGAGGAGCTCGACGCCCTGCAGGTGCTCGGCGTCGACCCGATCAAGAACCTGGTCGTGCCGCGTTTCCTGGCGCTGATGCTGATCACCGGCCTGCTCGACATCTACGCCCTGGTCTTCGGCATCACCGGCGGCATCGGCGCCGAGCTGCTCTACCACCAGTCGCTGGGCGGCTTCTTCGCCACCCTCTTCTCCAATGCATCGATCACCGACCTCTGGGGCTCGGTGATCAAGTGCACCCTCTTCGGCGCGCTCATCGCGGTGGTCTGCTCATACAAGGGGATGACCGCCTCCGGAGGCGCCGCCGGCGTCGGCCGCGCTGTCAACCAGGCCGTGGTGATCGCCTTCATGGGCGTCTTCGCCTTCAACTACGTCTTCACCCAGACCCTGCTCGCGACCAATCCGGAGCTGCAGACGATCCGATGAACGCCTGGCTCGAGGTCCCGCGCGGCTGGCTTGACTCCTTCG
>DATMIH010000204.1:0-36620 GCA_035554595.1 Solirubrobacterales bacterium
GGACGTGTTCGAGCTGGCCGAGGTCGTGCGCAACCTCGCCATCCGCGAGATGGAAAAGGGCCTCTCAACCGGTGAGAAGCAGATGTACACGCGGGCGAAGAAGATCCTCGCCTCGGAGTTCATGTACGCGCTCGACAAAGATGAGGACGGCGCGGAGGAATACCTCGACGGGCTGCTGGAGGAGCGCTTCGCCGCCACGGCGTAGCTCCGCAGCGTCTGTCACGGCCGTGATCGCGGCCGCCGGCTCCGGGCAGAGGCTCGGAGCCGGCGGCCCGAAGGCCTTCGTGCCACTGGCCGGCAGGGCGATGGTTGAGTGGTCGATTGCGGCCTGCCGTGCCGCGCCCTCGGTGCGCTCGATCGTCGTCGCCTGCCCGCCCGGGCACGTCCACAATCTTGCCGGCAGTGACGTCGGCGTGGCCGGCGGTGGCGCCACCAGGGCCGAGTCGGTCTCCAACGCCTTGCAGGCGGTCGGGACCGAGCTGGTCGCGATCCACGACGCGGCCCGGCCGCTGGTCACGCCTGAGCTGATCGAGGAGGTGGTCGCGACCTTGGTCGCGGATCCAGAGGCCGCCGGCGCAATCGCGGCCGCACCGGTCACCGACACGATCAAGCAGGCCACGCGCCCCCCATTGACTACCTCTGAGGTGGCAAATGGAGGTTGCGTGATCGAAACGACTGTCGACCGTAGTGCCCTGTGGGCGGCGCAGACGCCGCAGGTCTTCCGGGTCGAGGCGCTGCGCGAGGCGCTGGCGGCCGACCCCGAACGGTTGGCAGAGGCGACGGACGAGGCGATGATGGTCGAGGTCGCGGGCGGCAGGGTCCTGATCCACGCATCGCCGGCCGAGAACCTCAAGGTGACCACCCCGCTCGACCTGAGGCTCGCCGAGTTGCTGCTCGCCGAGCGCACCGCCTCTGGCGCTTAAGTGTCGCTGTACGCCACTAAGGCGCCAATCAGTGCAGGAGGGTCCAGGTCAGCGTGGCGGCGAAGCAGACCTGACCCACCCCGAGCGCGACCCCGAAGCTGACCGCACCGAGCGCCGCGGCGAGGGCTGTGCCGAGGACGAAGGCCGTAAGCATGATCGCCAGCTGGCGGATCATCGGTGCGCCCCGCCTCCTGTGGGCCTGTTCGGCAGACCGGCTATGGCGCGACTGTCGTCATTCATGTGGCGCTGACGGCGCCGTTCGAAGAGCCGGCGCTGAATCGAGAGGGTGACGACCCCGGCCAGCACGATCGCGGTCAGGTTGACCGCCAGCTGCGCCATCGCCCCGCGCCATTCCGACCAGTCGGCGAGGGCCGCCGCGACGCCGATGTTGGCGGCGGCGGGAATCGTCGTCACCGAGATCAGCACCCCGATCAACGCCCCCGACTTGGCTGAGGTCAGCGAGAGCATGCCGGCCGCCCCGGCGAAGCAGGCGACGATGAAGGAGAAGTCGTCGGGCTTGGAGATGAACTGGGTCAGCGGGTGCATCGAGCCGCTGAAATCGGAGGCCAGCATCCCCGTCCACTTCGAGATCAGGGTGAAGAGGAAGGCGGCGGTGATGCCGACCGGGAAGCCGATCGCGAGCGCCGCCAGCGAGCGGCGGGCGACATCGCGCCGCCGCTCGACCACCGCCACGCAGAAACCGGCCAGGGGCCCGAACTCGGGCCCGACAACCATCGCGCCGACGATCAGGATCGGCGAGCCGAGGAAGATTCCGACCGAGGCGATCAGGCAGGCCAGGACCATGAAGATGAGGAAGTTGCCGCCCAGCTCGGTGTTCTCCGACGTGCGCGCCTCGACCTCCTCCCAAACGACCGCGTTGGAGGGCTTGCCGTAGGCCGCCCGCTCGGCCCGGTCGGCCGCATCTGAAATCTGCGAGTCGATCTGCTCCAGCGCGATCGAGCCATCGCGGCCGACGCCCATCTCCTTGAGGTCGTCGATCAGCACGCTGGCGTCCTCGCGGGCGATGTCGCAGAGGACTACGTCGCCCTTGGGCTGGCGCGCGGCGCCGGCGAGGAAGACCAGGTTGGTCGTCGAGGGCGCCGTTTCGAGCAGGTCGAGGACCTTGCCGCAGCGCTCTGCCGGGACGACGATCCGAAGGTGGACCATGGCCTCAGCGTATCCGCGGCCCGGGTCGCCTACTCTGCCCGTCCCATGCTTACCGACTACCACCTCCACCTCCGTCCCGACGAGCCCGATACCCCGGGCGAGCGCTTCTTCACCGGCGAGAACGTTGACCGCTACCTGGCCGCCGCCGAGGCCGCCGGGATCGCCGAGCTGGGTGTCTCCGAGCACGTCTACCGGTTCACCCAGGCGCTCGACCTCTGGCGCCATCCCCTCTGGGAGCAGGAGGCGCGTGACGACCTCGATTCCTACTGCGAGTTCGTGCGTACGACGCCGCTGCGGCTCGGGCTCGAGTGCGACTACATCCCGGCTGCTGAGGATCGCACCGCGGCCCTGCTCGAGGCTCGCAACTTCGACTACGTCGTCGGCTCAGTTCACTTCATCGGCGACGCCGCGGTCGACCACCCCGGTTGGGATGTCTGGGAGAGCAAGGGGGATCCGGATGAGGTCTGGCGGCGCTACTTCGCCGCCCTGGCCGAGTGCGCCCGATCGGGCCTCTTCGACATCCTCGCCCATCCCGACCTGGTCAAGGTCTGGGGCGGCGCCAGGCCGCGACCCGAGCGCGACCCGCGCTTCTTCTACGAGCCCGCGGTCGAGGCGATCGCCGAGAGCGGAATTGCGGTCGAGGTCTCCACCGCCGGCCTGCGCAAGCCCGTCGGCGAGATCTATCCGGCGCTCGGCTTTGCCGAGATGTGCGTCGAGGCCGGCGCCTGCTTCGCCCTCTCCTCCGATGCCCACCTCCCCGAGCAGGTCGGCTTCGGCTACGACCGGGCCCTCGAGCTCCTCAGCGGGCTCGGGGTGGGGGAGATCTGCGTCTTCGAGGGTCGCAAGCGCCGGCTCGAGCCGCTGCCCGGCGTGGTGCGCGAGGATTAGCCGATGATCGCGGAGCGACCAAGCGTGCATCTCTGGTTCTTCGCGCCGGGAGCGAAGCGGAGTCAGTTGTGATGAGCGTCGGGATCGGCTATGACAGCCACCGCTTCGCCGAAGGGCGCCGCCTCGTGCTCGGCGGGGTCGAGGTCGAGCATTCGCGCGGCCTCGCCGGCCATTCCGACGCCGACGTGCTCACCCACGCCGTGATCGACGCCCTGCTCGGCGCCGCTGGGCAGGGGGACATCGGCACCCTCTTCCCCGACGACGACGAGGTCTGGCGCGATGCCGACTCGATCGACCTGCTGCGCACCGCGGTGGGCACGATCGCGGGACGGATCGTCAACGTCGACGCGACGCTGATCTGCGAGGAGCCGCGGATCGGCCCGCTGCGGGCCGAGATGGAGCGGATCCTCGCCGAGGTGACCTCGGCGCGAGTCAGTGTCAAGGCGACCAGCAACGAGGGAATGGGCTGGATCGGCCGCGGCGAGGGAATCGCCTGCATAGCGGTCGCCTCGGTCGAGAGCGAATAACCTTCGCGGCTGCGATGGGAATGCTGAAGTCCATAGCGTCGAGTGCGCGCCAGTCGGTCTCCGACTCGGTCTTCGAGGCGAAGGTGCTGCACGAGGCCGGGATTGTCGGTCTCGTTCGCCCCGACAAGGCGGCCAAGGTGGCGACGACCTTTCTGCGCTGGGGCGCCTCCCCGGCGACCGGTGTGGCCACGGCGGCGCACAAATACCCGCACGAGACGATGCTGATCGACGAACGCGGCTCACTTAGCTTCGAGCGAGTCCACAAGCGCACAAATGCGCTCGCTCACGCTTTTGCCGGAATGGGCATCGGTCCCGGCGATGGAGTGGGGATCATGTGCCGCAACCACCGCGGCTTCATCGAGGCGACGCTGGCCGCGGCGAAGCTTGGCGCCAGCGCCCTCTACTTGAACACGATGTTCGCGGGCCCGCAGCTGGTCGAGGTGACGAGGCGAGAGGAACCGAAGGCCTTGGTCTACGACGAGGAGTTCACGGACCTGCTCGACGGCGTCGACGAGGGTATTGCTCGCATCGTCGCCTGGAGCGACGGCGAGGTGGAGGGTCTGTCGCTCGACTCGCTGATCGCCGCCAACGACGAGTCCGGCCACAAGCCTCCGCCCGACAACCCGCGCTTCGTAATCCTCACCTCAGGCACGACTGGAACACCCAAGGGCGCCCAGCGCTCCAGTCCCGATGGTCTGCTGGCGATGGCGGCCTTGATCGACAAGATTCCCTATCGCGCCCGCGACACGATGGTCGTCGCCGCGCCGCTCTTCCACTCCTGGGGCTTCTTCCATTTCGTGATGAGCCTGCCGACCGCCTCGACGATGGTGCTGCGGCGACGCTTCGACGAGGAGGACACCCTGCGTGCGGTGCAGGACCATCGCGCCGACGTACTCGCGGTCGTGCCGGTGATGCTGCAGCGGATCCTGCGCCTGCCCGAGGAGACCCTCGCTTCTTACGACCTTTCCTCGCTGCGGATCACCTCGGCTTCCGGCTCGGCCCTGCCGGGTGAGCTGGCCACCGAGTGGATGGACCGCTTCGGCGACAGCGTTTACAACCTCTATGGCTCGACTGAGGTCGCTTATGCGACCGTGGCCACGCCTGAGGACCTGCGCGCCGCGCCGGGTACCGCTGGGCGACCTCCGCGGGGAACCGTCGTCCGTCTCTTCGGCGAGGACGGCCACGAGGTGCCCCAGGGCGAGGTGGGGCGGATCTTCGTCGGCAACGAGATGTCCTTCGAGGGCTACACCGGCGGTGGTGGCAAGGAGGTGATCGACGGGCTGCTGAGCAGCGGCGATGTCGGCCACTTCGATGAAGGCGGCCGGCTCTTCATCGACGGCCGCGACGACGAGATGATCGTCTCCGGCGGCGAGAATGTCTTCCCGCGCGAGGTCGAGGACCTGCTCGCCGACCACGATGGCGTGGTCGAGGTGGCCGTGATCGGCGTCGAGGACGCCGAGTTCGGTCAGCGCCTGAAGGCCTTCATCGTCACCGTGGGCGAGGCGGAGGTCTCCGCTGAAGAGCTCAAGGCCCATGTCAAGGCCAATCTCGCCGCCTACAAGGCACCGCGTGAATTCGAGTTCCTGGACGAGCTGCCGCGCAACGCCACGGGCAAGGTCCTCAAGCGCGAGCTGCACGAGCGGGAGGCTCAGAGTCGGTCCCGGTAGGGGTTCCGCTTAACTTTTTGGATGTGAAGGGATCTGCTGACGCCGCAAGGTCAGCGCCCAAAAAGTGCAAGACGCTCCACCCCTACCGGGACCGACTCCCAGGCCCTCCGGCCAGCGCGCTAATTGCGTGCTTTTGCGCTCGGCGGGGGTAGCGGGGCCGCCGATGGCGGTAGTAGGTTGCCGCTCAATGGGCGAAGCGGCTACGCAGCTGAAAGCAGTCGGGGCGGCGAGTGAGGAGCTGCACGAGACCGCCGCGCAGGCGCTCGAGTGGGTGCGGGTCAGCGAGGAGCGCGTGGCCGCGGCCGAGGCGCGCAATGAGGAGCTGCGGGACGAGTTGAAGGCCAAGGCGATGGCCACCGTGCGCAAGCTCGGCGAGGAAGGGCAGGCACGGATCAAGGCCGAGCGCGGCAAGCGCAAGGATGCCGAGACGCGGGCCGCCCAGGCCGGAGAGGCCAGGGACCGG
Organism: Solirubrobacterales bacterium; assembly: GCA_035554595.1. Lineage (GTDB taxonomy): Bacteria > Actinomycetota > Thermoleophilia > Solirubrobacterales > 70-9 > VRUE01. Next base: position 5,636 of record DATMIH010000204.1, read on the forward strand.
GCCGAGAAAGCCTTCGAGCAGGCACAGAAGCGCGCCGACTCCGATCGCGAAGCGCTCACCAGGGAAATGGCCGCACTCAAGGCCGATGCCCAGCGGTCGATCGAGGCCGGCATTGAGACCGTCGAGCGCAGGGCTGCCGAGCGCCACAAGGAGGCGCTCGATCGGGTCAAGCTCGAGGCCGATCAGCGCGTCGCCGCCGCCGAGCAGCGCGCGGTCGAAGCCGAGGCCGCGGCGGCAGAGGCGCATCAGCTGGCCGTCAAGCTGGAGACCGAGATCGAGGAGCGGGTGATGCAGGGCACCGCGGAGGTGCGCCGCGAGGCCGACGAACGGGTCCGCACCCTGGTCGAGAAGGTCGAAGGCGAGGCGGTCGAGATGGCGCGAGCGCGGGCCGAGGAGGCGCTGAAAGCCGAGTCGGACCGCATTCGTGCGCAGGCCGAGCAGCGTGAGGATCGCGTCAGGCGAGCGGCCGAGGACGAGATCAAGGCGAGCGCCTCACGGGCGCGCCGCGAGGTCCTGGCGGCCGCAGACAAGACCGCACCTTCCTGGGAGCGGCGCGAGGCGACCCCTTCCGGGTCCGGCTACCGCACCTTCTGAGACCTCTCTAGCATCCGCCCGATGCGAGCGGTGCGGATCAGGGACACGCTGACGGGGGATCTCGTTCCCCTCGACTCAACCGGCGAGGTCGGCGTCTATGCCTGCGGCCCGACCGTCTACAGCCGCATCCACATCGGCAACGCGCGCCCCTTTGTCATTTTCTCCCTGCTTTCCCGATTCCTGAAGTCCGAGGGGTACGCGACGAAGCTGGTCGTCAACGTCACCGACATCAACGACAAGATCTACGCCGCCGCCGGCAAGGCCGGCGAGGAGTCGGGGACGTTCGCTGCGCGGATGACCCGTGCCTACTTTGAGGACACCGGCCGGCTCGGGCTGGGGCGGCCCGACGCCGAGCCGCTGGCGACGGAGACGATCGGCGGCATCGTCGCGCTGATCTCCGATCTGATCGAGAGCGGCCACGCCTATGAGTCCGGTGGCGACGTCTATTTCCGCGTGCGCAGCTTCGGCCCCTACGGCAAGCTCTCCAACCGCCGCGCCGAGGACATGGATCAGGGGGAGGAGGCGGGCTCGGACTCGCTCAAGGAGAGCCCGCTCGACTTTGCCCTCTGGAAGACCCACAAGCCCGGCGAGGACACCTCCTGGGACTCGCCCTGGGGCCCGGGCCGGCCTGGCTGGCACATCGAGTGCTCGGCGATGGCCGAGGCCGAGCTGGGGCCATCCTTCGCGATCCACGGTGGCGGCTCGGACCTGGTCTTTCCTCATCACGAGAACGAGATCGCCCAGTCGGAGGCGGCGGGGAGGCCGTTTGCGCGGGTTTGGATGCACAATGGGATGGTTGAGACGGATGCGGAGAAGATGTCGAAGTCCGAGGGGAACATCTTTCAGCTGTCCGAGGCGCTTGATCAGTACGGGGCGGAGGCGGTCGTTGCGTATCTGATCTCCGGGCACTATCGGCAGCCACTTGCCTTTGGGCCGCAGCAGATGGAGCAGGCCGTCGCTCAAGTGGGGCGGCTGAGGAACTTCTTCAGGGAGCATCCGGTGGACGGGGCGTCGGGGAAGGGTCCCGGGGCCGGCTTCGCCGGGAGTTCCCCGGGACCCTCCCCCGACGCCCCGCTCGACGTAAGCGCCCGGATTGAGAGCTTCAGAGACGCACTCGCGGATGACTTCAACACACCGAGGGCCATGGCCGAGGCTTTTGAGCTCGTCGGCGAAGCGAATCGCGGCGAGGTCTCCGCGCACGAGGCGGCTCTCGTCCTTGCGGAGATGCTGGCGCTCGTCGGCCTCAGCACCCTTACTCAGCCAGATAAGGGTGCTGAGGCCGACGACGAGGCCGAGAAGCTCCTGGGGGAGCGGCAGGAGGCTCGGGCGGCTAGGGACTTCGAGCGGGCGGATGAGATCCGGGACAGGTTGGCCGAGCTGGGCTGGGAGGTTCGGGACTCGGCTGACGGCGCCAAGCTTGTGCCGAAGGCCTGATGGCTTCGCAGGTCATTTACGGTAAGCAGCCGGTAGCGGAGGCTGAACGAGGCCGACGGCGCCAGGTGCTGCGGGCGTGGCGAGCGCCTGAGACTTCGACTGGCGAGTTGGAGCGGCTGTGCGGGTCGCCGGACCACCAGGGGGTTGTGGCTGAGGTCGAGCCCTATCCCTATGCCGGCGCATCGGAGGTGCTGAAGAGGGAGAACGCTCTGCTGATCGCGCTTGATCAGGTTCAGGACCCGCGCAACCTCGGTGCCGTCGCGCGTTCGGCCGAGGCCGCGGGGGCGGCTGGGCTCGTCATCCCTGAGCGCCGCTCGGCTGCCGTTACTGCCGTGACTTGCAAGGCGTCGGCCGGAGCCGTCGAGCATCTGGCGATCGCCCACGTTCGCAACCTGGCCGACTGGTTGGCCGATGCCAAGGAGGCCGGCTTCTGGATCTGGGGCGCTGATGCCGAAGCGAAGCAGGCGCCGTGGGACGTGGATTTGAGTGGCCCGATCGTGCTGGTAATGGGAGGAGAGGGGAAGGGTTTGCGCCCCCGCGTCGCCTCGGCCTGTGACGGCCTGATCGCCCTGCCGCAGCGGGGCAAGATCGACTCGCTCAACGTCTCGGCAGCTGCCGCGGCACTGCTTTTCGAGGCCGTCCGCCAGCGCTAACAACTGCAACGGCGTTTGCACGAACCTAGGTTCGGGGTTGACAGAACTCCGCGCGACCGTAAACTACCCGGCCATACAAGGGTTAAACCTCAGCTTGAGTCTGAGATTTCCCAGTCCATACAGGGCGCCGCCAGGGGAGGTAAGGCGCCACGACCCTTCGTCAAGGAGAAGGATCTGTGGCTCTATCTTCGCCGACCCATGAAATGCAGCTTCCCTCGGGCCGTCTCAACGGCTCGCTTAAACCGGCCGACACTAACCTTCAACCTGAGCTTGATGACCACTATCTGGTCGCTCTGGCGAAGGATGGGCGGACCGACGCCTATGACGCGATCGTGCGTCGCTACCGCGGCTTCGTCAGGCTCAAGGCTTCCTCGTACTTCCTGCTCGGCGGCGAGGCCGACGATCTGATTCAGGAAGGCCTGCTCGGCCTCTACAAGGCGATTCGCGACTACCGCACCGATCGCGAGTCGAGCTTTCGCAACTTCGCCGAGCTCTGCATCACCCGCCAGATCATCACCGCGGTGAAGACGGCTACCCGTAACAAGCACACGCCGCTCAACCAGTACGTCTCGTTCAGCCAGACCCCGGCGGCGGCGGGCGATTCCGACACGACCCTCGATGAGATCCTGCCCGGGCCGACCGTGCACGACCCGGTCAACCAGGTAATCGCCTCCGAAGAGCTCGACAGCCTCGTCTCCTGCCTGTCGGGCGTCTCGGGCGTGCTCTCGGACCTCGAGAGCCGCGTGCTCTCGCTCTACCTCGACGGCCACTCCTACGAGGAGACGGCCGAGCGGCTCGAGTGCGACACCAAGACCGTCGACAACGCCCTGCAGCGGGTCAAGCGCAAGGTCGGCGCACATCTGGCCTCGCGCGAGACGCTGAACTAAGGCAGGTCGGCGAGGACGTACTCGAGCAGCTCACGGCCGTGGTCGGAGGCGACGGAGACGTCGTCTGCCTTGATTCGGACGCGGTGCAGGGACTGCATTCGCAGCACGTCGCCGTCGCAGCGGCTATTGGGGAAGACGCCCGAGTAGGAGACGCCGAGCGCCTCGAGGTGGTCGGCGACGAGGGCGGTGGCGGGGAGGTCCAGCGGCAGGTCGAGGTAGACCGCGTCCAGGCAGGCGCGGTGGAAGAGGTGGTGACGCTCGGCGGCGACCACCGCCTCCAGGTCGGCACCGGGAACATGCACGGTGATCAGCGCAAGGTTGTGGTCCCGGTCGACCGCGACGTGCAACTCACTGCGCTCTGCCAGATCCGCGTCGGCGGCGGGCTCAGCGAGTGTGCCTCTCAGTTCGCACAGATCAATTGTCTGCCCGACGATCTCGCGGTGGCGTTCGGGGACGAAGACCGGCCGCTCATGTCCATCGTTGAGCTTGGTGTAGAAGAGCGCCGCCGACTGGCGCCCGCGCCGCCCCTTTCCGGCGGCATCATTTGAGACCGAGGCCGGGATCCAGCCGAGCAGAAAGCCGGTCTCATGGGCGCCGAGCTCGATGTTGGCGCGCTGACTGTAGGGATGGGCCGCGGTCGCCTCGCTGTACATGCCAGCTAGCCCTTGCTCCGCGGCCCAGTCCATGAGGAAGCGCTTGGTCCTGGTGAAGAGGTGCTGCCCCCGTGCCGCCGGCATCGTCACCGCCTGCCCCGAGTGCCCGACCGCGTCCCCCGCCGCCCCCAGGCTCATCCCCTCGTGGCAGAGCAACTCCCCATCCTCACTCTCTGCCACGCAAGCGACGTAGGTCCCCGCCGCCAGCCGCGCCGACACCTCGGCCGGGTCGTAGACCCAGCGCAGGTCGTAGCTGTCGCCGTAGGCAGCCTCGATCGCCTCGCTCAGCACGGCCCCCTCGTCGGGTTCGAGGAAGCGAAACCGCGCCTCTGTGCTGCCACCAGACTCGCTCATGGTCTCTATATTCGGCAGGCTGCCCGCCTAGCTCAACTGGTAGAGCACCGCTCTTGTAAAGCGGAGGTTTCCGGTTCGATCCCGGAGGCGGGCTTCTGCTCAGGCGTCGCCGCCGAGCACGCGCCGCTTCTCCGTCGCGAACTCTTCGTCGGTGAGGATGCCCTTCTCGTGCAGTGAGGCGAGTCGCTCGAGGCGGGCGAGTCGCGCGTCCTCGTCATCGGTTGGCATCGCGGTGGTTGGCGCCTCGCTGCTGCCCTCACTACCTGGCTTGCGCATCTCGGGCAGGCGCAGTTTGGACGCTCGCTCTCCCAGGTTGGCGTCCTTGACCGCGCCGACGACCTTGTCCCTGGTGCGGCCGACCACGTCGCCGTAACTGGCGTCGGGGAATTCCTCGGCGGCCTGTTTGCGCAGCTCGTGGATGCCAAAGGCGGCGAGGCCGGCGATCACCAGCGTGGTGAGGAAGGAGCGCAGGTTCTGGGTCGGGGCCGAGAGGAAGTAGATGCCGACCAGGATCGCCAGGCCGGCGTAGATGTAGGCGGGGTACTCGCGCAGGATCGGCGCGACCGCCTTCCGCGTTGCGCGGGCCGAGCCAGTCGGCGAGGCGAGCCAGCCCGCGATCCCGAAGAGCACGCCGATGACGATCACGGTGGTGGCGATGCTGGTCATCAGCGAGGTGCCGATCGACCAGGCCGCTTCCGCCGCCGGCTTGACGCTGTCTTCTTCGACCAGCTGGCCGACGACGATGCCACCTGCCACCTCGCGGAAGACGATCACCGCGAAACCGGTCGCGATCAGGCCAATGCCGCAGTAGAGGACCGTCACCCAGCGGTTCTCGCGGGAAAGGTAGATGGCGAGGCCGAAGCAGAGGAAGGTGAGGAGGGAGAGGATCAGCGCCAGGCCCTTGATCGCGACGACGATGTCCTGCGCGGTCTTTAGCTGGTCCGAGCGCAGGATCGTGATCTGGCCCGCGTCTTCTAGGTTCGCGCTGATCCCCACCTGGTCGGCGATGTTGGTCGCGAGGCTGCCGAGGTCGAGGCTGACCTTGCCTTCTTCGGTGGAGAGCGTCCCTTCCTTTTCTTCCAGGACTTCGAGCAGTTGTTCGTGGGTCGTCTTGTTGGCGGTCTTCCAGAGTTCCTGGGCGGTCGAGCTTTCCAACACCTTTTCGGCTCCGCTGCCGGCGAATTGGCGGGCGGCACCGGAGATCGGCCCGGCAAATTCCTTGAGGTCGTTGGGGAGCTTTTTGCCGACTTCCTTTTCGACGTCGACGTTTTCGTAGAGCTGATCGACGAGATATTTGCTGACCGCTTCGCGGATCTTCGTGTTCTGGATCAGGCGGCCGCTGGTGTTGACCCACTCGCCGGTGTCGAGCGCCTGGCGCTCGGTCCAGATCGCGAAGACACTGAGGAAGGCGAGCAGTGAGCCGAGCACGATCAGCACTCTCACCAGGCGTCGGCGTCCGCGGCTCATCAGCGTGATGGTATATGTGACCCATGAGACTGGAGGGAATTCACCACATCACCGCGATTACGGCGGACGCGCAGAGCAACGTCGACTTCTACGCCGGAGTAATGGGCTTGCGCCTGGTGAAGAAGACTGTTAACCAGGACAACCCAACCGTCTACCACCTCTTTTTCGCCGACGAGAACGGCAGCGCTGGCTCCGATCTCACCTTCTTCGAGTTTCCGGGCGTGCCGCCCGGGCGGGCCGGGGACGGCGATGTGCATCGGATCGTTTGGCGGGTCGCCTCACACGCCGCGCTCGATTTCTGGGAGGGCCGGCTTGGCGCCAACGGCATCTCATCCGAGCGTGTCGGGGGCGGCCTGCGCTTTGCCGACCCGGAGGGGCTCGCCCACGAGCTTGCGGTGGTCGAGGTTGCCGACGAGCCGCTGATCGCCGACCACCCGGAGATCCCGGCCGAGCTCGCCCTGCAGGGTTTCCACGCCGTCTGCGCTTACAGCTCCGCGCCTGAGGCGAGCCGCACTCTGCTTGAGTCACTCGAGTTTGAGCCTGTCGACGAGCACAGCTGGGAAGCCCGCGGCTCCAGTCGCGGCGGCCTCTACATCTACGAAGAGTCGCCCGCCGAGCGCTCGCAGCAAGGCGCCGGCAGTGTCCACCACGTCGCCTGGGCCTCAACCATCGACGAGCACGAGGAGTGGCGCCAGCGGGCGATCGCCGGCGGCGCCCAGCCGACCCCAGTGATCGACCGCTTCTACTTCCGCTCGATCTATTTCCGCGAGCCGAGCGGCGTCCTCTTCGAGATCGCCACCCTGGGGCCGGGCTTCACCGTCGACGAGCCGCTCGAGCACCTCGGCGAGAAGCTCTCGCTGCCACCTGACTACGAGCACCTGCGGGCCGAGGTCGAACCGAACCTGCGTCCGGTGATCAACCCGCGCACCGCCTCGGCGTAGTGGACGGCAACTTCGTCTGGCGCGACGCCGGCCGCACGGTCGTCTTCGAAGCCGGGGGCATCGCGGCGGCGCCGAAGTTGCTGGCGGAGCACGGCATCGAGCGGTTTGAGCTGCTCACGACCAAGCGGCACCGCGATGCGGGGAAGGGGCTTGTGGGGGCAGCCGCGGCCGTGCATGAGCTGCTGCCCGCTGACCCGGCAACCGCGGTGCCGGAGAGCGCGGCGGTCCTGCTCGACTCGATAGAGACACCGAACCTCCTCGCCCTCGGCGGCGGCCGCACGATCGATACCGCCAAGGCGATCGCCGCGGTCACGGGCGCCACCGTCGTGGCGATTCCGACCACGATGTCGGGTGCCGAGATGACCGGCATCCACCGCCTGCCGGCCGGCGCCGAGGACCGGGTCCGCTCCCTCGTCCGCCCGGCGCTCGTGATCGCGGATCCCGAGGCGATGACCAGCGCCCCCGAGCCCGAGCTCCGCGCCAGCTCGATGAACGCCCTGGCCCACGGCGCCGACTCCTTCTACACCCCCTTCGCCAACCCGGTCTCCCGCATGACCGCCTTGCGTGGCGCTGAGCTGATCGCCACCTCCCTCGACCAAGACCCCGCCGAGCGCAACCGCGCCGCCCTGGCCCAAGGGTCGATCCTCTGCGGCTACGCGATCGACTCCGGTTCCTTCTCCCTCCACCACGTCATCTGCCAAACCCTGGTGAGGATCTGCGGTGCCCCCCACGCCGGCGTCAACGCCGCAATCCTGCCCCGGGCAATGTCCTTCATGACCCCGAGAGCCCCCGACGGCCTGGAGCCCTTGGCAACAGCGGTCGGAGCCAACTCCGCCTCCATAGAAGCTCGCCTCCTAGAACTGGGCGGCAACCCACCCGGACTCGGAGACCAAGGCGCGGACCAAAGCAAGCTCCCCGGAGCCCTGGACGCAATGCTGCTCCGCCCCGAGCTCGCTTTCACCCCAGAGCCTCCGACCCGCTCCGATCTGGAAGCGCTGATCGGGGCCGCCTGGTAGCGGGGGTCGGGTGCCCCTCCGAACGTCTTGCACTTTTTCGGCACGGCCTTGCGGCGTCAGCAACCCACTCTCCACCGAAAAAGTTAAGAGAGGAGGGGCACCCGACCCCCGCTCTCGGTAACCCCGGTCGCGATTCCGTGTAGCGCTACGCGTGGCCCTGCCCGACGACCGCCTCCAGGCGTACCACCGCTACACGCGCAAGCACGGCGTAAACCCGATCCTCTACATCCTGGCGCGCATCTTCATGACGCCCTTCTTCCTGACGTACTTCCGCTACGTCCGCACCGGCCGCGAGCACGCCCGGCTCAAGGGCGGCCTGATCGTCGCCTCCAACCACCGCAGCTTCCTCGACCCCTTCGCGATCGGCGGGGCCCTGCCCTGGCGACGGCCGATGAACTACGTCGCCAAGGTCGAGCTCTTCGAGCGCCGCTGGCAGGGTTGGATCCTCTCGCGCTTCGGCGCCTTTCCGATCCGCCGCGGCGAGTCCGACGAGGACGCGATGGAGACCGCGCGCCTGCTGGTTGAGCGCGGCGGCGCGGTCTGCATCTTTCCCGAGGGCACCCGCATCCGCAGCGGCTCCCTGGGTGAGCCCAAGCGCGGGGTCGGCCGGCTGGCGCTGCAGACCGGCGCCCCTGTCATTCCAGCGGCTGTCCTGGGAACGGAACATGTGCGCCGCGGCTGGCGCATCCGCCCCCGCAAGGTCAAGGTCCGGCTGGGCAAGGCGCTGACCTTCCCGCGAGCCGAGGATCCCTCGCGCGGGCTCGCGACCAACGTCACGGCGCGGATCTGGCCCAACATCGAGCTGCAGTGGGAGGACCTCGGCGGCCTGCCGCCGATGCGCCGCGCCGCGGTGATCGGCGCCGGCAGCTGGGGCACCGCGGTCGCCGTGCTGCTCGCCCGCGGGGGGCTGGAGGTGCAGATCGCCACCCGCAGCGCCGCTCACGCCGCCGAGATCGAGGAGGCGGGTGAAAACCGGCGCTACCTCGAGGGCGTTCGCCTGCCCGACTCGGTCCGCGTGCGGCAGGCCTCCGAAGTCGAGCTTGCCGGCCTCGATCTTGTCTGTGTGGCGATCCCGTCCGGCTCAATACCGCAGGCGATCGGCGCGATCGCCGACCGGATCGGCTCACGCGCGGCGATGCTGCTGCTGACCAAGGGCCTGATCGCGCCGCTCGGCCAGCTGCCGGCCGAGTATGTGGGCGAGCGCGTACGGGCCCGGGCGATCGCCTGTCTCGGCGGCCCGGCCCACGCCCGCGAGGCCGTCTCCGGCTCGGCTGCCCTGGTGCTCGGCTCGGCCGACCTCGACCTGCGCAAACAGCTTGGGGTGGTCTTCGATCGGGCGGGCCTGGTCTGCGAGCGCTCCCCCGACATCATCGGCGTCGAGATGGCCGGTGCGGCGAAGAACGCCGCCGCGCTCGCGGCCGCCGCGGCGGAGCCGCATGGGCTGAACGCGGCGGGGATTGCCGCAGCCCAGGTTTGGAGCGAGTGCATCGACTACGCGATCGAGCGGGGGGCCGAGCTCGGCACCTTCTCGGGCCTGGCCGGTGTCGGTGACCTGACCGCCACCGTGATGGCCCCGACCGGCCGTAACCGGCGCGCCGGCGAGCTGCTCGGCAGGGGCACGCCCGCGGCCGAGATCCCGGCCAAGATCGGCCAGGCATCGGAGGGACTCGACGCGGTGCCCCTGCTTGCCGAGGCGACCTCGGCAAGCGGCGGAAGCGCCAGTGCGCTCTCGGGATTGGCCGCCCTGATTCGCGGCGAGATCGATGCCGAGGCGTGGGTGGCGGGGCTGCGACGGGTCGAGCGCTCCAGGAAGGCAGCCTGATGGCAATAGGCTTGAACCATGAGCGCGGCGCGAGTGAGCGAGATCGCCGGTGATGATGAGCGCGAGCGAGCAAAGCGCGAGGTGGTGTGTTGAGCGAGAACGTCGAGCCGGCGAGCCTCGACCCGGCCGCCAAGGCGGAGCTCGACCGCGCCTTCGAGGACCTCTACCGGGCCCACCTGCGCGACGTCTATTCCTACGCCTACTACCGGATCGGCAACCAGCACGACGCCGAGGACCTCACCGAGCAGGCCTTCCTCCAGGCCTACCGTCACTTCGACCGGGCGCGGCGCGAGTCCGACGGCAGGCCGCTGCGGCCCTGGCTGATTCGCATCGCCCACAACCTCGCCTCCAACTACTACCGCGATCGCTCGCGCCGACCGCAGACCTCGCTCGAGGTGGCCGACCCGATCGCCGCCCGCCACGGCACCGAGGCGATCGCCGAGGGACGCGAGGAGCTACGCCAGGTGATGGCCCATCTCGAGGATTTGCCGGACGACCGTCGCGACGCCCTGATCATGCGCTTCGCGCTCGGCATGGACAATCGCGAGATCGCCCGTGCCCTAGGCCGCAGCGACGGCGCCACCAAGGTGCTGATCCATCGCGCGATCAAGCAACTGCAGGAGGAGATGGGCGATGAGTGAGTCAGCTGGCGGCCTGGCCGGTAACTGGGACGTCGAGCTCCTGCTCTCCGACGCGCTGCGCCCGCTCGAGCCGCCCGAGCGGCTCTCGGGCCGGGTCGAGGACACGCTTGCCGCGGTCACGCAGGCCGCCGCCGAGGAGCTCTCGCAGTGGGCCGAGGAGCTTTCCGAGAGCGAGCTGCGCGCCCTGCGTGACCCCCGCAACTGGGTTCGTCCCGTTGTCGCGGTTGGCGCCGGTGGCGCCGCGGCCGGCGCGCTCGTGGTGATGGAGCTGCGGCGGCGGGGCAAACAGCAGGCCAAGGGCGGCCTGCGCTCGCTGACCGGCCGGATCAAGCCGTAGCTGGAGAGCCCTTTTCCTTCGTCGCCTTCTTTTTCGCCGCCGGGGTACCCAAGGCGGCGAGCACGCCGAGTGCGCCGAGGACGAGGTGGAGCAGGTTGTCGCCGGTGTTGACAGGCAGAAAGCCGAGGATCGCCTCGCCGCTGCCGATCGTGAATCCCCAGAGGGCGAGGCCGACGTAGAAGGCGCCAAGCCAGAGTGAGTAGCGGCGCGAGGCGTAGTCGGCGGCGAGCAGGCCGAGCACGCCGGTGAGGATGTGCAGGACGTTGTCCCAGCCGTTGACCGCAAAGATGCCGAAGGCGTCCTTGACCTCTCCTGGGGAGCCGAAGGAGGCGCTGTAGAAGAAGCCGACGATGCCGATCACGACGAGCCCCGCGCCGACCGCGGTGGCGTAGAGGCGGGCTGGGCTGGGTCCGTCCATGGGCGGCGATTGTAGGCTGCTCATCCCCGTGGCTGAGACTTGTTACCGGCACCCCAATCGCGAGACCGCGGTTTCCTGCTCCTCATGCGGGCGGCCGATCTGCCCCGATTGCATGACCCCGACGCCGGTCGGGATGCGCTGCCCGGAGTGCGCCAGCCAGCGCACGAAGGTGGTACGGGGGGTCGGTGAGGCGTCGCTGTCTACGACCGCGCCGGCGACATTTGTATTGATCGCCATCAACGTGGCTGTGTTCCTAGCCGAGATCGCCACCGGTGGCGGTGGGTTCTACAACGTGAGTGGCAGTTCTCTCATCTACCACTACGGCCTCTTCGGACCCTTCGTAAGCGAAGGCGAGTGGTACCGGCTGGTGACTAGCGCCTTTCTGCACGAGGGCATCTGGCACATCGCCGGGAACATGTTCCTGCTCTTCTTCCTCGGACGGATCCTCGAGCCCGGCATCGGCACTCCGCGCTTTGTGGCGCTCTACGCCGTCTCGCTCCTGGCGGGGTCTTTTGGCGCGCTTCTGTTCTCTCCGGACAGCCTTTCCTACGGAGCGTCAGGGGCGGTCTTCGGCGTCCTCGGCGCGACGTTCGTGATCGCCAGGGGGCGTGGGATCGATGCCCTCGCTTCGAGTGTCGGCATCCTCATCGTGCTCAACCTCGCGATCAGCTTCGGCGTGCCCGGAATCAGCATCGGCGCTCACATAGGTGGACTGGTAGCGGGTGCCCTCTGCGCGTTGCTCATCATCGCCGGCGAGCGCGGCATGCTGGGAGCCCGTCACTTCCCCGCTGAGATGATCGCGATGACCGCGATCGGGATCGTGTCTGTCGTTGGGGCCTTGGCCGTCGCATGAACTCAGCCGCCGGCGCCGCGCCAGACGCTGGGGGCGCGCACCTCGGCGAAACCGATGTTGCCCGGCGGGTCGACCAGATCGGGGTGGAGCAGGTGGCCGAGCAGCTCGACTCCGTCGACGAGGCGGGGGCCGGGGCGCGAGAAGGTCGAGGCGGCGTCGACGGCAAAGACCCGCCGCGCGCCGAGCTGTTCGATCTGGTCCCAGTAGGCGAGCGCTTGCGCCCGCGAGTCCTCGACGTACCAGCCGCAGGGCATCGCGACTGCGACGTCGGCGTTGAGTCCGGAGAGCGCGCCCCAGGAGACTTCCGGCGACTTCAGCCCCGGTGGCCCGGCGACGTCCTCGCCACCGGCGATCGAGATCATCTCGGGAATCCAGTGGCCGCCGACATAGGGCGGGTCGAGCCACTCGAGGGCGATAACCCGCGGCAGGCTCGCTCCGGCGACCGCGGCGCGCACCGTGGCCAGCCGCCCCTCGAGCTCGCCGCGCAGCTCGTGCGCCTGGCGAGCGATCTCGGCCGCCTCGCCGAGACGGATCACGTCCTCGAGCATCTCGCCGAGCGTGCTCGGGTCCTGTTGCAGGACCTGGAGCTCGCCCGGCAGGCGCGCAGCGACCTCAAGCACGTCCTCATAGGAGACCGCGCAGACGGCGCAGACCGCCTGGGTGACGATCAAATCCGGCGCGACCTTGGCAAGTAGCTCCTCGTCGAGCTCGTAGAGCGCCTGCCCCTCCGCCACCCTCGCCTTCACGGTGCGGTCGATCTCGGCGGCGCTGAGACCGGCCGGCAGCACGGTCTTGGTCAGGTGGGGGAGCGAACTCGCCGCGGGCGGGTAGTCGCACTCATGGGTGACCGCAACGACGCTGTCGCCGAGCCCGAGCGCGAAGAGCATCTCGGTTGCAGAGGGAACGAGGCTTACAATCCGCATCCGAACAGCAATATCTCAGTTATCGCGGAATCCGCGGGAGCGGATGGCTATATTGCCTACGCCGAATGGCCGACGACGACCTCCCCCGAAGTACCGGGCTAAGAACCTGTCGCAAAACCCCCCGCGCACGTCTGGCGGCGGCGGACGTGGCGCGGTGCCGCGTCCTCGGTCGGCCAAATAGCGCTGCTATTCGGCCTCCCTGCGTCCTTGCCCCGCTTGGTCCGGCGCTCGCCAGCCGCACACGTGGGGTTCCGCGACAGGTTCTGAATAGGCGATGACCGCCCTGCTGCTCGTCCTCCTGCTGCTGTTGGTCGCGATCAACGGCTTCTTCGTCGCGGCCGAGTTCGCCCTCGTGCGCAGCCGCCGCGGCAAGGTCGAGCAGCTTGCCGAGGAAGGCGAAAGTGGGGCCGAGGCGGTAATCGAGCAGCTCGACAAGATCGACGAGTCGCTCTCCGCCTGTCAGATCGGCATCACGATGGCCTCGATCGGCATCGGTTTCCTCGGCGAGCCCTCGCTGGCGGTGCTGCTCGAACCGATCTTCGGCGGCCTCTCGCACGGCGCCGCGGTCGGCCTCTCGGTGGCGATCGCCTTCGCCCTCGTCACCGCGATCCACATCAGCGTCGGCGAGCAGGTGCCGAAGATGATCGCGATCGCTCACGCCGAGCGCACCGCCCGCCGCGTCGCCCGCCCGCTCAACTGGTTCCGCGCCGTGACGGCGCCCGTGATCCTCCTGCTGAGCGCGATTTCCAACGCGATCGTCCGCCTCTTCGGCGTCGATCCCACCGACATCGAAGAGCACCACACGGCCGAGGACCTGAAGCAGATCATCGACAGCTCGAAGATGGGCGGCACCCTCGACCCCGGCGAGGCGGGGATGCTCGGCGGCGTCTTCCACCTGCATGAGCAGGAGGCACGCGAGGTGATGACGCCGATCCCCGCGGTCGTCACCGTCGACTCCTCCGAGACGGTGGAGACGGCGCTGCGGCGCTGCGTCACCTCGGGTCACACGCGCCTGGTCGTGATCGAGGACGAGAACCCCGACCGGGTCAAGGGGATAGTCCACAACAACAGCCTCGCCCGGCTCTACATGAGCGACGGGCCGGAGGCCGAGATCGCGCCGGCCGTGCGCGACGCCGTGATCGTGCCCGAGACGCGCCCGCTCGATGACCTGCTCCACGACCTGCAGGTCCAGCGCACCTCGCTATCGGTGGTCGTCGATGAGTACGGACGCACGGTCGGCATCGTCACCGTCGAGGACATTCTCGAGGAGGTGGTGGGGGAGATCGAGGACGAGACCGACCCCCGCGCCGCTGCCCTGCGCCAGCTCGCCAGCGGCGAGTGGTTCGTGCGCGGCCACGTCTCGCTCGGCGATCTATCCGACGCCGGCATCGAGCTGCCGGTCGACACCGATGCCTACAACTCGGTCGGCGGCTACGTCTTCGGCGAGCTTGGCCGGCTGCCCAAGCGCGGCGACACGATCACCGCTAACGGCTACACGATCCGGGTCGAGTCGGTGCGCGAGAACCGCATCGAGGCGGTCCGCATCAGCGGTTCCGTCCGTCACGACTCCTAGCTTCTCCGGGCAACCCGCGTTCCCCATTCAAACCTGGAGGTATCGCATGTGGGTTGTGCGATTGAGCGATAAGCAGCTTGAAGTCCTACGGGCCCTGCTGCGTTCGGAGGAGCACCTAGGACCGGCGCTTAAAGGCGCGGTCGAAGCACTTGATCTGGCCCGCTGGGACGAGCTCCCCGAGGCCGAGCTTCCCTGGGAAGAGATCGAGCTGAAGGCGCGCCAGCAGGGGATATCCCCTGCCGACGTTATTTGGGATCTAGCCGGTAAGCGCTAGTCGTAGGTGTAGAAGCCGGCGCCGGACTTGCGGCCCAGCTTGCCTTCATCCGCCATCTCTACCAGGAGCTTGGGGGGCTTCTGGTAATCCTCGTTAGAGGTGGCGTAGAGGGCGTCGCCGATCGCCTTGCAGACGTCGAGGCCGACGAAGTCGAGCAGAGCCAGCGGGCCCATCGGGTGGCCGGCGCCGAGCTTCATGCAGGTGTCGATCTCTCCTGCCTCCATGCCGGTCTGTTCCATGAAGCGGACGGCGTCGAAGAGGTAGGGGAAGAGCAGGCGGTTGACGACGAAGCCGGCCAGGTCAGGAACCTCGACCGCGGTCTTGCCCAGCGCCGCGCACCAGGCGAGAGCCGTCTCGCGGGCGCCCGCGGCGCCGTCGGGGAAGCAGACCTCGACCAGCTTCATCCGCGGCACCGGGTTGAAGACGTGCAGGCCGAAGAGCTTGCTTACGCCCGCGGCCTCGGCGATCGCGGCGATGCTGAGCGAGGAGGTCGTCGTCGCCAGGTCGGCGTTGGGGCAGGCCTCGGCGATCCTGGCGAGCAGCTCACCCTTGGGGCCGACTTCCTCGACGATCGCCTCGACGATCACGTCGCAGTCGGAGAGGTCGGCAGGGTCCGTCGTGACCCGCAGTCGCGACGCCTCGGCGCCGTCGATCTTGGCGCAGGCGGCAACCACTTTCTCCTCGGCGCGCCAGGCCGAGGCCTCGCTGCGCGCCAGCAGAATCACGTCTGCGGTTGTGGTTGCGACCGCGGCTAGGCCCGTGGCGATGGCGCCGCTTCCCGCGATTCCCGGACTTTCATACCCCTGGCTTGCGTTCATGGCCGGGTTCCTATCATGACGCAGCTCGCGCGGGTGGCGCCGTAGGGGGGCCCGCCCCCGAGGACGCTTTAGCGACCGCAGGGGGTGGGCCCCCCTACGGCGACAGGACCCGCGCGCCATGGGGGAGGGCCGCCGCGACAGGACCCGTGCGCCGGGACGGCTACGATTGGTTGACTGACCAGTCAATCGATCGGAGGGCGTGATGGCAGACAACGGAAACGGCAAGTTCGGTGGCCGCGAGGTCGTCATCGTTGAGGCCGTGCGCACCCCGATCGGGCGCGGGCACGAGGAGAAGGGCTACTACAAGGACGTCCATCCCTCGAACCTCCTGGCCAAGGCCTACAGCGAGCTGTTCGAGCGCAGTGGCGTCGATCCGGCCGAGACCGGCGACGTGATCGCCGGCTGCGCCCAGCAGTTCGGCGAGCAGGGGGTCAACATCGGTCGCAACGCCTGGCTCGAGGCCGGCCTGCCGATCGAGACGCCGGCGACCACGATCGATCGCCAGTGTGGCTCCGCCCAGCAGGCGGTCAACTTCGCCGCCACCCTGATCGCCTCCGGCGTCCACGACGTCGCGATCGGCGGCGGGGTCGAGCACATGGGCCACATCTCCTTCGCCGACGGCTACTCGGTGATGAAGGAGCACGGCGCACCCTTCTCGCCCGAGCTGATGGAGCGCTACAACCTGATCCCGCAGGGCCTCTCGGCCGAGATGATCGCCGACCAGTGGGAGATCCCCCGCTCCGAGCTCGACGAGCTCGGCCTGCGCTCCCAGCAGCTCGCCGCCAAGGCAACTGAGGAGGGCCGCTTCGAGCGCGAGATCGTCCCCTTCTCGGTCAACGGAGATACCTATTCGATCGACCAGGGCCTGCGCGAGACGACACTGGAGGGCCTGGCCAACCTCAAGCCCGCCTTCAAGGAGGACGGCAAGATCACCGCCGGCAACTCCTCGCAGGTCTCCGACGGCGCCGCCGCGGTGCTGCTGATGACGCGCGAGAAGGCCGACGCGCTGGGGCTGAAGCCGCGGGCCCGGATCTTCGACCAGACCACGGTCGGCGTCGACCCGGTGATCATGCTCACCGGCCCGATCCCGGCGACGCGCAAGCTGCTCGAGCGCAACGGGATGACGATGGACGACATCGACTTGGTCGAGATCAATGAGGCCTTTGCCTCGGTCGTCGCCGCCTGGCGCCGGGAGCTCGATCCCGACATGGACCGCGTCAACGTCAACGGCGGCGCGATCGCCCTCGGTCACCCGCTCGGCTCGACCGGAGCACGCCTGATCACCACCCTCCTGCACGAGATGGAGCGCACCGACAAGGAGATGGGCCTGGTGACGATGTGCTGCGGCGGTGGCTTGGGCACGGGAACCTTGATCCAGCGCGTCTGAGATTCGGCTCGCCGGGATTCCCAGATCGGTACGAGCGGTGTAAGTTCCCCGCCATGGGTAGGGGACCTCTCGCGCTGATCGCGGTTGTCGCAATGGCTGCGTTGCTCCTCGCCGGCTGCAGCGGGGGCGGCGAGGACTCCAGCAGCGGCAAGACGATCTCCAAAGAAGACTTCATCGTCAAGGCCGATGCGATCTGCAAAAAGGGCACGGAACGCCTGCAGAAGGCCATCTTCGCCGCCCTGAAACACCCGCAGAACCTGGCCAAAGTGAGCGAAGACGAGCAGATCAAGATAGTGACGACGGCGATGGTGCCAAACGTCAGCCGGGAAGTGAAGGAACTGCGCGCGCTTGGCATTCCGGACGGCGACGAGGAAAAGATCGACGCGATGATCGGCGCGCTCGAAGAAGGAGTCGAAACCGCGGAACAGGATCCTCAGGCCGTGACCAAAAGCAGCGACGTCGTCTTCGGGATCTCCAGCAGGATCGCCGGCGAATACGGCCTCACGGCCTGCAGCAGCCGCTGAAGTCCTGGCTGAACGGCCAGTCGGCCGCTATGCTCCGCGGCCGATGGACCTGACCCTCTCGCCCTCCGAGCAGCAGTTCCGCGACGAGGTCCGCGACTGGATCGAAGCCAACCATCCCGGGCCCGAGCCGGAAGCCGGTCTCGAGGAGGTGATGGCCTTCCGCAGCGAGTGGCAGTTGAAGATGCACGCCGCGGGTTGGGCTGGGATCTCCTGGCCGAAGGAGTACGGCGGCCGCGGCGCGACGATGATCGAGCAGGCGATCTTCGTCGGCGAGGCGGCGCGGCTGGAGGCCCCGAGCCCGGCCAACGTGCTCGGCCTGGCGATGGGCGGCCCGGTGGTCATCGCCCACGGCACCGATGCGCAGAAGCAGCGCTACCTGGAGCCGATCCTGACCGGCGAGGAGATCTGGTGCCAGGGCTTCTCCGAGCCTGAGTCGGGATCCGACCTGGCCTCGCTGAAAACGCGGGCGGTCAGGGACGGTGACGAATGGGTCGTCACCGGCCAGAAGGTCTGGACCACCTTCGCCCAGTACGCCAAGTGGTGCATGCTCGTCGCCCGCACCGACCCCGACGCGCCCAAGCACAAGGGGCTGACCTACTTCCTGATGGACATGGACCAGCCTGGCGTCGAAGCCAAGCCGCTGGTTCAGATCACCGGCGAGGGCGAGTTCAACGAGGTCTTCATCAACGAGGCCCGCATCCCGGACGAGAACATCGTCGGCGGGGTGGGTAACGGCTGGTCGGTCGCGATCACGACCTTGATGAACGAGCGCGCCGGCCTCGCCTTCGGCGCGATTGCCCAGATCGCCAACAACCTCAAACGCCTCGGCGCGCTGGCTGCGGAGACGCGCCTCAACGGCGGAACCGCCGCTGAGGACCCAGTCTTCCGTCAGCGCATCGCCCAGCTCCACATCGAGGCCGAGACGATGCGGCTCAACGCCTACCGCGGACTGACCAAGACGATGCAGTCGGGCATTCCGGGCCCCGAGGGCTCGCTGGGCAAGTGGCAGTGGGCCGACATCAACCAGCGCATAGCGGAGCTGGCACTCGACATCGAGGGTGCCTACGCGCCGCTGACGCGCGGCGACGAGCACGTCGTCGCCGGCGGCGCCTGGCAGTACAGCTTCCTGCGCTCGCGCGCCAACTCGATCGAGGGCGGGACGACCGACATCCTCAAGAACATCATCGCCGAGCGCGTGCTCGGCCTGCCGAGGATGAGATGAGGATTCCAGAGACAACCACCCGCCCGCGGCGGACGCGTGAGCAAGGATGCGAGATCGCGGGGGGTTATGAGCGCGTCCTTGCGAAAGCAGAGTACGCGGGCGGAATTTAAGTCATGTACTTCGACCTCACCGATGAGCAGCAGGCGATCAAGGCAACCGCCCACGACTTCCTCGCCGCTCGCTACAAGTCCGATCGCGTCCGCGAGCTGGCCGAGAGCGAGAACGGCTTCGAGCAGTCCGACTGGGATGAGATGGCCGAGCTCGGCTGGACCGGGCTGGCGCTGCCGGAGGAGTGGGGTGGACAGGGCCTCGGCGTCGTCGAGCTAGCCGTTCTCTTCGAGGAGATGGGCTACGCGCTCGCCCCCTCGCCGCTTTTCTCCAACACGATCGCCGGACTCGCTCTCTCGATCTGCGGCTCCGACGACCAGCGCGAGCGCTTCCTGCGGCCGCTGGCCGAGGGCAAGCTGCGCGGCACGCCCGTGCTCTGGGATGCCGGGGGCCCGGCGACGATCGGCAGCTTCACGATGGAGCCGCGCGCCGAGGGCGATGGCATCGTCCTCGACGGCGAGAAGGTCTTGGTCATGGACGCCGCGGCCGCCGACTTCTTCCTCGTCGCCACTTCCGATGGCCGTCGTCACCTGGTCGAGCGCGGTGCCGACGGCGTCACGGTCACCCCGTCGACCTCGATCGACACCACCCGCCGCCTCTACGCGGTCCGCTTCGACGGCGTCAAGATCGCGGCGAAGGACTCGCTGCCGGCCGCCGAGGCCGACTACTACGCCGTCTTCTTCAGGCTCTGCGTTGCGCTTGCCGCCGAGTCGACCGGGCTTGCCCAGCGGACGATGGAGATGGCCGTCGCCTACGCCAAGGACCGCCAGCAGTTCGGCCGGCCGATCGGCGCCTACCAGGCGGTCTCGCACCGCTGCGCGCAGATGCTGCTGGAGACCGAGAACGCCCGCTCGGCGGTCTACGGAGCGGCCTGGGCCGCCGACGCCGAGCCCGAGTCGCTGCCCACCGCCGCCTCGATGGCCAAGGCCTACGCCTCCGACGCCGGCTGGCGCGTCCCCGACGCCTCGATTCAGGTGCACGGCGGGATCGGCTTCACCTGGGAGCACGACCTGCACTTTTTCCTCAAGCGCGGCAAGGCCAACGCGGCGATGTTCGGCGACTCAAAGTGGCACCGCGAACGCGTCGCCGACGCCGTCCTCGCCGACGCCGCGCCGGTCCCGGCCTGACGGGCTGAGGCATGGGCGCGCTCGAGCGGATCTCCGTCGCCGCGATCGGCACCACGGTCGCCGACCTCGAGACCGAGACCCAGCGGGCGGAGGCGGCCGGCGTCGAGTGCGTCTGGGCGCCCGAGCTCTTCCGCTCCTCGGTCACCCAGGCCGCCTACCTCGCTGGCAAGACCGAGCGCATCGACGTCGCCACCGGAATCGCCTGGGCCTTCACCCGCAGTCCCTTCATCCTCGCCGTCAGCGCCCTCGACATCGACGAGATGTCAGGCGGGCGCTTCCGTCTCGGCCTCGGCTCGGGGGTCAAGCGCCTCAACGAAACCTGGCACAACGCCGAGTACGGCAAACCCGCGCCTCACCTGCGCGAGGCGATCGAGGCGACGCGGCTGATCATGCAGCAGGCGGGAAAGGGTGAACCGATCCGCTACCAAGGCTCTTACTACGACATCGACATCAAGGGCTGGATTCGCCCGCACCCGGCGCCGCGCGAGTCGGTGCCGATCTACACCGCTGGCGTGCAGGGCGGTATGTGCCGGATGGCCGGCGATGTAGCCGATGGCCTGATCGGTCACCCGATCCAAAGCCTGCGCTGGATCGACGAGGTTGTGGTCAGCTCCTTTGAAGAGGGACTGAAGCGCTCGGGCCGTGAGCGCTCCAGCTTCGACTACCTACCTACCGTCTGCTGTGCGATCGACGACGACGAGGCGCGGGCGATCGATATGGCCCGGCGCACGATCTCCTTCTACGCCACGGTGAAGACCTACATGCCGCTCTGGGAGCTGCACGGCTTCGCCGACAATGCCGTCGCCGCTGGCGAGGCCTTCCGCCGCGGCGACCTCGCCGCCGTCCCCGCCGCGATCAGCGACGAGATGGTCGAGACCTACTGCGCCGCCGGCCCGCTCGACAAGGTCCGCGCCCGGGTCGAGGCAACGGCCGAGCGCGCCGACGGCCTCTTCCTCACCCCGCCGACCTACTTCATCTCACCCGAAGAGCTGAGCGAGTACCAAAACCGCATCATCTCTGCCTTCGGTCCGACGGCGTGAGCGAGATGGAGGTGCTGGAGCGGGTGCGGAGGATCCCGGAGGGATTTGTACGCACCTACGGGGACGTGTCGCCGGGGGCGCCGCGGTTTGCCGGGACCGTCCTCTTCGCGGTTGACGACCCGGACCTGCCCTGGTGGCGCGTGGTCCGCGCCGACGGCTCGCTGGCCAAGGGCGCGCGGCAGAAGCGGCACCTCATCGCCGAGGGAGTGCCGTTTCGTGGCGAGCGGGTCGACATGAGCAAAGCCCGCGCGCTTTCATAGCCGCCGCCTCCTGCAAGCTAAGGACAGAGGCACCCGCTACTCGTCGCGGGGGGTGATTCGGAAGGTCGAGACGACCTCGGCCTGTTTGGCCTCGGGGTGGACGACGTAGGCGCTTGGGCCGCCGCCGAACCAGCCAGAAGCCTCGTTGTCAGCGACGAAGATGCCGGGGTGGTGCTTGCCGTCGCCGTCCTCGACCCAGACCTTGTCGCCCTCTTTGAAGCCGTGCTCGATCTCGCCGCTCACGCGACCAGCCTAACCGCTCGCGCGCCGTCGGCTCGGCCCCGCTGGTGACATGGGGCCGAGCCGAGGCTCGCGGCTGGTTACGGGCAGACGACGATCAGGTTGAAGTCAGCATCCGCGTCAGCGCCTTTTTCGTCGCGGGTGCGGACTTCGATCGCGTTCGGGTTGGCCGGTGCGATGTTTGTCTGCGCGTAGCCTGCTCCCGGCACCGTGGTGCTGGCGTTGTTGCGCCCGGCGACGTTGGCGCAGCCGCTGACGTTGGCTGGGAAGATCACGGCCACGGCGCCGCCACCCTCGGTCGCGCTGATGCCTTGGTCGCTGGCTCGGGCAAGGGTTGCGTTACCGGCGCCACCGGGGTTGTTGACCACTACCCAGTAGGTATGGGCCGCCCGCTTGGCCGACGGAACGATGCCAAGCTTGTTGGTGTTGATCTGGTAGCCGGTCAGCGTCTTGTGCTTGAGCTTGCCGCCGCCGATCGTCTGCTTCTTGATCGACCCCCCGTTGATCGACTGCGCCGCATAGGCCGTGCCGGCCAGGGCGACGATCAAAGCGATGACGGCAACAACCATTGCTGCCGATGGCCTCCTGCTCCTTATGGTGTCCATGGACTCCCCTTGGTTTCGCGGACTTGTCCCGGCAATACCCGTCGCTTGCGGGGACTAATCGCCCTCGAGGTGCAACGTTTTACGGCGCTGCTAGAGCAACAGAACGTTGCGCCGTTCTGACGCTATGCCGGCAGGGCGGCGACGAAGCGCTCGAAGGCGGCCATATCGGTCACGGCGGGCCCATGGCCGGGCAGGATCAGGCTGGGGTTCAGATCAGCCAGCCTGCGGATCGAGCAGCGGTTCTCAGGCGGGTCGTAGGTGAAGATGTCGGGCGGCTCCTTGACGCCGGGGAGTCCGGTGGCGTAGCTCATGTTGCGGATCAGGTCGCCGCAGATCGCCACACGGTCGGAGTCGCGGAAGAAGATCACCTCGCCGCGCGCGTGTCCGGGCGCGTGGATGACCCGGAACCCGGCGATCCCATCGCCCTCGTTCAGCACCTGGCCGACCTCATGCGGAGGTCCCTGCCAGATTCGCTTGATCAGCCGGTTGTAGGGGTTGGTGGGCGCTGCCTCCTGGATCGGGCGCCTTCCCTCCATCGCATCGACGTCGTCGGCATGGCAGGCGAGCGGGATGTCGCGGGCCTCGCAGACATCCTTGGCGACGCCCTGGTGGTCGGGGTGGACGTGGGTCAGCGCCAGCATCGATAGTTCCCGTCCCTCGATCTCGGCAAAGATGCGCCCCCTGTCCCAGCGTCGTCCGGCGTCGATCAGCACGTCCTCGGCCAGATAGACGTTGATCAAGGGTGTCGGGAACTCCTTCAGGCGCCAGACCCCAGGAGCGAGGTACTTCAATGCGAGGAAATTCCCATCGTGCCGCGGGGATCGCCGCTGTGCTCGGCCAGCTCTTCGAGCTCGGCGATCTTGCGCTCGCCTTCGCGCCGGGCTGGGTCGTCGGCGGGCAGCGGCTCGATCAGACGGCGGATCCGGTTGCGGACCTGGAGGGCGAAGTGGGGAGTGGAGGCGCCGGCCAGGGCGCGGATGTCCTCGGCTGTGACCCGGTGACCGTCGCCGAGCAGGTCGGGACTCTCGGCCTCGCTCATTCTTCCCCCCCTCCGATCTTGGCCAGTTCGGCGAGCTGATCGATTTCGGCTTGCTGGTTCACGTCGATGGCCTCCTGGTCCCCGATCACCCAGACGTGGTTGTAGAAGGCGCGGGTCGGATCGGTGGTGTAGCCGGGCTTGATATCGAGCAGGTATTCGCGCAGCGCTTTCGGCAGCGTATCGGCGTCATCGCTGAGCAGCAGCGGCCCCCAGGTACCCGAGGCCGAGAGCGGCGCCGCGATCGCCGCCGCAAGCGGTTCGTCGCTGCGGGCGACGACCAGGCCGTGTCCGGGGTCGTTGACGTTCCAGCCGAAGCCCCCGCTCGCGTAGCGGGCCAGGGCAATCGCGTTTTCGACCGGTTTCTCCCCGGAGACCCGCCGCACCGGGTTGCCGATCTTGGCCACTTCCCGCACCACGTCGGAGGAGATCGCCGAGGACGGCCCGAGCACGTAGACCGGCGTCTTCGGGTCTTCGCTCAGCGCGCCGGCGGTCTCTTTGGGGAGCTTGCCAGGGCCGCTGTAGAGGACGGCGTCGCCGGAGCGGGCGGCCCAAGCCGCCGCCGGCGCGGCGAATTCCGGCTCGTCTTCCGGCGCCAGGACGATGTGCCGTGGAGCGTCCCCCAGCAGTTTGTTACGCAGTGCCTCGATGGCGACGGCGAGGGCGGCCGGGTTCGCCGCTTTCACCTTGGTCGTTCGCAGCCCCTCTGGGGCGACAGCGCCGCCGATCGCAAAGGCCTGCGCTTTGTCGGTTGCGCGGCTTCCCTGCGGATCGAGGGCGTCGAGGGCCTGGGAGGTGGGGTCGGGAAGGTCACCACCAGAGGAGACGAGCAGCGGCGCCCGCACGGGGGCCGACATCAGCACTGCCGCTGCGACAGCTCCCTGCCAATCGCCTTCGTCGACCAGGGTGACTGCCGCGGGCCGTTGCGCGACCTTGGCCGAGGGGAAGACGGCTAGCGCCACGCCGGCCGCGGTGGTCGCGGCATCGGAGCCGCCGACCCTGGTTGTGTTGTTGGTCGCAAACGATGGGTAGCCGAGCTCTTCGGCCGCTTCGGCAGTGGGGGTCTGCTTTTCCTCGGGCGGCGGTTCGGGCGTGGCCTGGACCGGCGCCGGCGCGGGCTTTTCGTCCTGTTTGTTCGAGCCGCCGCCACCGAGCACGGCGGCGATCAGGAAGACGACGGCGATCAGAACCAGTCCGCCGATTGCCTTCAATGCTGCCGGGATCGGTTTGCGTCCTCGCTTGGCGGGCGTCACCGCCGGTTTCGAGGTTGGGGACTGCTCGGGTTTCGGCGCTTTGGCAGCCGACTCCGTCGGCTTCGCCTGTGGCGACTCCGGTGCCGGCTCAGGCTTGGGCGAGCGCTCCGGTGTAGCCGCCGGAACCTCAGCGTTGATGGGGCGTTTCCCGGCCAAGGCCGGAACGGTACAGGCGAGGCGGTGGCTGGCTGGTCAGCTAACCTTTCCGGGACTGGTTGACTGACCAGTCAATCAACCGCGCGACACGCCGCCGACCAAGAAGGGACCCATGGATTTCGCACTGACCGACGAGCAGCTGGAGCACAAGGAGCGCTGTCGGACCTTCGCCCGTGAGGTGATCAGGCCCGCCGCCCGCAAGCACGACGAAGAGGAGAGCACCCCCTGGGAGGTGATCAAGGAGGCGCGCAAACAGGGCTTCGGCGGCCTTGAGAGCATCCAGGCCTCCGCCGCCGACGAGCAGGGCCAGATGCAGGTGATCTCGGCCGAGGAGTTCCACTGGGGCTGCGCCGGCACCGCCCTGGCGATCTCGGGCTCCGGCCTTGCCGCGGCGGGAATCGCTTCCTCCGGCACGCCCGAGCAGATCGCCCGTTGGGTCCCCGAGTGCTTCGGCAGCGGCGAGGAAATCAAGCTGGGCGCATACGCGGTCACCGAGCCGCAAGCCGGCTCCGACGTCAAGAGCTTGAAGACGACGGTCAAGCGCGACGGTGACGAGTGGGTACTCAACGGCACCAAGGTCTTCATCACCAACGGCGGCATCGCCGACGTGCACGTCGTCGTCGCCACCGTCGACCCGGCCCTCGGCACTCGCGGCCAGGCCTCCTTTGTAATTGGTAAGGGCACCCCCGGGCTGAGCCAAGGCAAGAAGGAGTCGAAGCTCGGCATCCGCGCCTCGCACACGGCGGAGATCGTGCTCGAGGGTTGCCGTATCCCGATCGAGAACCTGCTTGGCGGCGAGGAGAAGCTGGAGCGCAAGCTGCAGCGCGGGCGCGAAGGCAAGAAGTCCCGCGGTGCCGATGCGCTGGCGACCTTCGAGATGACCCGGCCGCTGGTCGGCGCCTCGGCGCTCGGCATCGCCCAGGCTGCCTACGAGTGGACCCTCGAGTACCTCGACGGTCAATCCGAAGGCGGCAAACCGCTGCTCGGCGAGCAGCGCATCCAGCAGGTTCTTGCCGACGTAGCGACCGAGATCGAAGCCGCGCGACTGCTGGTCCAGCGCGCTGCCTGGATGGGCCGCAACGGCATCCCGATGCGCGGCGGCCAGGGCTCGATGTCGAAGCTCAAGGCCGGCGACGTGACGATGTGGGCGACGACGACGCTGATGGATCTGGTCGGTCCCTACGCCTGGAGCACCGAGTGCCCGCTGGAGAAGTGGTTCCGCGACGCC
The DNA here is from genome assembly GCA_035554595.1 of Solirubrobacterales bacterium. Classification (GTDB taxonomy): domain Bacteria; phylum Actinomycetota; class Thermoleophilia; order Solirubrobacterales; family 70-9; genus VRUE01. The sequence continues at coordinate 31,480 of DATMIH010000204.1, forward strand.
AAGATCTACCAGCTGTTCGAGGGGACGGCAGAGATTCAGCGGATGGTTATCTCGCGGATGCAGGCGCGGGAATACGCCGAGCGGCTTGGGTACGCGGCGGAAATCGCCAGCGAGGCGATGGCAGAGAAGTCATCTGAGAAGGAGCCGGTTCCCGCCTAAGGCATGGGGAGCCGTCGGGGGTCTCTTCTCAGGCCGCTTCGCGGGAGTTCCTGAGAAGAGACCCCCGACGGCTCTCTAAGCTCCGAGCCGTGCATTCGCACGCTCACTCGCACTCTCTCGATGCGCGGCGCGGCGACAGCCGGCGGCGGATGTGGATTGCTTTGGGGATCAACGCGGGGATGCTGGTCGCTGAGGCGGTTGGTGGGGTGCTTACCGGGTCGCTGGCGGTGCTGGCCGACGCGGGGCATGTGCTCTCGGATGTCGGGGCGATTGGGCTGGCGTTGTTTGCTGCCGCTCTGGCTGCGCGACCGGCTGGGGGGCGGATGACCTTTGGCTACCAGCGTTCGGAGATCCTTGCGGCGCTGGTTAATGGGTTGCTGCTTGTCGCTGTGGCGATCGTGATCGGGTATGCGGCGATTGGTCGGCTTGGCGATCCGCCGTCGATCGATGCGGGTGGGGTGGTCGGGCTCGGCTTGCTTGGTCTCGCCGGCAACCTTGCCGCGACCCTCGTGCTGGCGCGGGGCGAGCGGGCTGACGTCAATCTGGAGGGGGTGCTGCGGCATTCTGCCGCTGACGCGTTGGGCTCGATCGGGGTCATCATCGCCGGCGCGGTGGTCCTCGCCGGGGGCTCGTCAATCGTCGACCCGATCGTCAGTCTTGTGATCTCGCTGTTGATCCTGATCTCGTCTTGGCGCCTGATCAAGGAGCCATTTGACGTTCTGATGGAGGCGGCGCCCGCTGGCGTGGACGTCGATGCCGCAGGGGCGGCGATCTGTTCGGAGCAGGGGGTGCGCTCGGTTCATGACCTGCACATCTGGACGGTGACGTCGGGATTTGGGGCTCTCGCTGCGCACGTGGTGGTCAGTGCGGACTGCGACCCTGGGCTGGTGCGCCGGCGGCTCGAGCTGCTGCTGCACGAGCGCTTTGGGATCGACCACACGACGCTGCAGATGGAGGAGGAGGCCTCCGCCGACCTCCTGCACGTCGAGAACGCCTCGCCCCAGGCCTGATCGCAAGCCCACTTGCAGGGGAATTCCCTGCAAGTCGCGACATCTCGAGTTGGCTAGCCTCGGCGGCGATGGTCAGAAATCGCCTTGCCCTGGCGGCGTTTCTCGTCGCTGCGGCGGCACTGGTTGTGCTGCTCGCTGCCAGTGTCGCCCCCGCCGAAGATCTCGAATCGAAGCTCGACGCCAAGGAAGCGAAGCTCTCCAAGGTGCACGAACGCTCGGGCGTGCTCTCGACGACCATCTCCCAGCTTGGCGATCGCATCGACAGGCTGACAACTGAGGTGGCGGGCCTGCGCAAACAGGAGGCGGCGGTCGAAGTTCGCCTCAACGCCAAGCAGGAGGAACTCGACCGCGCGGTGGCGCAGCTGAAGGTGGCGAAGACGCGCCTGGTCAAGATGCGCTCGCATCTGAAGCGCGCCCTGTCCGCCCTGCGAGAGCGCCTCGTCGCGATGTATGAGACCGGCACACCCGATGTGCTCAGCGTCATCGTCGGCGCCAACGGCTACGACGACCTGATCGACCGCACCGAATACCTCAATCGCATCCGTGGCAACGACGAAGCGATCGTCGGCCGCGTGCGCGAACTGCGCGATCAGGTCCGGCGCACGGTCGATCGCCTGCGCGGCGCCAAGGACCAGATCGAAGCGGCACGCGACTCGATCGCGGCCGAAGAGCAGGCCCTGGCGAGCGCTCGCGGCGCGGTCCAGGAGCGACAGTCGTCTTTGCTTGCAGCCCGCGGCGATCGCGTCGCGGCGCTGAAGAAGATCCGCTCGCACGAAGAGGAGCTGGATGGCTCGGTGGCAAAGATCCAGGCGAAGATCGCGGCGCAGCTTGCGGGCTACGGATCAGTGCCATTGCCGGCCGGGCCGATTCGCGGTGGCAGCAGTGGGCTGATCTGGCCGGTCGATGGCGCGGTCGTCTCGGGCTTTGGCTCGCGCACGATCAACGGTAGTTACGAGTACCACCCCGGGATTGACATCGCGGTGCCCAGTGGCACCCCGATCCGGGCGGCGGCTGCCGGGACCGTGATCTTCACCGAGCCCGAGGCGAGCAGCGGCGGCTACGGCAACTACACCTGCATCGACCACGGTGGCGGGCTCTCAACTTGCTACGCCCACCAGGAGACGTTTGCCGTCTCGGCCGGGCAGCAGGTCTCCCAGGGCCAAATCATCGGCTACAGCGACTGCACCGGCTACTGCTTCGGCCCGCACCTGCACTTCGAGGTGCGCATCGACGGCGAAGTCACCGATCCGATGGCCTATCTGTAGAAGCCTGACCTCGTCCGCCCCGCGTCATTTACTCAGAATTCCCTAGGAAATTCAATTATTTGGTATGCCGGCGGGGTTTGACCCTGCCAGTCTGGGTACGACCTTCTCGGAGGAGGCCACCAAGTCTCGGAGGAGGCCACCAAGAATGATCCGCCAGGCTCACACCTATCTCGCGGGAGCGGTGTCCAGCACCGTGCTGGTTGCCGCGGCAGTGGTCGCCTTTGTTCTGCTCGTCTCGTTTCAGGCCTTGAGGGATTGGCCGCTTGCGGGCATCGGCATTGGCGGTGACGACAGCACCGCAGCCGGGCCCGCGAGCCCCGGCGCTGGGGCCGCTTCTCCGGCAGGAGCGGCTGGCATCGGTGCCATCACCGGGTCAGTCGCGAACGGGGGCGCAGCGCGCAATCGCAATAACGGCTCCGCCGGCGCGCGGCGAAACCAGGCCACCGTCGTCGACGCATCCCCAACGGCCACAACTGGCTCGCCGACAACCGAAGCGCCGTCGCCCGGGGCCAACGGAGGACGGGGGGGAACCACGCCGAGTGGCTCGTCCTCTCCAGTCGGTTCAGCCAGCTCCAGCCCCGCTTCAGGAGGCGGTAGTGGCGGCGGCGGCTCCAACCCGGGCGCCGGAGGCGGATCCGGGGGCACGACGGAAGCCGGCGGCCAAACGACCTCCGGCGCTGTCACCGGCACCGTCAACAAAACGGTCTCTGGCGTTGATGAAGCCACCGGCGGCGCGCTCGGCAGCACCGGCGTCACCGAAACCAGCGAAAAAGTCGTCGAAAGCGTTGCCGGCCCGGAATCGACGGTTGGGAAAACCGTCGACGAAGTCGTCAAAGGGGTCGGCGGCCTGCTCGGCGGCAGCAAATAGCCGGCCACTAGCCGCCGCTTCCCTTTCAACCGTCACAATGCCCGCCTATGGCGGAGCGCGCACAGGCCGGGGCGGTGGCGGACCCGATCGAGGGGTCGCTGGTGTTCCCCGGCAAGAGCCGCGTCAATGAGCGCGGTCATCTCGAGATCGCCGGCTGTGACGTCGTCGATCTGGCGGCTGAGTTCGGCACGCCGGCCTACCTCTACGCCGCCGAGGACATGCGCGATCGTGCCCGCTCATACCGGGCGGCCTTCGAGCGACGCGGCGCCGATGCGGAAGTGCTCTTCGCCAGTAAGTCACTGCCCTGCACGGCTGCCTACCGGCTCTTTGCTGAGGAGGGCCTCTCGGTTGATGTCGCCTCCGGTGGTGAGCTGCACATGGCCCTGCGCGCCGGCTTCGACCCCGCTCGCATCCACATGCACGGCAACAACAAGAGCGATGAGGAGATCCTCTTTGCCGTCCGCTCCGGCGTCGGCCACCTGATCCTCGACTCCTTCGACGAGATCGACCGCTGCGAGCGGTTGCTCGAGCAGCCCCAGGATGTTCTCGTGCGCGTCACCCCCGGGATCAAGCCTTCGACCCACACCTATGTGCAGACGGGCCAGCTCGATTCGAAGTTCGGCTTCGGTCTCGAGGATGGCCTGGCGGCGCGGGCGATCGAGCGCGTCCTTTCCTCTGACGTACTCAACCTGACCGGCCTGCACGCCCACATCGGCTCGCAGATCTTCGAGCTCGAGCCCTACACGCTTGCGATCCGGGCGATCGGCGAGCTGGCCGGCGACTGGTGCAGGATCGTCAACGTCGGCGGCGGCCTTGGCATCGCCTACACGGCCGAGGACGAGCCGCCCTCGATCGACGCCTACATCGAGGTCAAGGTGCGCGGCGTCGCCGAGGTCTTCGGCGACGGCGTGAAGATCCTGATCGAGCCTGGCCGCTCTCTGGTCGGCAATGCCGGCATCACCGCGTACCGGGTCGGCACGGTCAAGGAGATCCCCGGCGTTCGCACCTACGTCGCCGTCGACGGCGGCATGTCGGACAACATGCGGCCGATGCTCTACGGCTCGCGCTACGAAGTGCTGATCGCCGATCGCGCTGCCGAGCCCGCCGAGAGCGTCGCGACTGTCGCCGGCATGCACTGTGAGTCCGGTGACATCATCGTCCGCGATGCGCAGCTCGCCTCCCCGGCGGTGGGCGACGTGCTCGTCACTCCCGCCACCGGCGCCTACGGCTACGCGATGGCGAGCAATTACAACGGCGTGCCGCGGCCGCCGGTGATCTTCTGTCGCGATGGCGACGCCCGCGTGGTCGTGCGCCGCGAGACCTATGAGGACCTGACCTCCCGCGATGTCTGAACCAATTCGCATCGGGCTGCTGGGACGCGGCACGGTCGGCGGTGCCTTCGCCGAGCTGGTCGAGGCGCGGGCCGAGGCGGTCGAGGCGGCGACGGGGAGACGACCGGAGATCACCGGGATCCTGACCCGCGAGGGCGGTGACTTCGGCGAGATCCTCGCCGGCTCCGACTTGATCGTCGAGCTGATCGGTGGCACCGACCCGGCGCGCGGCTACGTGCTCGATGCCCTGCGGGCCAAACGCCCGGTGGTGACGGCCAACAAGCAGCTCCTCGCCCAGCACGGCGAGGAGCTCTTCGACGTCGCTCGCGAGGCCGGTGTTCAGCTTCGCTTCGAGGCCGCGGTCGCGGGTGTGATCCCGATCGTGCGGGTGATCCAGGAGAGCTTCGGCGTCACCGAGATCGCCAAGGTCTTCGGCATCGTCAACGGCACCACCAACTTCATCCTCACCGAGATGGCCGCCAGCGGCGCCTCTTATGAGGACGTCCTC
>DATMIH010000205.1:0-3376 GCA_035554595.1 Solirubrobacterales bacterium
ACCCGACGACGATGGGCGAACAGCAGCTCTGGGCGGCACTGGCAATCAAGCCGATCGGTAGCGAGGCGATCAAGGCGCGCGCTCAGATGTGGGACGCCGGCCGGCGCAGCCTGCGGCTGGGGATGATCGTGACGCTGCTGATCTTCCTCACCGTCCCCTCGCTCTACCTCTTCGAAAGCTTCCTGCCGCTGCTGATCGGTGGGCCGCTGATCGTGATCGCGGCGCTCTACGGCAGCTTTCGCGCCCTCGCCCCTGGCGGCGAGATGGACAGCGCCTACGACAAGGTCGGCGTGGCAATGGCGCCGCTTGGCCTCGAGGTGACGGAGCGGCCCAAGGTCAACATCGAGGTGCGCGAAGCGACGACGGGCCGGGACGGGCCGAAGATCCACGGAGCGCTGGTGCTGAGCGGCGAGCGCCACGGTCGGCGAGTCTCCGTCCGGCTTGGCGACAAAACGAGCGCGGTGAGCGTGCGCCTGCCCTGTGGAGAGTACGCGGCAACCTCCAAGCGGGTCACGGTCGAGAGCGACCAGGAGGGGATCGCCATCACTCGCAAGGGTGGCAAGCCCGCCGACTGGCTCTGCGATCTCTGGCTCGCCGAGCGCCTCCTCGACGTTGCCTGAGGCGATCTGATCAAGCAGGCCCAGGACGCAGGGAACGAAGCGTGCTTTGCACGTGAGCGACCGAGGACGCCGGCATGCGCCGATCAGATCACCTCAGGTGCTCGACCCGCTCGACCGCGGCGTGGGTAGCCGAGGCTAGCTCGGGATCGGCGAGCTCGATCCCGGCGGGCAGCTCCACGTGCAGCTCACTAGAGGGATCGATGCGCACGCGCAGGGGACCGCCAGCGCGCGAGCCGAGCACGTGGCCGCCGCGGCGGCGGTCCTCGCTGATGAAATGCAGGTGGTAGCCGCTGACCTCGATTCCCTCGGCGTAGTCGGGGAAGCGGAAGCCGAGCATCGTGCCGGTGACATCGCTGAGCTCGAAGACGTGCTGCTCGGCGACGACCTCGGTCAGCGGTCGGTAGGGCTGGCTCTGGCGCGGCACGGAGCGGGCGCGGACGAGCTCGAAGCGCCCGTCGACGCGGATCGCGCAGGAGACGGCCTCGGCGGGGATCAGCCGCTCGAGCTCGGCGAGCAGCTCGTTATGGTCGAGCGGCCCCTCGATCTCCGTGTCGAGCGACGGGGTGAACCCGGTCACTACCGCGAACGGCGTCTTCGTCTCGGCGGCGACCTCGGTGACGTTACCGTCGACGTCGGCCCGGTAGAAGCGGCCCTCGAGGGCGATCATCTCCCCGTCGAGCCCGTCCAGCGTCCCTAGCCCCAGGTCGCCGTGCTCGGCAAGCTCGGCGAAGGAGAGGTCTCCCTCGTAGGCGCCCTCGAGCAGGGCCGCAATCGTCGAGGCCTGGAAGAGCACGTGCGGTTCCCGCCCCGCGTGCAGTTCGGACTCGCGCAGCGTCTCTACGTGCAGCGATTTGATCCAGCGCTCATCCAGCACGCCGTCAGTCTCCCACCGGCTCCGGGGACGTGTCTGACTTTGTCCCCCCATATGGACCCATAAGCTCAGGCGCGCCATGCTGAGACGAGCCACCGAGACGACGTTTCGACGCGTCGTCCTGCTGGTCTCGGCGGTGGTGCTGGTGCTGCTGGGCAGCGCCGCGATCGCCCATTACGCACTCGGCCAGTTCGATGACTTCGGCGAGGCGCTCTGGTCCGCGGTCCTGCACGTGCTCGACCCCTCCAGCCTGCATGACGACAGCGACGCCGCCGAAAGGACGGTCGGGCTGCTCCAGGTGATCGTCGGCCTGGTCCTGCTCGTCGGGCTGCTCTTCACCTTCGTCGCCGAGGTGGTCTCCAACTCGCTGGAACGGCTCGGCCAGTCTGACCGGCCAGTGCGCTGCCGCGACCACCTGCTCGTCATCGGCGGCGTCGACTTCGCCTCACTGGCTGCCTCGGCCGCCTCGGAGTCCCAGCTGGAGACCGAGCTGAGCCGGCTCGTCGTGCTGGCGCCCGAGTCTGCCCGCGACTCGCGGGCGCAGATCCTCGACGACCTCGAAGAGGCCGGCGGCGAAGAGCTCAAGGTCGACCTGCTCTTCGGCGACACCGCCGGCGACTCGGGCTTCGAGCTGGCTGGCGCCGAGCGGGCGCGGGCGATCCTGCTGATGCCCTCGACCAGCGGGCCGATCGCCGCCGAGGCCGCCGACGTCGAGGTGACCCAGGCCGGCCTCGCCCTACTCGACTACCTCAAGGAGCAGGAGGCCAGCCCGCAGGTGCGGCTGCTCTTCCGCCGCGGCCGCAACGTCGACGCCAGCTGGGAGCTCTTCCCGCCCGAGTGGGACGCGGTGGTCGGCGATCGCACCGTCTCTGCCCTGCTGCGGCTGGCGATCACGCGGCCGCCAGCGCTCGAGAAGCTGCCCGGCTGGGTCGCCGAGCACGGCTCGGTCGAGCCCTTCACCAGCCTCGTCGATGCGGCCTGGAAAGCCTCGGTCCGGGCGGATGGGCCGCTGCGGCTGACGATCGTCGGCTGCGGGATCAACGCGCCGGCACTGATGGAGGACCTCGCCGAGGTCGGCGCCGAGACCTTCGCGGTGACGATGATCGCGCCGCGTGAAGCTTTCGAGCGCTACCTCGGCAGCGCCGAACCGTCGGGGGTGAAGATCCACTTCGTCGAGGCGAGGCCGACCGAAACCGACCACCTGCCGCGCAGCCTGATCGAGTCGCGGCCGCACATGGTCATCGTCACCCCCAGCCCCGCGAGCTGGGACCAGCGCGTCTCCGACGCCAGCGCCACGCTCTCGGTCCTCCACGTCCTGCGCACCGCCGGCGGCCGCGAGCTGCCGGTGCTGGCCGAGATGTTCCTCTCCGAGTCGGCGCGGCGCCTGCCCAACGACCCGCGCCTGCTCGCCGTCTCCACCCTGCGCTCGATCTCCACCGCGGTCGCGCTCAGCCTCTTCGATCCGGAGCGCGCCGCCGAGCTGGAGCGCCAGCTCGCCGCCGGCGCGGCCGATCATTGAGAATCGACGCATGGCGGCGATAGAGCTCCGCGGCGTGGTCAAGCGCTTCGGCCCGATCACGGCGGTGGACGGGCTCGACCTCGAGGTGCCGGAAGGCATCTGCCTCGGCCTGCTCGGGCCCAACGGCGCCGGCAAGTCGACGACGATGCGGCTGCTGACCGGCCAGGCGATCGCCGACGAGGGTGAGCTGCGCGTGCTCGGCCACGAGCTGCCCGCCGACGCCAAGGCGGCGCGGGCCGAGATGGGCGTGGTGCCGCAGCTCGACAACCTCGACGTCGACGTCACCGTCGAAGACAACCTCGCCGTCTTCGCCCGCCTCTACCGCGTGCCCGACGTCGGCGCCGCGGTCGACAAAGCGCTCGACCT
>DATMIH010000206.1:0-6088 GCA_035554595.1 Solirubrobacterales bacterium
GTCGCGCACATTGGCGAAGGGCTGATTGCCGTCCCGGGTCAGGTGGACGCCCAGGGTCATGTCGGCGTGCTTTCCCGCCTGCTTGTCGGCGAGGCCGGCGGAGACCGATTCGATCGCGAATTTGTCGAATTCGTCGGCCGCAGTCGCCGGGCCGGCCCAGATGGCGAGCAGGGCCAGCGCCGAGACGGCGGTCGCGGCGGCGGTGCGCAGAGCGGCGCTCATCGGCGGCCTCCCTTCCGGTTGGCGCCGGCTCGGTGCTTCTTGGCGCTCTTCTTCTTGTGGTGCATCTTCCTGGCGCAGCGAACCTTGCCGCCCCGCTTCACCTTGTGCTTGCCCTTCGGGCAGCGCTTGGCGGGGGTGGTCTGATCGCCGGCGCCGAGCACCGGGGTGAGGGGGGCGGGCAAGGGAGGCGGGGGCGAGAGACTCGGCCGGCACCCTTCGCCCTCGCAGATGTCCTCAGCCTCTTCGGCGAAACCACCGCCGGCGCGGGCGTCGTAGATCGAGGGGGTTTCGTCCACGTCGGAGCCGGTCAGCAGGCCGGAGCTGAGGAAGAAGACGTCGTCGCCGCTGCGGCTCACCGCCCACAGGTACTCGTCGCGGGTGCTCTGCGGCGAGGAGATCAGGTAGAGGCAGCCTCCGGGCCGGGTGCAGCTCCCGACGCCCTGGTCCTCCCACTCATAGACGTCCTGGAGGCCGTCGGCGTCGGAGGCCACCAGCGGTTCGGTCGACTCAAAGAATGCGCGGCGGCCGTCGGCGCGCAGATTCTCCGGCCAGGCCAATTTGGAGAACAGCTCCGAGGGCCCGCGGCTTTCGGACTGCAGGCTCGCATCGGTGCTCGCCGCCGCCCCGGTCGGGTTGCAGGAGAGGCACTCGAGCTCGCCCGCAGCGGAGTCGTAGCGGTAGATCTCCGCGTGGCCTTCGGGGTCATAGCCCGTGAGCGCCGCCCGCGATTTGAACAGGAACACGCTCCCGTCGGGAGTGCTGCGGGCGGGGACGCGAGCTAGTTCGCCTATCCCCCCTGAAAGCGCGAATACCCAGAGGCCGAGGCCGTCCGTTTTGCTGCCCGGAGTACCTTCCACGTCGCGGTCGGTCACCGTGCCGAGGAAGGCGGCCTGCCCTTCCTCGGAGCGGTAGAGGTTTTGCGCGCCCGGCTGGGGTTCCTCCCCTTCGGGATTCGGGCCCGAGCCCGCTATCGCGCTCTCGGAGACGAAGTAGGCGGTGCTGCCGTCGCTCGAGACGGTGACCGGGATCACCACTTCGGGGGCGTCGGCGAAGACGGTCACTTCTTCGTCCACCACGTCGAAGGCCTTGAGGTCGCCGCCTTCGACGTAGAAGATGCGGCCACCGCCTTCGGCGAAGCCGGCGAACTCGACCCCGGTGCCGATTTCGAAGGTCTCTTCGTTGTCGTAGCGCAGATAAAGAACGTTGCCGACTTTGAAGGCGATGCCTTTGCCGTCGGGCGAAGCACCTTGGAACCCCGCGTTTTCGCCGAAGCCAAACGGGAACTCACCCGGTTTCAGCGAGACCACGTGGGTGACCCCGTCGGCGGTGCGGTCGTAAACCACTGAGGTTCCGTCAGGCGCCGCCTCGGGCTCCAGCTGAACCGCCTCGCCCGACGAGGCGAGAGCTCCGGTGCTGAAGACGATGTGGCCTCCCCCTTCGCTGATCAGCTGCCCGAGCGATTCCGGGTCGATACCCAGGCTGCCCTGGCCGAGCAGCTCCGAGTGACCGTCTGGGTAGCGCACGTAATAGGTCGGCCCCCCCAGGACCGCCGAGCCTTTGCCCGCAGCCGCCCAGAACGAGTAGCCCTGGTCGGGCGAGGGGGTGCCGGGGACGCCCTGGGTGGCCTCCTCACCCGAGGGCCCGGTGTAGGCGTTGGACCAGCCTGCGGGGGTGCGAGTCGCGAGGTATGCATCGCCCACCAGGGACCCGGTGCCGCCAAGTCCTGGCAATGAGCCTCCCTCGACACGAAATGGCAGCTTGTCGCCCGCCGGCTGGACTTGCCGGGTGGTGAAGCCTCCGCCTTCAGTTCCGACCCCGAGGGGGGCACGGGCGTTGGTATCGGCCGGCGTTACCAGCTCATAGGCGCGGCAGTCGGGCAAGAGGGCCGAAGGGCCGGTGCGAAGCAAAGCGTTGGGACAGGAGTTCGGTTCGAGCCCAACGTTCGGGTAGGTGGCGAAGCTCCCTTCGGCTTCGTCTTCTCCTTCTTCGTTCGTCGCGACCACGCGGAAGCGGTATGCCGTTCCCGGCGAGAGGCCATCCACCGCCGCCGAGGCACCCGCGACGAGGTTGCCGGCCGCAAGCGTCCCTCCTCCCGCCGGCGTCGCGCCGGCAAAGGGGTCTTTCGCTTCTTCTTCGTTCTTCTCGGCCGTCTGCTCGGTGATGTATTCGAAGGCGAAGGTGGTCTCGAGGCTGTTGGGGTTGATCTGGGCCTGCAGTTCGGCTTCGTCCTCGCTGACGTTGGCCGCCGTAGTCGATTCGATCTTCGGTGGGCCCGAGGTGTCTTCGCGGAAGGCGAAGGAGTGGCCGATGCCTTTTTCGTGGGAGGGGACGTAGAGGTAGCGGCCTTTGAGGGTGCTGAGCGCCCCGTTGGGGCTGAAGGGACCGTTGTCGACGCCGATCTCCCCGGCTTCGGTGCACTGGAGGACGGAGGCGCTGGGGACCGTCGCCAGGTAGGTGCCGTCGGCTTCGAATTCGTAGAGGTTGCAGTTTTCCCCGTCGAGGACGAAGACGTGGCCGTTGCCTTCGTTCACCGCGATCGAGAGCTGGGTGCCGAAGTCTTCAGCCGGAACCGAAGCCGGATCGATCGAGCCGATTTTTGCATAGGGGCCCACCGGGGTACTCAGGTCGAAGATGTCGATCCGTTCTTCCGCGAACCCGGCGCTCGCGTACATCCTGTCCAGCGCGGCGTTGACCGCCATCCCGGCGCCACCGCCCCAGCTTGGACCCGGGCTTTTTCTGACTTGAGCGTTGCCTTCTTCGGCCGAGCCGTACTCGATGATGTCTTCGCCCCCGAAATTGCCGAACAGGTGGTCGTTGTCCCGGTTGATCGCCAGGCCGGAGTAGAAGGACAGGGTTTCCAAAACCACCGCGTCAGGGGTCGCGTCGTACCCGACTTCGCAGCTCCCAGGCTGGTAAGGGGCGGCGGGGTCGAAGCGAAGAACTTTTCCCTGGCTGGTGCTGAAGACGTAGAGGTGGCCTTCGCTGTCGATCGCCAGCGAGGTCGGCCCGGGGGTCACCAGCTCGGAGATGAAGGTGCCGTCCGAGCAGAAGACGTCGATCCGGCCCTGGCTGCCCGTGGAATTCGAGCCGTAGCTGCTGACGTAGATGTTGCCGTAGTCATCGGTGGCGACGGCCCTTGGGTCGGAGAAGGTTTTCGGCGGGTGGTCGACTCCGGGGACCCCGGGGCCTGGGGGGCTTTCGGTTTCCAGGGGGCAGGGACCGGGGTCAAGGACGGCGTCCTCGCTCGTCGTTTTGCAGCCGCCGACCAGTGAGAGCTGCAGATCCAGCACCCGTTCGCCTTCCGCCGCGCCGGCGACCGGGGCCGCATACGCCAGTAGAAGCGCGGTAACGGCCAATTGCAATAGCAGGCGGCCACACAGCTGGACCGTCGTACCCGCCGCCTTCAAACCCGTCGCATCCCCCGACAATGCAGTCTCCTAGCTCTCTATGCAGATTTCCCCTGGCTAAATATGCTGCCTGCTTCCCCAAGTCATACCCTGCCAGTTCCTAGAGCGCTTACTCTAGCCTCCCCTCGAAACATGTCAAGGGGCCAAATGGAGCCGCCCCTCCATAGCGGCGGCTCCACAAAGGCCGGATCTCATAAGAGATCTGCCTGCTTAACTCTCGACGCCCAGCCCTGTCGGGCCTGTGACCGTGTAGGTGCCTTGCCACAGTGCCGACGGGATGATGCCGCAGTTGATCACGCCGTTGATGTCCATCGTGGCGTGTTTAACAGGAGGTTCAGCTTCTTCCTGAGCTTTGGTTACTCCTGTCAAGGTGCCGATGTCGGTACCTGCACCGGTGGTGCAGGTGAGTTTCCCGAATGGCGACGGCACTGTCACTTTCGCGCCCTTGGAGCGGACTGTCCCATTTGTGGTGCCCGAGATCCACTCGATGTCGAGTTCACCGTTTTCATCAACTTTAACTTCTTCTTCGCTGCATTTTTTGAACGTCAGAGTTTCAATGGGTCCGCCGATCCTAGCTTTCGGTTCTTCTTCGGTCGGCGCCTTGGTGAAGGGCGCAACCGTTTTGCCCAGCACATTCGATTCGGTGCATGTGTTGGCGAAGAGACCACCTGTGGTTCTCAGAACCGCCGAGGTGCCGGGTTTGATGCTGGCTTCGATCGTGATCGAAGCATTCTCTGCCGTACCGCTTGTCGCGAGTGTGGTGGCCGAGGCGGTACCGGCACCAAACGCCGTCAGAGCCATGGCCGCGACCGCGGCAAGACCGAGCATCTTCAGATACTTCATTTTATTCTCCTGATTCCGCTCCGGAGAGTTCCGGAGCTTTGGGTACGGAGAAAGTCCTAGCTCCTCGGCGAGCTATAGTCAAGAACATTTGAGTTCGTAAGAGTTAAGCCGGACGTGCGGGTCCACATCCGGCGGTTCGCGCCGCGTCCCGGAAACGGCGATAGGGCTGAAACCGGCGAGCCCCTGCTCGCGCCAGTAGGCGTTGGGCAGGCACGGTGAAGGGGAGCAGCCCCCGCGTTTTCGCCAGTAGCCCTTGCGCGAGTAGGCCTATTCATAGGCCACCTGACCTGCCGCAACCGGCGGCGCAACCACTCATCGAGCTCCTCGAAGGCCGAGGGCGCGTCGGCCAACCCAAAGTAGGCCATCCACCCCCGGCTGAAGCGGTTGATCGAGGTGATCCGCTACTCCATCGAGATGCCCCAAGTGCGGGACGTGAGGCGGCGCAGGCGATCCTTGGCCCGCTTGGAGGCAACGTAGATCGTGATGTCGTCCGCATAGCGGACGAAGCGGTTCCCTCGCTTCTCCGGCATCCGGTCGAGGTAGACGTTGGAGAGCAGAAGGGTTGCGGTCGGTAGGTGCCCGCGTCGAGCATGCTCTGACTTCGGGCCACGGTGCCGGCGGGGTGGGGCGGTGCCTGGCGCCGTAAGCCGCTTTGCTCTTCACGGGGAGCTTCAGGCTTCACCTTGAGCGCTGACTCCTGCCCGACCCCCGACAGGTCTCCCGAGATAAGCCAGGACACCTCCGATGCGGTCCGTGTTCCTCGGGTCGCGGTTTCGCCTCCACCTTCCTCGCGGCGAGGCGGTTTGGCTTCGGCTTGTGGTTTGTGCCATCTCCTTCACAGGGGACTTTCACCCCCGAGCGTCCTGGCATGCCCGGCGTGCAAGAGAGCCGCCCCCCGATATCGGGGGGCGGCTCTTGACGTTGGGTCTCGCTAAACCTCCGGCGCGGCGTTTAGGACGAGACGCCGAGCCCCGACGGACTTGTGACGGTGTAGCTGCCTTCCCAGACTGCGGAGGGAATGATGCCGCAGTTGAGGACACCGTTGATGTCCATTGTGGCGTTGCCTGATTTGACCCCTGTCAGGGTGCCGATATCGGTACCGGTACCGGTACCGGTTTTGCAGGTGAGTTTGCCGAACGGGGACGGGACCTTCACTTCAGCGCCAGCCGAGCGCACTGTGCCGTTTGTGCCGGAGGTCCATTCGACCGTCAGGCTGCCCGCTTCGTCGACCACGACTTTTTCTTCCGTGCAGCTGCTGAACGACAGACTGCTGAGCGGGCCGCCCACCGTGGTCGCGCCCGAGTAGGGGCTCGTCGTGCTGCCTTCGGCGTGCGAGGCGGTGCATGTGTTGGCGAGCAGGCCGCCTGTGGTTTTCAGCGTCGTCGAGGTGCCGGCCGCGAGGCTGGCTGTGATTTCGACCGATTCGTTTTTCGGGCTGCCGGCCACCTCGAAGGTGGTGGTGCCTTTGTCGATCACCCCAGCCCTGTCGGGGTTGTAATCGTGTATTCACCGGTCCAGACCGCCGAGGGGATGATGCCGCAGTTGAGAACCGCGCTGACGTCCAGCGCCGCATGTCCTTCTTTGACCCCTGTCAGGGTGCCGATGTCGGTTCCGGC